>CAKKRL010000038.1 GCA_919902655.1 Thermodesulfovibrionia bacterium
AGACAAACAAGAAGTTTTATTGACAATAACTGGGATTTTCGAGTGAACCGTCATGAGCCTCTTTGGGGCTCACAAAGGGTCATGAAAATTGTTCTACACAGTGCGAGATATGTTGTATAGTGCCTTTTAGACATTAACCTATTTAAAGGAGGGCACTGCAATGGAAGTTCTATTTGATAGATGTTGTGGTATAGATGTACACAAGAAGACATTGACGGCATGTATTATGATTGGGCGTGAGGGGAAGATTAGCAAGAAGGAGATACGGACATATTCAACAATGACAGAGGATTTAGAGGAGTTTCGGGATTGGCTAAAGAGCGAAGGGATAACACATGTAGCCATTGAGAGTACGGGGATATACTGGAGACCAGTATATAATATTTTGGAGAATGATGTTGAGGTAATTCTGGCAAATGCAAGACATATAAAGAATGTTCCTGGCCGGAAGACAGATGTTGCAGATAGTGAGTGGTTATGCAAGTTGTTGAGGAATGGTTTGATACAGGGCAGCTTTATTCCTCCCAAGCACATAAGGCAGTTAAGGGATTTAACCAGATACAGGAGCAGGCTCAACAACAATATAGCGGCGGAGAAGAACAGGCTGCAGAAGTACTTAGAGGATGCAAACATAAAGTTATCCTCTGTGGCCACAGATACTCTTGGTGTTTCCGGACGTAAGATGATCAGGGAGATAATAAGGGGTAATACAGATCGTGATAGTTTGAGCGAATTAGCCAAGGGTAGGTTGAGGAGTAAGATAGAAGAGCTAAAGAAGTCATTTAACAGCCGGATTACGGAGCATCACCGGATGTTGATAGAGATGAGTTTGAAGCACATAGAGTATATAGAGGAGATGATAGAGAAACTTGAGACGGAGGCGGATGGACTTATTAAGGAGCGTAAACTTGACAAGGATGTAGAGTTGCTGGATACGATACCTGGTGTAGATAAGATTGGAGCGACAACGATAATAGCAGAGACAGGGGCAGATATGAGCAAGTTTCCCAGTGCATCGCATCTGTCCTCCTGGGCCGGTATGAGTCCTGGGAATAATGAGAGCGCTGGTAAAAAAAAAGCGGAAGGATCAGTTCTGGAGACAAGTGGATAAAGGGGGTATTGGTACAATGCGGGTTATCGGCGTCGAGGACAAAGAATACTTATTTGCGGGATAAGTATCACAGGCTTGCAGGACGTCGTGGGAAGAAGAAGGCAGCTATAGCAATAGGTCATAAGATACTGGTGATGGCGTACCATATTTTAAAGGATAAGGTTGGTTATAAGGAACTCGGAGCGGATTATTTAGATAAGCGCAATAAGGAGAAGGTTAAGATGTATCACATGAACAAGTTAGTACAGCTTGGGTTTAACGTATCATTGGAAGCACAGGTGGCATAAGATATAGTATTTTGCTGGTATAGAGTGGGGGACGAGGAGATGATAGATTTCAAGGTCGGACGTTATTGGTGGTCTTAGACCCCGAGGATGAACCTGACCTGGCCGGCTTTAAGAACAAAGGATTGTGCCGAGAGCACGTGAGTGAAGATTTGAAACGTTCAGCTGGCCATTTTATCATTAACAAGTTTCTCATATAGTTATAAAACACTATAGGCATAAAGTTATGATAGACAAACAAGAAGTTTTATTGACAATAACTGGGATTTTCGAGTGAACCGTCATG
>CAKKRL010000039.1 GCA_919902655.1 Thermodesulfovibrionia bacterium
ATCCGCTCCTATGCAGATAAATATCATCATGCAAAGGAAGAGGATATACTCTTTAAAAAGTTTGGTGAAGGCATAGAGATTATCAAGGCAATGCTTGAGGAACACGATATCGGCAGGGGTCATGTTAGGGCAGTACTTGAGGCTGTTGAGAAGGAAGATAACCAGTCAATAAAAGAGCACCTTA
This sequence comes from Thermodesulfovibrionia bacterium, assembly GCA_919902655.1. Taxonomy (GTDB): domain Bacteria; phylum Nitrospirota; class Thermodesulfovibrionia; order JACRGW01; family JACRGW01; genus CAKKRL01. The sequence goes on from CAKKRL010000039.1 coordinate 185, forward strand.
ATGGTTACATGGAGCTTTTGAAAGAGCATATAAGAAAAGAGGATGAGATACTATATCCCTGGTTAGACAGGAATCTTACTGTCTCTCAGGTGGGGGAATTATTCTCACAATTTAATGAAGTCGACAAAAGATTTGAAACCTCTTCTCAGAAATACGAGGGGTTTGCAAGTAAATTAGAAGAAAAATTCCAAAAAGAGGAGGTGAAGCAGAATGTTTGAAGGATGTCCCGGTTCAAAGATGGTTGATCTCAGAGAAAAGGACACGCAGGAAGAGACTGCATCTGTAAAGGTCAAGTCTCAGCTCAAGCAGTGGCCGATCCAGATGCACCTGATTTCGCCGACTGCACCTTATTTCGAAAAGGCGGATGTGGCTCTTGTGGCTGACTGTGTTGCCTATGCCTTTGGTAATTTCCATAACGATTACCTGAAGGGAAAATCTCTGGGTATTGCCTGCCCCAAGCTCGATTCAGAACAGGAGATCTATGTCGAGAAGATCAAAAGCTGGATCGAAGACGCAAAGATAAATACACTTACGATCCTGATAATGCAGGTTCCCTGCTGCTCTGGCCTGGTAAGGTTGGCTCAGGAGGCTATACAGTCTGCAAACAGAAAGGTCCCTGTCAAATATATTGTGTTAAGTCTGCAGGGAGAGATCTTGCAGGAAGAATGGCTCTAAGGCAATAAGTGACTCGCCAGGCTCAATAACCCGGCGGGTCACTGGATTTTTCATAAACACCTCATCAATTCTACAAGTCTTTAACAATCAACCCCTCTTAAATAAAGAAATTGCATATAAAAACAATATTGTAGATTTTTGTACAATAATGTTAAAATAAAATATTGTATGAAGACAAAAGACGAGCTTCTAAGTATTAAAAACGCAGAGCTTAACGCCCTCCTTGAAGTGAGCAAATCCCTTGGCTCATCATTTGAGATCGAAAAAAACCTGACTCACTCAATGAGAGTATTGTCGAACTTTCTCGGTATGAAGAGGGGAACGGTAACCCTCCTCGACCCTGAAACAAAAGAACTCATGATTGTTGCTGCCTATGGTCTGACAAGGGAAGAGATCCTAAGAGGAAAGTATAAAATAGGAGAGGGAATAGTTGGAAAGGTGGTAAAATCAGGGTATCCTATGGTTATACCGAACATAGGTGAGGAACCAATGTTCCTTAACAGGACACTCTCAAGAATGGATAAAGACAGGATTGCATTCCTATGTGTCCCTATAAAATTCAAAGGAGAAATCCTGGGTGTATTGTCCGCTGACAGGATATTTGAAGAGAAGGTATCACTCGAGGAGGACTTAAGGGTTCTTAAGATCTTGTCATCCCTTATTGCCCAGAATGTCAAACTGAGCCAGGCATACCTTGCTGAGAAGAAGGAGAAGGAAAGCCTCTCCTTTGAGCTCAAAGGAAAATACAGCTTCCCCAATATTGTCGGTTCATCCGATAAAATGCAGGATGTATTCAGGGCGGTACATAAGGTTGCTAAAAGCAATACGATGGTGCTTTTAAGGGGAGAAAGTGGCACAGGCAAGGAACTTATCGCCAGGGCAATCCATTATGAAAGCCTGAGGTCGAAAGGCCCGTTCATTGCCCTAAATTGTGCAGCCCTGCCTGAAAACCTCCTTGAATCGGAGCTTTTTGGATACGAAAGGGGTGCATTTACAGGTGCAGTATCAAGTAAAAAAGGCCGTTTCGAACTTGCTGATAGAGGTACAATATTCCTTGATGAAATAGGAGACATAAGCCCTGCTATCCAGGTAAAGATTCTCCGTGTTATTCAGGAATATGAATTTGAGAGGCTTGGCGGCACAAAAACGATCAAGGCTGATGTGAGGATTATTGCTGCCACCAATAAGGACCTGGAAGAGGCAGTAAAAGAAGGGACATTCAGGGAGGATCTCTACTGGAGACTGAATGTAGTCCCTATATTCCTGCCATCTCTCAGGGAAAGGAGAGAGGATGTCCCGGTTCTCATAGAGCATTTCCTTAACAGGTTCAACAATACCCATGGAAAAAAGGTCACTGTTTCTAAGGAGGCATTGAGGAAACTCCTTGATTACCACTGGCCGGGGAATGTAAGGGAGCTTGAGAATACCATCGAGAGACTCGTTGTAATGGTAGACGGAAATCTGATATTACCGGAGAATCTCCCTATTCAGGTAGGAATGGAGGACCGGTTTATTATAGAAAGGGAAACGCTCTCTAAGGACATCGAGGCTATTGAGAAAGAGAGAATCTCAAAGGCCCTTAAGGAATGCGGATATGTGCAGGCAAGGGCAGCAAGGCTTCTTGGAATAACCCAGAGACAACTCGGTTACAAGGCCAAGAAATACGGTTTGACAGAGAAATAAATCTTATATAAGGTTAACTTTTGACAAAACACAAAAATTATTTTAAAATTTATAAGTTGTCAGTTCCTGTCCCTGATACAACTCAGGGAAAAAGGTTTCAGAGGCGTCATATCTAAACGATATGGACGCTTTTTTTACCCTGTTAGAAATATGACAGGTAAACCAGAGAGGATTTGATTAAATAGACAAGGATGTGCAGGTTAGTCGCAATAACATCTGATAAATATTTCTCTCCTATGGAGAATATCCTTGCCCTTGAGACGATGAAGGAGGGGCATGACGGTTCAGGTATGGGTCTTGTACTGAAAGACCTCGGAGGTGAGTTTGAAAAGCTGAAGGGATACCCGATTCTGTCAG
>CAKKRL010000040.1 GCA_919902655.1 Thermodesulfovibrionia bacterium
GACAGAGGGCTCAGAGGAAAAACGGTATAAGGGGACGATTGATGTACCGCTTTCTGAAAGGGGTATAAGACAGATGGAAGAGGCTTCGAGATATATCGTTGAATTAAGTCGAAACAGGTCTGATTCCCCCTTACCCCGCGATAATCCCCCTACATCCCCTCTACGAGCCATGGCCTTTAGCAAAGGGGGACAGAGGGGAATTATTAAAGGGGGGATGGGGGGCTTATTTGATGCTGTCTACTGTTCTGATTTAAGCAGGGCAGTTAGGGGCGCTGAGATAATTGCAAAACCTTTCAGATTGAGTCCTGTTAAAATAAATGGATTGCGTGAGAGAGACTTCGGGGTGTGGGAAGGGATGAGCTTTGATGAAATAAAAGAGAAATATCCGGAAGATTTTAGAGCCTGGGTAAAAAATCCACTCAGGTTCAGCCCAACCGGTGGAGAAAATACATTAGAGGTAAAAGAGAGATGCATGAGTGCAATCGATAGAATTGTTAGTGACCATAATGGGAGAGATATCGCTATTGTTGCCCATGGTGGTGTAAACAGGATAATCCTCTGCCAGTTTCTCGGTATACCATTAGAGAATATTTTCAGGATTGAACAGGATTACGGGGCAGTAAATATCGTAGAGTTTCACAGCAGTTACCCTGTTGTAAAACTTTTTAACTACAAGCCCTATGATTATGTCTAAGGCATTGATGATACAAGGGACAGGTTCTGGTGTCGGCAAGAGCCTTATTGTTGCAGGACTCTGCAGAATATTCAGGGACAGAGGTGTTAATGTTGCACCTTTCAAGGCACAGAACATGGCCCTTAATTCTTTTATAACAAAAGAGGGTGGCGAGATAGGTCGTGCCCAGGCACTTCAGGCAGAGGCAGCAGGGATTGAACCCTCAGTCGATATGAATCCAATACTCCTTAAGGCATCTGGCGAGAGATCCTGTCAGGTGATTGTTAACGGCAAAGTCCATTCAAACATGGAAGCAAAAGAATACTATTCTTTTAAAGATGAGGCATGGGAGGCTGTAAAGAATGCCTACGGACGTTTATCCAGTAAGTATGATCTTATTGTGATTGAAGGGGCAGGAAGCCCTGCAGAGATAAACCTGTGTAAGGATGAAGTTGTAAACATGAAGGTAGCCCGTCATACAGGTGCACCTGTGATCCTTGTAGGGGATATCGACAAGGGAGGTGTATTCGCATCTTTTTACGGCACAGTCGGACTCCTCGATGGAGACGCAGGTTATATCAAAGCATATATTATCAATAAGTTCAGGGGTGACTTAGAAATCCTGAGACCAGGGCTTTCAATGATATATGAAAAGACAAATAGGCCTGTTATCGGAGTGATCCCATATCTCGGTGACCTCGGGCTTCATGAGGAGGATGGAATCCCCCTTGAAAGAATCAAGGGGTTAAGGGGTGAGGGGGCAAGGGCAGCAAAAATAAAGATTGTAGTTATTCGACTGAGATATATATCTAATTTCACTGATTTTGATCCTTTTATGTACGAACCAGATGTTGATCTTCTTTATTCATTATGGGAAGGTGATATAGAGAATGCTGATATTGTCATTATACCTGGCTCGAAGAATACAGTTAAGGATCTTTTATTCCTTAGAGAAAAAGGTATTGAGGAAAGCTTGAAAAGGGCTGTTGAGAAGGGGATTTCTGTTATTGGCATCTGTGGCGGCTATCAGATGCTTGGGAGGAAGATATACGATCCATACAGGATTGAGGGTAATCACAGAGAAATTGAAGGGTTAGGACTTCTTGATATAGAGACAACCTTTGAAAGGACCAAAGTAACATCACAGGTGGAGGCAACTTTAGTTAAGAGTTCAGAGTTAGGAGTTCAGAATAAAAATACCTTAAAGGGCTATGAAATCCACATGGGAGTAAGTAAAGGTGAAACTGGTTTATTCAGACTAAAAAGAATTTCATCAAACTCGTCACTCGTCACTCGTCACTTATCACTGATAATGGACGGTTCTTCAACAGGAAATGTCTGGGGAACTTATATTCACGGGATATTCGATAATGATAGTTTCAGAAGGGACATTATAAATTCCATGAGAATAAAGAAGAGATTAAATCCTGTTGAAGAGGTTCTGGAATATTCGGGGTTAAGGGATGGCGCAATGAATGGATGGGCTGAGATCTTAGAGGAGAATATAGATATGAAATTCATAGAGAGGTTGATAGGGTATCATGTTTGAGGCCTTACAGGACGTTTATTATATAGTTTCCGAACCATATATATTATTGATAATCGCCTTTCTCATTGATTTATCTATAGGGGATCCGCAATGGATTCCCCATCCTGTGAAAATTATGGGTAAAGCAATTGCAAGGATAGAAACTTACCTGAGAAAGGATAAAACAATTCAGAACAGTTCAAAATGCTTAAAAGGTATTCACCCTTTGAAACTTTCTGGAGTAATCCTTGTAATAACAATGATTAGTGTTACTTATGGTTTGTTTTATATCGTTAATTCAATATTTCTTTCTTCCATGTTCCCGCTTCTTATTTCTTATCTCTTGCTTTTAGTAATGATATATCTCATATCAGCTACTCTTGCAACAAGGGGGCTTATAGAAGCGGCGAGGTCTGTTATAGATGCAGTAATTGACAGGGACATTAAAGGGGCAAGGATAAGGGTGAGGCATATCGTGGGTCGTGATACGAGATCCCTCGGGGAAAAGGATATTCTCAGGGCAACCATCGAGAGCCTTGCAGAAAACTCCTCAGACGGAATAATCGCACCTATTTTTTATTATGCGGTAGGAGGCCTGCCTCTTGCAATGACATATAAGGCAATAAACACTCTTGACTCTATGGTGGGATATAAGAATGATAAGTACAGGTACTTCGGATGGGCAGCGGCAAGACTTGACGATATAGCCAATTACATACCTGCAAGGATAACAGGTATTTTGATCGTTATTGCATCCGCTATTGTTCACCGTTCTCTGTCCACTGTTCACCGCTCACTGAAGACGATGCTCCACGACGGGAAAAAACACCCAAGCCCTAATAGCGGTGTGCCAGAGGCTGCAATGGCAGGGGTATTCGATATAAGACTTGGGGGGCCAGCAACATATGGCGGTATAGTAGTTTATAAACCGTATATTGGTAGCACAGATAGCCAAAGCTGGTTATATTATTTACACGCATCAGAGAATGCTATACTGATTGTAAAACTGATATCGGTCTTAGGAATTTCTATGGCAGTTTTGATCAAATACCTGGAGCAATTATGATGGAGCATGGTGGAAATATCTACAGACTTGCAGAAGAGCTTAAGATACAGGAGAGGAAGATAATTGATTTCAGCGCCTCTATAAATCCCCTCGGCATATCGAAAAAGGTGAAGGCTGAGATACGGAAGAACCTTAAATACCTTAACAAATACCCTGATCTTGAGTCCAAGAAATTAAGGAAATATATCGCTCAATACCACGGGATAGAGCCTGAGATGATACTATGCGGGAATGGGAGCACCGAACTTATCTATCTGATAACACGTGCATTAAAACCGAAAGGCGTCCTCATTCCTGCCCCAACATTCTCGGAATATGAAAGGGCATGCAGAATCAGTAACGAGTTACGAGTTACGAGTTACGAGTTAAAAAAAGAAAATAATTTCGATATAAACACAGATGAATTCATAACAACAATGGAAGGCGGCCACTCCAAACTTCAAACTCCAAACTCAAATCCCCCCTTCCCCCCTTTACTAAAGGGGGGTGTGGGGGGATTATTCGATATGGCTTTTCTCTGTAATCCAAATAATCCAACCGGCAGACAGCTTAAAAGGGAATTGGTTCTTAAGATTGCCGATGCAGCAAGGAGGCAGAAATGCTACCTTGTTGTTGATGAGGCCTTTATTGATTTCTGCCCTGAAGATAGTGTTATAAACCTTGTCAGAGATAATCCCTATCTCATTGTCTTGAGGTCGATGACAAAGTTCTATGCCCTTTCTGGCTTAAGGATTGGTTATGGCGTCTTCCCGTCACAACTCATAGAAAGACTGAAGGCATTTAAAGAGCCCTGGTCAGTAAACAGCCTTGCCCAGAGGGCAGCGGTAGTGGCTCTTAAGGATAAGGCGTACAGGGCAGAGACATATAGATTAATCAAAGAGGAGAAAAGATTTATTGAGAATCGCCTAAAAAGAATGGGAATAAAATATTTCCCGTCCAAGACGAATTTTTATCTCCTAAGATTAGATGGTAGGGACGGGATTTACAAGCAGTTAGGGAAAAAAGCCATCCTCGTCAGGGACTGCTCTGACTTCAAGGGGCTCGGAAGTTCCTATATAAGGATTGCTGTAAAATCCCGCAGGGAAAATAATATTTTATTAAAAAGCCTTGCTGAATATATAAAAGAGAGGAGGTGGGAATAGAGTATTATTATTTTTGTCATTCCGACCCGGAATCAAGTTCAGGGGGAGGAATCTAATCTTTTAGAGTAAGTAAACATAAGATGTCTGGATGTCAGGGAAGAGGGGTGGATGTAATGCCCCCGCTGCCCCGCAGCCGTGAAGGGAACGAAAGCTCAAATCAGTCAAATAGTCAATAGTCGGCAGTCGATGGTCAGAAATCAGGGTTAGGAGATTTAAAAAATAAAGACTCAGGACTAACGACAAATAGCCTTGCGACTAATTTAAAGCCACTGTCCCGATATACCGGGATGGGAAGGCGGGTAAGTAGGTTGTAAGCCCTGAGCCGGAAGACCTATCCAGGCCAATAAGAGTTTCAGAGTTGAAAATTAAGAGCCCTGTAGGGGCAGGGCTTGTCCCTGCCCAAATAAAGGGCAACCACAAGGGTTGCCCCTACAATACCTCTGAATAAAATCAAAATAAATTCTCGATGGAGGAAGAAATGAAAAGACATCAGACATCAGACTTCAGACTTCAGGTTTCAAAATTTGTTATTTACATCTTATTAATTCTTACTTCTCACTTCTTACTTCTCACTTCTCTATTTGCAGAGGAGAAGATAGAAATCGGGGAGGTTGTTGTTACGGCAACAAGAATAGAGGAGGCTTTGGAGGATATACCTT
>CAKKRL010000041.1 GCA_919902655.1 Thermodesulfovibrionia bacterium
TATTGGCATGGAAGGAATTGCCAGGACAGAGATATATAAAGATGGAACAGTATTTGTACATGGTGAATTATGGAAGGCCTGGAGCGATGAACCTATAAAGAAAGGTGCATTAATCATTGTTGAAAAGGTCGAAGGATTAAAACTTAAGGTCAAAGAAAGGAGGTAATTGCAATGATTTTTCAACTATTCCCTGTATCTATCAGTGGTGTTATTCTGGGAATTGTACTGCTGTTTTATCTTGCCTCAGCAGCCATCAAGATTCTGAAGGAGTATGAGAGGGGTGTTGTCTTCCGGCTTGGACGTGTTATACCTGTAAAGGGGCCAGGGCTTGTTATAATCTGGCCGATTATTGATAAATTGGTGAGGGTAAGTCTCAGGACCGTTGCCTTCGATGTGCCGCCCCAGGATGTCATCACGAGGGATAACATATCTGTAAAGGTGAATGCCGTTGTATACTTCAGGGTTATTGACCCTATAAAGGCCATAACAGCTGTTGAAGACTTTTATTATGCTACATCACAGATGTCACAGACGACCCTGAGGAGCATCCTCGGTCAGAGCCAGCTCGATGACCTCCTGTCAAAAAGAGAGGATATAAACGCTGAACTCCAGAAGGTGATAGACCAGCAGACAGAACCCTGGGGGATAAAGGTTACTGCTGTTGAGGTAAAGAATGTAGATCTCCCTATAGAGATGCAGAGGGCGATTGCAAAACAGGCAGAGGCAGAGCGAGAGAGAAGAGCAAAGGTGATACATGCAGAGGGAGAATTCCAGGCATCGCAGAAGCTTACAGAGGCAGCACAGATTATGGCCTCTCAGCCAATGGCAATGCAGCTTAGATTCTTAGGGACACTCACAGAAATCGCAACAGAAAAAAACTCTACCATTATTTTCCCTGTTCCTATAGACCTCATAGAGCCATTCCTTAAGAAGTTGAAAAAGGAGTAGATAATAGGGAGGAACGAGAAAAATAGAAACCTCCTCCGGAGGGTCGGGAGGTGGATCAGGTTCCAGTATGTCAAAATCCTCAGGATTGATGATACCCCTGAGAAGATAGCTCTCGGTGTGGCTATAGGTGTAGTTATGGGGATACTGCCGACATTTGGCCTTGGTATCCCCTTAGCCATCCTTTTTTCAATAATCCTTAAGGCTAACAGGGTATCTGCTGTCGTAGGCTCTATGATAATGAATCCCTGGACCACCCCTGTTTTCTGGGGTGCAAGTTATTTTATAGGCAGTCTGATTCTCGGTAAAAAGGCTGCAGATACACTCAGGGATATCAGCAACCTGAGGTCATCAGGGAACTGGTCTGCAGTACTGGGGAAGGAGATCCTTGTCCCCTATATATTCGGTAACATTGCGGTTTCAGCCCTTTTTGGAATCACCTTCTACTTTATATCCTATGAACTCGTAAAGGCTTACAGGATAGTAAAGATGAAAAGAAGGATGAAAAGGTTACACCATGAAGACCTTTAACATTATCAAAAATGAAGATCTCCTGTCTTCCTCACCCCCTTACTGGCTCTATAAGCCCTACATTCCCATCCCTTCTGCGGTATATTACATTTATATCCCCTGTGGAGTCATTCTCGAAGATAAAGAAGTCCTTGTCAAGGAGTTCCATCTGCAGTACGGCCTCTTCAGGGGACATCGGTTTTGTGGCAAACTTCTTCCTCCGGATTATCTGAGGATACCCCTCTTCTTTCAAGGTCGTTTCTGAAGACGGCGTTTCCTTTTCCCCTTCCGTTCTTCCTTTATGCCAGGTGAGTTTTTCCTTGAATTTCTTAACCTGCCTTTCAATCTTGTCCATGACCTTATCAATCGAAGAATACATCTCACCCGTAACCTCTTCTGCCTGTATCAGAACACCATTTACCCTTAACTGAACCTCTGCCTTATGTCTGTATTTCTCGACGCCAAGGGTGATGATTACCTCTGTAACGTTATTAAAATATTTCCCTACCTTCTTAATCTTCTCTTCGGCATAACTTCTGAGTGCCGGAGTCACATCCAGATGTCTTCCGGTTACAATTATATTCATCGGGCCTCCTTTCTAAGACTGATCCTCTTCCTTATACTCGTGGGAGGGATATTAAGTGCAATCCGGTATTTTGCTATCGTTCTCCTCGCAACAGTTATTTCATTTTTCTTCAGGAGTTCTACTATCTGCTGGTCACTTAGAGGTTTTTGCGGATCTTCGTAGGAGACCATCTTCTTTATCATATTTCTTACCAAGAAAGTTGAGACCCTATCCCCTCCGGACGGCAGTCCTCCGGTAAAGAAGAATTTAAGTTCGAATAGTCCCTGCGGGGTATGCATATACTTGTTTGTAGTTGCCCTGCTGATGGTGGATTCGTGCATAGATATGGCATCGGCGATGTCTTTAAGCGTCATAGGTTTTAGGTGGTCCAGCCCCTTTTCGAAGAAGTTCTTCTGGAAATTTACTATACTTTCTGCAACCTTATAGATGGTCTTCCCCCTCTGTTCTATGCTCTTCATGAGCCAGAGTGCCGATTTAAACTTATTTTCCATATATTCCTTCTCAGCAGGAGAAAGGAAATTCTTCGTTCTGATAAGATTTTTATAAAATAGGCTCAGTCTAAATTTAGGCATTCCATCTTCATTCAGGGTGATGACATAATCGTCTCCTATCTTCTGTACATATACATCAGGGTTTATATACCTAACATCAACATTAAGAAAGGACCGTCCGGGTTTTGGTTCGAGGCCCTCTATAACTTTAACGGCGGAGAGGACATCGTTGAGGGAGATATTCGATTCCCTGGCAATGGACTCATAACTCCTTTTTTCAATATCAGGCAGGTGATTCTTTACAATCTCCTCTACCTGTGTCCCCAGGAGACCGAGATATCTTAGCTGTATGATCAGGCATTCCTTAATGTCCCTTGCGGCCACACCTATAGGGTCAAAATCCTGAATTAGATTGAGGGCCCTCTCCACGTCTTCAGATTTTGAACCGCTCATTGAGGCGATCTCCTCTATGGAAGACTGGAGGTAGCCATTTTCGTCCAGATTACCGATAATAACCTCACCTATCTCTTCAATAGCTTTTTCAGAGGTGGAAAGCCTCAACTGCCAGAGGAGGTGGTCTGCGAGGGTTGTGGGTTTGCTCAGGAAGTGCTCATAGGAGGGGATTTCTTCTTCACCATCAGGGAAATATCCGAGATCCCTGCCATCACTACCCCTCTCTTCAAAATAATCTTCAGAAACAAACCTGAATTCATCTAAAGAGGGTTCCTTTACATCTTTAGCCCTGTCCTTAAAGGTCTCAATGGACTCCTTCGGTTCTTCTTCTGTTACATCTGTATCGACCTCTTCAAGTACCGGGTTTTCTACCAGTTCCTGTGAAATAAGCTGGCTAAGCTCGAGCCGGGAAAGCTGCAGAAGCTTTATTGCCTGCTGCAGCTGTGGTGTCATGATAAGCCTTTGTGAGAGTTTTAATTCAAGTTTAGATTCAAGGGCCATCGTTCACCTAAAAATATCCACTCCGTGTTTTCATAACCTGAACTTCTCCCCTAAATATACCTTCCTTGCCTTGGGACTTTTAATGATTTCTTCGGGGGTTCCTGCTTCTACAATCACCCCTTCGTTAATGATATAGGCCATATCAGTAATGGCAAGCGTTTCTCTGACATTATGGTCGGTGATAAGGATCCCTATCCCTTTTTCCTTTAGTCTCGATATTATTTTCTGGATTTCGATTACTGCCAGAGGGTCTATACCGGAAAATGGTTCATCGAGGAGCATAAATGATGGAGAGGTTACAAGGGCCCTCGTAATCTCAACCCTCCTCCGCTCACCACCTGAAAGGGCATAACCTTTGTTTTTCTCGAGATAGGAGATGTTAAGGTCTGAAAGGAGCGACTGGAGTCTCGCCTCCCGCTCTTCCTTACTTAAGTCAAGGGTTTCGAGGATTGCCATAATATTTTCCCTTACTGTGAGTTTTCTGAATATGGATGGTTCCTGTGGCAGATAGCCAATACCCTTCCTTGCCCTCTTATACATCGGCAAATAGGCTATGTCCTCATCATTAAGGAATATCTTCCCGTTGTCAGGGACTGTGAGGCCGACCATCATATAGAAGGTGGTTGTTTTTCCAGCACCATTCGGCCCAAGAAGCCCCACAACCTCTCCGGCCTTTACGAGGATACTTACTTCGTTAACTACCTTTCTGCCCCTGTAGCTCTTTACAAGGCCTTCAGCCCTGAGGGTATTGCCAGTCTCTGATCCGGAGGCAGAGGTATCGGATTCTAAATGTACTGAATCAAGTTCAGAATCCCGTATATAATTAATCTGTTTTTCGGTCATTCTCTTTAAAACAAAATTCTAATATTCTAAATCCTGAATTCTAATAATCCCCCCTCTCCCCCCTTTAGAAAAGGGGGGGAGAGGGGGGATTTGATAGGGTCTCTGATTTAGGATTTGTAGTCTTTGGCCCTTTCCCCTTTTTATTTATGATAACAACCTTGCTGTTTTCCACAATACTTCTTTCGTCTTTCATATAATATGTCATCACAGTCCCTGTAACCTTGTTATCACCCTCCCATGCCTGCGGGTCTCCTGTAAATATGACCTTTTCTTCTTCCTCATAGTATGTGGCCTCCCTTGATACGATAGTCCGTTCACCCTTTACTACCTTGACATTGCCTGATGCCTCTATCCTGTCTATCTTATTCCCATCATCCTTATAGTAAACCATCATCCTGTCAGAATATATAGTCATATCTTCTGTCTTTGCAACGACATTTCCTTCGAATAAAGAGGTATGTTCTTTATTATCATGAAGAAGGCTAAGGGAGGTAATTACCACAGGTTTTTCTTCCTTCTTTTCTTCCTTTTTCTGATCCTCTACTGCACCTGCAGGGATAGAAAGAGATATCCAAAAAATAACTGAAATAAGCAGGAAGATGTACCGCAGTCTTCTATCCAGATTTCTTTTGATAAACTGTTTTGACATTATTTAATACCTTTATCTGCTGCGTATCCACATTAAACAAAATACCTTTACCACTCACCTTGAGATTCGGACCTATCAGGATTACATCATCATCACTGAGGATCTGCCTCTTTGCCTCATCCCATCTGAGACTGGGTACGGTAAAGGTATAGCCCTTATCTGTTGTGACCTCAATATCCTTTGTTTTCCCCTTTAGAAGGACATCCCTCGTCTCCGTATTAAGAATCCCCTCTTCACCTTTGAGGATTATGGTATTTCCTGCTATATCCCCCTCTGTCTTCCAGAAGGTCAGTTCGATATTTTTCAATATGGCCTTCTTCTCTTCCCTGTATAATTCTGCGCTTTCTGCCTTTAATTCCCATTTCACTCTGTCTTTTTCTGTCTGGGATAAATGAAACTTTTCTATTACAACATCTGCCCCGGTTGCCTTTGGTAATGCAACAGTATCTTTGTTTTCTACAGGGCGGTTCAGAAGGTAGAATAACAGACCGGCCATAAGGAGAGTAAGAATAAAGGTTAGGAGAACCCTTTTGACCCTTTTCTCGGCTATCATAACTATTTTATAGCATAAAACATGCCAGATTTCAAGTAACAGATGCCGTTGTAACCCTGACAGATGAGGCTACATCTTTTATGGAGGGGTAAAGGGTCTCCGCTATCTTTTCGAGGAGGCCGCCTATCCCTATCCCCCTAAGGGCGGATATGGCTGCGGAATCGGGTTTATTCAGGAAACTTTTTCTGAAGGGGTCGTAGTCTTCCAATCTGTCAATCTTGTTATAAACATAAATCAGCGGGATAAGGGGGACATCCAGCTCCTTCAGGACAGAACCTACAGCCTCAATCTGTTCTTCCATGTTCCTGCTGCTTGCATCTACTACATGAAGGAGTAGGTCTGCCTCCCTCACTTCCTCCAATGTTGCCCTGAAGGCTGCTACCAAATGATGAGGGAGCTTCCTTATAAAACCGACAGTGTCAGACAAAAAGGCCTCTCTGTCCCCCGGCAGACGTATTTTCCTTATAAGAGGGTCAAGGGTTACGAAGAGCTTATCATCGATCTTAGTGTGGGCATGGGTAAGTGAATTAAAGAGCGTTGATTTCCCTGCATTTGTATATCCGACAAGTGCGATTGTCGGGATACCCATCCTCGATTTCCTATGGAGGTCCCTTGTCCTTTCTACCTTTTTAAGTGCTTCCTCTATTCTTTTTATTTTCTCCCTTATCCTTCTTCTATCTATCTCGAGTTTCATCTCTCCAGGCCCCCTTGTCCCAATCCCTCCACCGAGCCTTGAAAGGGTTAGTCCTTTTCCTACAAGTTTTGGCAGGAGATACCTTAGTTGTGCAAGCTCGACCTGGAGCTTTCCCTCCTTTGTCTTTGCCCTCTGTGCAAAGATATCGAGGATAAGTTCTGTCCTGTCAATGACCTTGGTCCCGAGGGCGTCTTCTAAATTCCTTACCTGAGCAGGTGTAAGGTCGTCATCGAAAATAACGAGGTTTGCCTTTTTCTCCCTGCAGAGTCTTTCAACATCTTTTACCTTACCCTTACCTATAAGAAAAGCTGAGTTATAGGAGTCCCTTTCCTGTATTATCGAGAGGGCGACCTCTGCCCCTGCGGTATACGCAAGGAGGGCGAGTTCTTCGAGGGAATCCTCTACCTTCCATCTTTTAATACTGGGGATTACAACCCCGACTGTTATTGCCTTCTCCCTGAACATCAATTTTATTATATCATAAAAACTTAACCTTCAAGTTTATGCAAGTTAGAAACACAAAATTTGGTATAATGTTAAAGGTAACAGCAAGGTATTAGAGGGTAATATGGAAATGAATCCTGTGGATGAACTGAAAAGGGGTTACAGGACTACCTTTATCACAGGGATAACCATAATAGCGAGCGTCTTTGTTTATGCCGCTATAGTTGAACTCATAAAGATAAGATTTGCACCCTTCGAAGGATTCTCACCCTTTCCGGAGATAGAAATCCTGCGGTATGTGTTTCTTGGAATCGCAATAGTAGAGTTTTTTCTTGTAAGGTTTTTAAGGAATCTCACCCTATCAGGAAAGACTCCTATCCAAAGAACCTCTCAGGAAAGCCCGCTTTCATCATTTATCCAAAGGTTAGCTACAACTTCTATAATGATATATGCCATATGCGAGTCAGTAGCAATTTATGGCCTCGTCCTCTTTCTTTTAGCAGGAAGTTCCTTAGATTTCTATGCCTTCATGGTACTGTCATTAATCTATTTTGCCATATATTTCCCAAGATACAATCAGTGGGAGGAATGGATTAACTTTTATTCAAATATCTACCGCACAAGATATGCCGAGTTTTTAAAAATAGATTTTCCGAGAGTTCCTTTTACAAGGGATTACAAGCTATTTAAAAAAATGGGAGATTATGGAGAAAGTCTTGTCAATCTACACCTCCTTAAACCTGCCCCCGACTCCGATCGGGGGTCACCAGAACTTGATACACCTATTGCCAGATTTCAGGGTAAAGGGAATAATGAAGTTGAAAAGGTGAGATACGAACCTGTAGGGGCAGGGCATGCCCTGCCCCTACTCTACATAAACAAAGAACAATATTTTGAGGGTATTTCGCCTGAACTCTGGGAATACCGGATAGGTGGTTATCAGGTTTGTGATAAATGGTTGAAAGACAGAAAGGGTAGAACTTTATCACTTGATGATATAAAACATTACTGCAGGATTGTTACTTCTCTTTCGAAGACAATCAAGATTCAGAAGGTAATCGATTATATTTATCCAGCGGTAGAGAAAGAGACTACAGGGTTGTAGCTTTAAGAGGAGCTTTGATAAAAATAATTTAGCAATTTTCCATCAGGGTTAAATCTGTGAAAATCTATACAACATCAGTAGTTTAGGAGGTGGAACATGATAAAAATGGTAGCGATGGTCAAGAAGAAAAAGGAAATGTCTAAAGAAGATTTTGTTCGATACTGGCTTGAGGTTCACGCGCCGCTGGAGAAAAAATGGCCTGGACTTAAGAAGTATGTAATAAGCACGACTACTGGAGCACCTGGAGGGGGCGAGCCCGAATACGATGGTCTTGCAGAATTGTGGTTCGATGACGAGAACGCTTTAAATATGGCTCTTGCGTCTAACGAAAGGCAGATCTCCAGAGAAGACTTTTTAAAGTTTGTCGAGAGCGCGAAAATCATACTTACCCAAGAGCACATAATACACGACGAAATTAAAAAGTGAAAGAAAACAAGGACAAATCCTTTTGACCCTGATGCATCACCGATAGTCAGATGAATGATGCAGGCAGAGGTGGATTATGAAACTTGCAATCAAAGTGAAACCAGGATCACGTCAGGAAAAAGTAGAGAAAACTATTGATGGTTATATAGCCTATGTTAAAGAACAGCCTATTGAAAACAAAGCAAACAGGGCATTAGTAAAACTGCTCTCCGAATATTTTGGTGTCCCAAAATCGCGGATTGAGATACTTACCGGTAAAAGGTCAAAACAGAAGATCGTTGAAATAAAAAATCTCTCATGTCTTTAAACCTTTTCCTTTTTAACCTGTCTAAATAAACAGAAAAACAAATAGTCAATGACTCTTAGAGAAGAAGACTTCACCCTGATTGAAAGATATATTGCAGGAAATGAGGATGCGATAGAGGAGCTTGTGATGAAATATCAAAGACAGATTTATGCCTTTGTATACAGGATGATAAATGACATGGAAGAGGCAAAAGACCTTACGCAGAAGACATTTATAAAGGCAATAAAGGGCATCAAGGGATTCAGGAGAGAGGCCTCATTCAAGACATGGTTATACCAGATAGCTACCAATACAAGCCTCAACCATATCAAACAAAAAAGGGCAGAAGAAATAGAGCTTGATGAATCTCTGATTGGTAACCAGACAGGTGTACTTTCAGAGATTTTAGAGAGGGAGAAGAAGGATTATATAAAAAAGGGGCTGAAAGAGATCCCTGAGAGGCAGAGGCTCGCAATAATCCTGAGGGCCTATGACGGTCTTAGCTGCAGTGAGACTGCAAGTGTAATGGGGTGTTCCGAGGGTGCTGTAAAGGCCCATTATCATCAGGGTGTGAAGAAGTTAAGAGAGATATTAAAGGAGAAGGGATATGAGATCAGGGCATGATGTAATAAGGGAGATGTTTCCCGATTATCTGAGGGGTATTCTTTCTGATGACACGAGAAACGATGTAGATGTCCATCTGAGAGAGTGTGAGGACTGCAGGACCGAATTATTATTTCTTACAGATCTCGTTAGACTCGAGACCCCTGACCCCGGGGAACTCTACTGGAAGACGCTTCCACAGAAGGTGAAATTGACAGCCAGGGAGGAGAAGACCAACCGTTTTTCACTGAGATATTCCCTACAAAGGTCACTTACTGTTGCAGCTACTATTGTAATAATCGTTCTCCTTGCATTGACCTATTTAAAGAGAGGTGAGATGCCTGATCAGGACCCATACTATTTATATCCGCTTACAACACAGATCTTAGACTATGACGGTATAACAGAAAAGGATATCCCTGTAGTTATAGAACATCCAACCGTATATGAAACATACGCTGAGGGCTTCATTGATAATTCCTATCACAGGGAGTTTGTCTCTTTGAGCTCAAAGGAACTGGAATGCCTCTATGAGGCATTAGAAAAAGAACAGGAGAGGGGAGGTTAATATGGAAAGACATATCTTTAAATTTTTTCTGGTATTAGTTCTGGTGACTGGTTTCGGCATGTACAGTTCAGCTGAACCACCGGAGGATATTGAAAGACCATCATCAAAAGAACAGATGGAGAAGGTGAGAAAAAGGATTGAGACATTGAGGATGTGGAGGCTTACAGAGGCCCTGAACCTCGATGAGAAGACCTCTACACAGGTCTTCCCTTTGGTCGGTAAATACGATAAAAAGAGGGCTGAGATAGAGCAGTCCCTCAGAGGCAGTATGAAGGAACTGAGGAAATCGCTGAAGGAAAAGCGCGAAGGTAACCTGAAGAGCATCCTCGATAAGATTGAAGAAAACCACAAAGCACTGCAGAGGATTAAAGAGGAAGAGTGGGCAGAACTAAAAAATGTCCTGACAGTTGAACAGCAGGCAAGGTTCGTAATCTTCCAGCAGGAGTTCGAAAGGGAGATAAGAAAGGTTATTGCAGAGGCAAGAGAAAAGAGACGGTCTGAAAGGTTCGGAAAGGACAGGTCTGAAAGGCCCTTCCCGCAGGAAAGGCCACTGCCTCCTGAAAGATAGAATTGCAAGTTAAACTAAGGAGGTTTCTATGAAGAAAGGCACATTAATTATATTGTTTGTTGGAGCAATGCT
>CAKKRL010000042.1 GCA_919902655.1 Thermodesulfovibrionia bacterium
TATTCTCCCACATCATCGCCGCTTCCGTGTACGAGGTTAAGGACGCCGGGAGGAAGCCCTGCCTCATCGATTATCTCCACAAGTCTTGTAGCACATACAGGGGTGTAACTTGAAGGTTTAAAAACCACTGTATTTCCTGATACAAGGCAGGGGAATATCTTCCATGCAGGAATAGCCATCGGGAAGTTCCATGGCGTAATAAGTGCAAAGGTGCCTATTGGAACACGGACTGATTTGCAGTCCTTATCAGGAAGCTCTGAGGGAACGGTCTCTCCGGAGAGTCTCCTACCCTCTCCTGCCATGTAATAGGCCATATCAATCGCCTCCTGGACATCACCGAGCCCCTCTGAAAGAACCTTACCCATTTCTTTCGTCACAAGTTCACCGAGCTCCTGCTTTCTCTCCTTAAGAATCTCCGCAACCCTGTAGAGTATCTCTCCCCTCCTTGGTGCCGGAGTGAGCGACCATTCCCTGAAGGATTTTCTTGCAGACTCTATTGCCCTGTCCACATCCTTTTTATCAGATTTGGGGACAACACCTATAACCTCATCATAATTCGCAGGATTTACAGATTCAATGGTCTTGCCAGACAAGGAATCCATCCATTTGCCATTGATAAAGTTTTTAAACCTCTTTACCAAAAAGTGATCCCTCCGGAGATATTTTATTTGAAAAAGAGACTATAATCAGATCGGACAGGGTGAAGAAAAAGACAGCATTTTTTCTTTTTAATCTTATCCCATAATCTTTTCTAATTTCTCTTTCTGCCTGTCCACAGCTTTAAGGATTTCCTTCTTTGCATCTGCAGTAAGTCCTTTGCCTTTTGATATTGCATCAGAAGTCTTATCGGATATCTCGTCCACAAGGTCGGATACGCTCTCCATGAGATCGGTAGCGAGGTCCTCTGCCTTATCCCTGGTCTTTTTCGCAAACCGCGATATATCCTTCCTTGTCCTCTTTCCTGTCTGCGGTGCAAAAAGGAGTGCGAGACCAGCACCTAAGATCGCGCCAACTACAAGACCGCCCAGTATTTTCCTGCTTTCATCCATGTCCATCTTCACCTCCTGTTAATAATTCCTGATTCAAACTTAGCAGGGAATTAATCCCTTGTCAAGGGTTTAAAGCCCTTGACAAAAATATGACCCCGTGATATTTTTGATTATCTTTCATACTTGCTTTCATGAAATTGACCAAATCTAAGAACCTTTATTCCATAGCAAAAAGATATATCCCCGGTGGGGTGAATAGCCCTGTAAGGGCATTTAAATCTGTAGGAGGGTCTCCAATATTCATAAAAAAGGCCTCAGGTTCAAGGATCTATGATATAGACGGAAACGAATATATAGATTATGTCCTTTCCTGGGGGCCGATGATACTCGGTCATTCCCACCCGAAGGTCGTGAAGGCCCTCAAACGTGCAGTAGAAAAAGGCACGAGTTACGGGGCACCTACAGGACTTGAGATTGAACTCGCAAGGATGGTAACGAAGGCAATCCCTTCTATAGAGATGGTGAGGATGGTAAATTCCGGGACAGAGGCTACTATGAGTGCGATAAGAGTGGCGAGGGGCTATACAGGAAGGGATAAGATCATAAAGTTTGAGGGTTGCTATCATGGACATGCTGATGGTCTCCTTGTGAAAGCAGGCTCAGGAGCTACAACATTCGGTGTGCCTGATAGCCCGGGTGTCCCTAAAGACTATGCAAGAAATACCATTAATCTTCCCTTCAATAACATCAGGGCAGTAAAGAAGACACTTGACAAGGCAGGAAACAGTGTTGCCTGTGTTATCATTGAGCCTGTGGTTGGGAACATGGGATGTATCCTTCCAGGGGATGGATTCTTGCAGGAATTGAGGGTAGTCACAAAGAAATATGGCATAATCCTTATCTTTGATGAAGTAATGACCGGTTTCAGGGTTGCCCATGGTGGTGCTCAGGAACTATACAGGATAAAGCCTGATATGACCTGTCTGGGGAAGATCATTGGTGGTGGATTACCGGTAGGTGCCTATGGAGGAAGGAAAGAGATAATGATGCAGGTCTCTCCTGAAGGCCCTGTTTATCAGGCAGGTACACTCTCAGGAAATCCTTTGGCGATGACAGCAGGAATTGAGACGCTTAAGATACTGTCAAAAATTGGTATCTACGAAAAATTAGAGAGGAGGGCAGAACAGCTTGAAAAGGGAATAAAGGATGCCTCAAAGAAGGCAGGGGTAAAAACCTACTTCTCAAGGGTGGGTTCTATGTTCTGCACATATTTTACTGAACAAGAGGTCTGGGATTATAGATCCGCAAAAATGTCCGATACAAAAAAGTTTTCAAAGTTCTTCAGACTTATGCTCGTAAGAGGTATAAACCTTGCGCCGTCACAGTTCGAGGCCGGGTTTCTGTCTACAGCCCATACACCCTCTGATATTGATATGACCGTAAAGGCAGCAAGGGAATCATTTAAATTACTCTGATTAAAATAAGAGTGGTAAGAGATGATACACCCGGTAAAATGGTTAAGAAGATGGAAGGAAAAACTGAGGGGGAAAATTTCTCTCAAGGGGAAGATTGTTATCTCTATCCTTCTGCTTATAATCTTTGCCGGAGGAAGTTATGGTGCATTCAGGTTCTATAATTTCACACAGAATAACCCAAAGTTCTGCGTAAGCTGTCACCTCATGAAACCTGCCTTTGCAGCATGGGAAAAGAGCGAGCATAAGAATTTAAACTGCCACGAGTGTCATCACCTCTCGATACCTGACCAGAACAGGCTCCTGATAAGCTTCATCCTCAAAAGACCAGAAAAGGTACCTGAAAGGCATGGAAAGATCATTGTTCCCTGGAAGTACTGTATAAACTGCCACTGGGAAAAGGATGAGAAGTATCCAAATGCCTATAAGGTAAACAGATCAAGGATACATGCAAAACATTTCTTTATAGAGAAACTTGAATGCTCCAAATGTCATGGATATATAGTACATAAATTTACACCGGATGACAGGTTCTGCTCGATGTGCCACAAAGACAGGGTGGTTCACGGCATGGGGATGGAAAAGCTCGCCTGTCTAAACTGCCATACGGACAGGACACCTGACCTGAGACCAGGTAGGAAGAAATGCCTCTTCTGTCATGGTGATGAAAAGATCAGGAAGGAACTCATTGCCGATGCAACGATTGATGTCAAATACTTCCAGCCTGAGAAAAAGGTTATCGAAAAAGCAATAAAGATAAAAGTACCGCCTGATGCACCTATGCAGTTTCACTGTTATGAATGCCACAAACCCCATCATACCGTAAGACCTGATTGGGGCCACTGCCTGGACTGTCATAAGATTATCCCCGAAGTGGGAAAGCATTCTATACACATAAAGGTCGTAGGTATGGCCTGCAAGGACTGTCACAAACCTCATAACTGGAGGGTTACAGAAGGGTTAGCAAAGAAGGATTGCATTACCTGCCATGAATACAGGGATCCAAAAATGTTTATTCAGTAGTCTTAATCGGTGATTTTGGATAATCTGATAAATAAAAGTTGACATTCTTGCTAAAAAGGATAAAATTATTAAAAACCTTGAGAAGGGAGGTGGAATATAATGACAGGCAGAAATATCTTAATTCTGACAGCGGTAATAATAGTTTCTATTCTTTTCGCATCCGGAATTGTTTTAGCTACCCCGCCAGGGAAGAATGTTGTATTTGAACCAAAGGGTGCTGACAAGGTGACCTTTGATGGTAAGACCCATGCGGAAAAAGGACTTAAGTGTAATGATTGCCATACAAAGATTTTTCCAATGAAGAAGTCCGCACATGGAACCTACAAAATGGAGAAGATGAATAAGGGTGAAAGCTGCGGTACCTGCCATGATGGGAAAAAGGCCTTTGCTACATCAGACAAAGAGAGCTGCGTAAAATGTCATAAGAAACCAGCTTAGATGTCTTAAGGGAGGCCTTTTCCGTGATAAAACTGGACAGGGCCTCCTGAAATAAATACCCGACCATTTTAATAACACCTATATCTTGGGGTTCTTTTAAAATCTCACCCAATATATCAGATTCAGTCCTAAAAAAGGTTGACAGAACCAATCCGGCATGATATAAAACCTTTAGCAAAATGAGAATCAGAAAAATACTATATATACTAAGTATTTCTCTTATTCTTCCCTTACCAGCCTTCGGGGATATTTACCAATGGGTGGATGAATCGGGTATTATACATTTCGCAAACACCCCCCCTGATAAGAAATCTCGCAGAGTGTTGAAGGAGGATAAGGAGAGGAAAGCCCGCAGCAGTAAAGTCTCAACAGGATTTTTTAGGTCAAATAGTACAGCCCCGTATCGTGACTATTCAGGTTTTATCGAGACAATTTCAGGAAAATATCAGATCGACCCCGCCCTTGTTAAGGCTGTTATAATTGCTGAATCTAATTTTAAAGCCGATGCGGTATCTAAGAAAGGTGCAAGGGGACTCATGCAACTTATGCCCCAGACAGCAAATGAACTCAATGTAAGAAATTCCTTTGATCCTGAAGAAAATATAGAAGGTGGGGTAAGATACCTCAAGTATCTTCTCGGCATATTTAATGGAGACCTCCCCCTCTCTCTTGCCGCCTATAATGCAGGGCCGGAACTCGTACAAAAACTGGGTAGGATCCCTTCTATAAAAGAAACCCGGGATTATGTGAAAAGGGTCCTGGGTATTTATAACGGCCCGAGGAAAATTGATATTTACAAAACACCCATATACGGGATAATCCTTGATGACGGAACAGTCCTTTTCACAAATACACCTTATAATTACAACTCTGAGCAGAGATCAATAAGAAAGATGTAGGCCTGAAATCATACCTCTGATACTGCCATATTTCTTATGTGTCAGGGTTCAGGTTTTCATTCCTTCCATTTTAGAACCCACCGTTTCATTTTATAAATTGACATAAGAGGGTTGAATATTGGAAAATTGGGCATGTCCGTGACAGAAGACAACATTATCATCAGAGAAAATATCTTAGAACTCAAGAAAAAGAGAAACGCTGTAATACTATCCCATAACTACCAGAGGGAAGAGGTCCAGGACATAGCAGACCTCATAGGGGATTCGCTTGAACTCTCAAGGGCTGCTGCAAAAACAGAGTACGATGTCATTGTCTTCTGCGGTGTCCATTTCATGGCAGAAAGCGCCTCGATCCTTTCTCCTGATAAGACTGTT
>CAKKRL010000043.1 GCA_919902655.1 Thermodesulfovibrionia bacterium
TGGATAATGTTTATTGTCGTATATCTGACGGCATGGAAATCAGGGCTGAACTACAGGGATTCGGTAGCTGTAGGTTTTAACGCAACCGGCAGGGATTTTGAGATAGCCATCGCAATTGCAATCACGGCGTTTAATCCAACAGTAGCACTTGCAACCGTGATAGGTCCCTTGATTGAAGTCCCTGTAATGCTTGCCCTCGTATGGTTTGCAAAATCAACTGGGCACAAGCTATTCAAAGAAAAGGGAAGAGAAAAGGGTGCCTCCCCTTTTCCCCTTTGGTGAGCTGGTACAGGGAAGGATATCAATCGCCTCTAAACCTTTCCCATCTTTTATAGAGCCTTTCTCCAAAATAGATAGTCACGATAGTTAGGAGTATCCCGGCGATAACATCAACCACATAATGATACCTCAGGTAGACTGTTGAGATAAGGAGGGCGGAGACAATGGGGAGATATATAAGGAAAATGCGTTTCTCAAAACGGTAAGACAGATAGAGTACTACCAGAGCGACAGCAGAGTGCCCGCTCGGAAAGGCATCCCTCTTTATCCCCTCTACGGCATCGATGGTGTTTCGTATGAATTCTGCAAGAAATATCCCCCCCATGGTTTTGTAAGGGGTGTTCTGGAGATGGTCAAGCGTAAACCTCGGCCCTATTGCCGGAAAGAGGATATATCCGATGAAGGACAGGTAAAAGCAGAAGATTATAAGGAAGAGGGATAACTCAAGCTCACCCCTCTTATTATGGAGCTTGAGGAATATCCCATAGATAATGGGTAAAAAATAATAGGTAGAATAAGCTGCCTGAAGGATATCTGTGAGCCAGGGTCTGCTGATACCCTCAAGCCATACAGTAGGATGTATACCAAATAGATAATAATCGATCTTTATCAGGAGTTCATCCCTGTCTGTGGGGTTAATATGATGTACAAGTCCGCCAAGACTGTCGAATATAAGAAATACCACTGCTACAGGGAATACGAAGTCATGTATAATCTCGAATAGCCTGCCGTGTTTTCTGTTGGCATAGACAAGAAAGAGAAGGACCCCTGTTAAGGTGAGATAAAGGGTGATGAGCAGACCCCAGCGGGGCACCCTGTATCGGAAGATGAGCGTAAGGAATGTTAGGGAAAGAAGAAAGGCAACAGAGAGGATATCGACAGCCCTCCATCTGCCCTTTCTTTTATACAACTCTTTTGGTTTATGACCCTCCATGATTACCTTTATATAATATAAAATTTCCCGAATCAACCTAAAAATTCCCCTCCCTTGGCGGGAGGGGATTGAGGGGAGGGGGAAGAAAAATTATAATCACCCTCACCCCAACCCTCTCCCATCGAGGGAGAGGTGGAAACAGATAATCAAGTTTCTTCTTGAAATGATTTCAGAAATATGGTATTTTCCTTCGATTAAACAATTCACACGCATGCTGGTCCTGCTAATGGTGTCCCGATAAACCGGGATCTCAGCAGGGAATGGAGGCAGGCGGAGGAAAAACCAGGAGGAGGTAGATTATGATCACCATGAAGGAACTTCTTGAGGCCGGGGTACATTTTGGTCACCAGTCCAAGAGATGGAACCCGAAGATGAAGAAGTACATCTTCGGAGAGAGGAACGGCATCTATATAATAGACCTGCAGAAGACATTAACAAGGTTCAAGGATGCCTGCAAATTTGTAAGGGATATTGCTGTCAGAGGAGAGACTGTACTCTTTGTGGGTACAAAGAAACAGGCCCAGGATACCATTACAGAAGAGGCAAAAAGGGCAGGTGCACCGTATATAAATGAGAGGTGGCTGGGCGGGATGTTGACAAACTATGCAACAATCAGAAAAAGTATAGAAAGGCTTAAGAAGATTGAAAGGATGAAGGAAGATGGTACCTTTGACAGACTGACGAAGAAAGAGGTTGCAAGGCTGGAGAAGGAAAGGGAAAAGCTCGAGAAATACCTTGGCGGGATAAAGGAGATGGAGAAACTTCCCGGGGCCGTGTTCGTGATAGATTCAAGGAAGGAAAGGATTGCTGTTGCAGAGGCGAGCAAATTGGGTATCCCTGTAATCGGTATTATAGATACCAACTCCGACCCTGATAATATTGATTATCCAATCCCGGGTAATGATGATGCGATCAGGTCGATAAAATTAATATCGTCAAATATCGCAGACAGCTTTATTGAAGGCAGGGAGATATTCTTGAAGGCAGGAGCAGGGGTTGCAGAATCTGAAGGAAAGAAAGTAGAGATTGAAGGGAAGGAAATCACTCAGGCGGTCAACTATTAATAAACAGGTGACCGGTGCCTGTTGGCAGGTTACGAAATATTTCAGGGGGTGTTATTGATGGAGGTTACAGCGGAAATTGTAAAAGAGCTGAGGGAAAAGACAGGTGCCGGGATTATGGACTGTAAGACGGCCCTGTCTCAGTCCGGCGGAGATATGGAAATGGCCATTGACATCCTCAGGCAGAAGGGGCTATCAGTTACTGCAAAGAAATCAGGCCGGGCAGCGACAGAGGGACTCATCGGTTCCTATATACATATGGGAAGGATAGGCGTCCTCGTCGAGGTTAACTGTGAGACAGATTTTGTTGCGAGGACTGATGACTTCCAGAGTCTTGTCAAAGACATCTCTATGCATATAGCTGCTGCTAATCCTGTGTATCTGAGAAGAGAGGATGTGCCGCAGGAGGTTATCGAAAGGGAGAGGGATATATACAGGTCGCAGGCAAGAGAATCAGGGAAGCCTGAATCAGTCATCGAAAAGATAGTGGACGGAAAGCTCGAGAAGTTTTTTAATGAGACCTGTCTTATAGAGCAGGTCTTTGTCAAAGACCCTGAGCAGAAGATGAAGGTTAAGGACCTTTTCCAGCAGAATATTGCAAAACTCGGTGAGAATATTGTTATAAGGAGATTTACAAGGTTCCAGTTAGGTGAAGGTTTGTCGTAGGGGCGGGTTTTAAACCCGCCCCTACCATTCAAATGACGGCGGGCGCTAAATATAAGAGGGTGCTTCTTAAGCTGAGCGGAGAGGCACTTATGGGGAATCAGGGCTACGGCATCGATCACAAGGTTGTTATTGCTATAGCCCAGGAGATTAAAGAGGCCATTGCCCTCGGTGTGGAGGTGGCGGTTGTAATCGGGGGAGGGAATATCTTCAGGGGGCTTGAGGCGAGCGCAAAAGGGATGGAGAGGGCCTCTGCTGATTACATGGGAATGCTTGCAACAGTCCTTAACGCCCTGGCGCTGCAGAATGCCCTTGAAAAGGAAGGGGTAATAACAAGGGTACAATCTGCAATAGAGATGAGGGAGCTGGCGGAACCCTATATAAGGAGAAGGGCGATAAGGCATCTTGAGAAGAATAGGGTTGTGATATTTGCCGCAGGAATAGGGAATCCATATTTTACAACCGATACAGCCGCAGCCCTCAGGGCAATCGAGATCGGGGCGGGGGTGATACTTAAGGCCACGAAGGTGAACGGGGTATATTCCGACGACCCTATGAAGAACCCGAAGGCAAAAAAATTTGATAACCTTACTTATATCGATATCCTTAAAAAAAGACTCAAGGTCATGGATGCTACAGCCATATCACTCTGTATGGATAACAAGCTCCCGATTATTGTCTTTAACCTCAGAAAGAGGGGGAATATAAAAAGGGCATTAAAGGGAGAGAGGATAGGGACGATAGTGAAGTAAGGGATTGCGGATTTATTTCCATTCCAAAATCTTCAATTCGCAATCCAAAATTAGAATATGGAAGCTGAGATTAAGAAAAAGATTAACGATCGGATGACCTCTGTGGTTGAGAACTTAAAGAAGGAATTCTCAGCAATAAGGACAGGAAGGGCATCCCTCTCCCTCCTTGATGGGATTCAGATAGATTACTATGGCACCCTTACACCTCTTAATCAGGTTGCAACACTCGGTGTCCCTGAGAGCAGGCTTATCACCATCCAGCCCTGGGATCCAAAGATGATAGTGGAGATAGAGAAGGCGATCCTTAAATCCGACCTGGGGCTTACCCCTGTAAATGACGGGAAGGTTATCAGGCTGGGCATACCTCAACTTACTGAGGAGAGGAGAAAACAACTTGTGAAAGTGGCAAAAAAGACTGCAGAAGAGGCGAGGGTGGCTATCAGGAATATCAGGAGAGATGGAAACGAGGACATAAAAAAAATGGAGAAGGAAAAACATCTCTCTGAAGATGACACCAGGAAGACCCAGGAAGAGATCCAGAAGCTCACAGATAATTATATAAAGAAGATCGACGAGATCCTCTCCCACAAAGAGGCCGAGATTATGGAGGTATGAATACATTTATTTTTAAAGATAAAGAGATTGCCTCGCTCGGTCTTGAGAAGGAGATAAAGAGAAGGGTTTCGGAGAAGATAGAGAAAGGGGTATATAACCCCGAGGAGATAGGGAATGTATCAAAGAGAAAACTCGATATCCTCCTCGATTTAGAAATAGAAGATTCCTTCAGGAGGTTTCATTACCTTTACGGAAACTGGGATATTACGAAAGAATTCCAGATCACCTCCCACAGACCCTTCATCGGGCCGTTTATTGTAGTTGCGAAGAGGTTAATCCGCTTCCTTGTGAAGTCATATACGAAGTCTATATTCAAGAATCAGGCAGGATTCAACAGAGACCTCATTCTTCTCAATAAGGAGATACTCAAGGAACTGAAAGGCCTGAGAAAGGATGTGGAGGCCTTAAAGGGTAAATGAGATTGGCCTTCGTGGTTCCACGGTACGGCGATGATGTTGTAGGTGGTGCCGAGACACTTGCAAGGGGATTAGCCGAACATCTTCCCAGAGAAACCTACACTGCAGAAATCCTCACTACCTGTGCAAAAAGCCATTTTACATGGGAGAACTATTACCCAGAAAGGGCGGAACTCTACAATGGTCTCGAGATCAGGAGATTCAGGGTGAATGTTAGAGATATATCGGCCTTTATTGATATTCAGCGTAAGATAGAAGATGGTATCCCCACTACTATAGATGAACAGCTTTTATGGGCCAAGGAGAGCGTGAACAGCGATAATCTCTATGACTATATATGGAGAAATGGCAAAGATTATGATTATCTCATATTTCTGCCCTATCTCTTCGGGACTACATTCTGGGGCTCCCAGATATTTCCGGAGAAATCCCTCCTTATCCCTTGCCTTCACAATGAGGTATATTCGAAGCTCTCTATTTTCAGAATAACTTTCGAAAAGGTCAGGGGTGTAATCTTTAACAGTGAACCGGAGGGTAACCTTGCGAGGAGGCTCTTTCCAATTGAGGATAAGGCTATGGCTATTGTCGGGATGGGTTTTGATTCCGGGCCAGATAGGGGATACGATCCCGTCCGTTTCAGGAAGAAGTTAAGAATTGGAGATGACTATATACTCTACTTCGGTAGAAAGGAGGGCGGGAAAAACCTTCCCCTCCTTCTCGATTATTTCTGCCGATTGAAGAGGGAGACAGGGATGGGGCTTAAACTTATAATTGCCGGGGATGGGGAGGCAAGGATCCCCGATGATATGAAGAATGAGGTAATAGACATGGGTTTCCTGTCGGAAAGGGATAAGATAGATGCTGTGGCAGGGGCAATCTTTGTCTGCCAGCCCTCAGTAAATGAGAGTTTTTCTATAGTTATCATGGAGGCATGGCTTACCGGCGTACCTGTCCTTGTCCATGGATATTGTGATGTAACGAAGTGGCATGTAGTCGAGAGCGGAGGCGGTCTTTACTTCAGGGATTATTATGAATTCGCTGAGGTTACAGGATACCTTGTCAGGAATCCCGGGGTGAGGGAAAAGATGGGTGAGCGGGGAAGAAGGTATGTTCAGGATAGATACAGCTGGCCTGCTGTTATAGAGAGATTCGATAGTGCATTAAAGGACTTCAGTAATGCTTAAAGGTGTTTACCAGATACTGCCCAATATGAGTTTTGGTGATGCGATAACGAACCATGCACTGATTATCAAGGACGTCCTGAAGGAGCTTGGATATAATACCGGAATATTTTCCGTAAATACGGATCCAAGACTATC
>CAKKRL010000044.1:0-3106 GCA_919902655.1 Thermodesulfovibrionia bacterium
GCAGGAAAAACTCCATGAGGAGATTATAGATAATGGCCTTGCAAAGATTTATCAGGGGCACCTTGATACTGCAAAAAAGATTGCTCAAATAGACGGTTCAGAGATTACCACAACACTCCTATCAGGCAAACCTTATGAACAGATTTTACAATATATAAAAGAGAACCCTCCATCATTGTTGTTTGTCGGAAGACTTGGCGTACACAGCACGAATGGTCTTGATGTCGGCAGTAATACAGAAAATCTTCTTCGTGTTGCACCATGCAATATTTTAATAGTGAGCAAGAATTATACTCCCTCCGAAGAGATTAAAAAGGAAAATTTAAAGGATTCGATTCCATGGACAAAGGATGCTGAGGAAAAGCTTGAGATAATACCTGCATTTGTAAGGAGAATGGCAATCACGGCAATAGAAGGATTTGCTAAAGAACAAGAAGCAAAAGAGATAACAGCTGCAATTATGGATGACGCAGTGAAAAAGCTCCTTCCTGCATCTGCAAGGGAGAGGATGGGGATAAAAAAGTCAAGTGCTATCAGTCAGGAGTCAGGAGTAAAAGCAGGTGATGCGATTAAATGGGGAAAAGAAGCGTTAAAGAGGGTTGAGAATGCACCTGAGTTTGTCAGGCCAGGAATATATAAATTGATGGCGAAAAAGGCAAGAGAAAGGGGCTACAAGGTAATCACCTCTAAATTCCTTTCAGAGATTCGGGATGAGTCAATGATGATGGTTACAAAGAGGATGAAGAAACTTGGTTTTGATAACCTTGATATGACTGCCTTTGACAAGGCAAAGGACAAGATAAAGGATACGAGGAAAAAAGAGGTCATTGATGAGATAAAGCAGTTCCTTGCAGAGAGAACAGGTAAGAACGAGGAGATAATCAAGAAGTTTGAGAAATACTTTAGAGAAGCCTCGGATAAGAATAAAAAGGATGAGTAGTTTTGCCCCATATCTAATCTCATGGAACACCACAAAGAGGTGTAATCTAAGGTGCAAACACTGCTATCTTGATTCTGATGCACTAACCAAGAAAGATACAAACGAGCTTTCATTAGAAGAAGGCAATAGGCTGATAGACCAGATTGCAGAGGTGAATCCAGCAACCATGCTGATCCTCACAGGCGGTGAACCCCTTGTAAGGGAGGATATATTTGACCTGTCAGATCATGCATCAAAAAAGGGGATAATGGTAGTCTTTGGCACAAATGCCACGACCTTGGATGACAAGGCAGCTAAAGAAATGGTAAAAACAGGTGTTTCTGGCATTGGAATAAGCATTGACTCTATCGGTCCAGAATATCATGATGCATTCAGAGTCAAAGAAGGCGCATGGGAAAAGGCAATGAACGGCATTGAATCCTGCAAAAGGCATGGCTTAGACTTTCAGATACAAACAACTGTTACAACTGCCAATTACCATGAAATTCCAGAAATCATAGCCCTTTCGCATAAGCTTGGTGCAAGGGTCTTTAATTTATTCTTTATGGTCTGTACGGGCAGGGGACAGGATATAACAGACATTTCAGCAGAGCAGTATGAAGATATGCTGAAACTACTATTAGATATTCAGGGCAAATATAGCGGCATGATGATAACAGCAAGGTGCGCCCCCCATTTTAAAAGACTCGCATACGAAAAAGATCCTGATTCACCAATTACAAAGGCAGCAGGATATACAGGCGGCGGATGCCTTGCAGCATTTCACTATTGTAGAATTACGCCTGAAGGCGACGTCACACCATGCCCGTATATCCCTTTTATTGTAGGTAATGTAAAGAAGAAGGGCTTTGCAGACATATGGGACAATTCAGACTTCTTTCAGGATATGAGGAGGCCAAAGTTATCAGGCAGATGCGGTGGCTGCGAATTTAAATATCTATGCGGAGGATGCAGGGCAAGGGCCTATGCAACATCAAAGGATATAATGGCAGAAGACCCATGGTGTGCCTATATACCAAGGGAAAAAGATGTAATAGTCCCACCAAACTTTTATACGGATTCTTCCAAATCTAACTCAGGCTCACCGTGCAATCTATTATGGACTGGAGAAGCAGAGGATCGCCTAAAAAGAGTCCCCTTTTTTATCCGTTCTGTAGTAATTGGCGCCGTTGAGAGATATGCAATAGAGAATGGGTATAAAGAAATTACCCCGAAGATAATGGAGGAGGCGAGGCGTAAATCAGTCTATGAAAACAAGATTGATATTAGATAAAATTCCAACTAAATGCCTGGAATGGCTTGCGTCTTCGAGGATAAGATTCCTGAATGATATGAAGGATGGTAAACCCCTCCATTATTTCTCTGCCCATTTACCAGTAATGGCTACATGGCGTAAAGATGACCCGTTCCCGGTGAATATGACTGTGAAGGGAATCGGATTGATAGCGAAGGCAGACGTACTTAATGATTACACAGACATCTTTGAAGGCGTTATTGCAGAGGCTCATACAATACCGTGGAATGAAAGTCTGCACAAGAGGGTAGCGGCAATGTCCAGGCTATATGGGGATATAGAGAATTTCGACCCGATGATGCTTGGCGGCCTTGAGATATTTGAGGGAAAGGCATTTGAAAATCTAAAAGAAAATCCGTACGCAAGTCTGCTTTATGTTGGAATGGCACATACCACGGGGGGCATGCAATATATAAGTTTTCAGATAAACGGGAAAGTAGAATTTCTCCAAAAAAACAGTCCATACTACAGATTCCTTCTTTCTTCAAGAAAATTATTTGAGTTTGATAAATTCCATCTCCACCAGTCTGATTATCCCTTTGGCTATCTCATCAGGGTAATGGAAGTCAGAGATAAATCACCGTGGTCAAGGAGTCGCAATACTTAAGATTAAGAAAGACTTTTAAAATAATCAGTGAGGAATGATGATGTGTCCTTTTAAGGTTGAGGAAATTCACAGTATCCTATCTTAGTTCTGATATCTCAACCTCCATCGTATTTAAGTCAATAATTGCGACTGTCATTTTCCCTCTGATAAGCCTGCTTGCCTTGCCCGGATTGACGATAGTCGTTTTGTTTGCCTTCCTTACATCAGGTCTATGGGTATGGCCATAGATAATCAGGTCGAAGAGTCCACTTTCTGAAAGGGCATC
>CAKKRL010000044.1:3206-18105 GCA_919902655.1 Thermodesulfovibrionia bacterium
ATTCCGATAAGCACAGAAACACCTCATTATATATGGGACCCTTCGATTCTCTGGTCACGGCATGACAGACTTTATTTCTCATTCTGACCCCGCATCAAGTGCGGGGGAAAAATCTCATATTATTCTCAGAATATCAGTTTATAAGGGTTGAATCTTTCTGAATCAAGAACCGAGTGAATAAATTTAAATATCTTCTTTCTTTTCTCGTCCTTGACCTTCGGATAAAACAAAGGATTCGCTACCACAACTCCCCTGAAGGCATAAAAAGGTGCAACAACATCGTAGAGTTCCTCATCCCCTGTAAGTTTTATGTACTCATCATAAAAGAGCCTCAGTGCCTCATCATAGGGTTTATAAAGCCTGCCGTAAAAATTAATTGAGAAAAATATATAATTTATCGTCAGGGCAGTTATATCATCAGCAGAATCCCCCCAGGGGCCCCTGCTCCTGTCGAGGACTGTAAAGTCTGTATCAGATCTGAACCATATATTCCCGGGATGGAAATCGCCATGTATCTGGCAGAGCCTCTTCCACTTTGTTTTTAACCTCATTCTCCATTCGATACATTTTTTCTCAATATCCGCCATCTCCTCCAGATTCGTGAATTTAACATCTCTATAACTATCATGCACACCCATCAGACATTCCCCGTGACCGATTGTATCCCTTATCTTTCTGAGATAAAGTGTCCTTGATCTCTTTTTAACCGAATGAATCTCTGATAGATACCTTACCATTGCCTTTATCCTTTTTCTGTCATGGGAATCTAATCTATTTTTCTTCTTCATCCTCTCCAGATCCCTGAAATAGCTCTCCCCCTCCGCTTCCTCCATAAGTAAGAAGTAATCCTTCCCTTCTTCGACACTCGTGATACTGCCGTCTCTCTTTATGGTTGCAACATCTATTGCCTTCACATGTTTAGGCAGTAAGTTATATGTATTCTTTGCAAGGAGGAAAAGGGCTGCCCTGTCTGAAGGGTAATCATGGCCAAGACCTATATCCCCGCTAAGGGCCTTTAATATCAGGCTCGTAGTTCTTTTGTTCTTTTTAAACTTTACCCTGAAACCCTGACCATGGGAACCCCTTCCGAGAGGTTCTATTTTCTCTACAGCAACCTTTTCACTGAAAAGGGCAGTAAGGTAATCCCCGATTGCTTTTTTCTTGAGTGCCTTTTTAATCAAATCTTATCGACCGATGTTTATCTTTTAGACCTGATTTCTTCGAGTTCTTTTATCAGGTTCTTTTTTTCCTCAAGCAGTGGCTCCAATTCCTCTCTCAGTTCCTTTTTTTTCTTCCTTAGCTCTCTTTCCTTCTTTATCAATACCGTATATTTTGCCCTGTCAAGTTCTCTCGAAACATCATCATACTCTTTCTCTTTTTCCTTAATAATCTCGAGTCTCTGTTCTAATACAGAAACCCTCTCATCTATAGCCCTCATCTCCTCTTCTGAAGAAAAAACAGCCAGAGGATAAAGTAATAGTACGATTGTAAATAAAAACGATAATCTTTTCATCTTCTCCCTCCTATGGTTTTAAATATATTCTCTGCAACCTTCCCTGATATACCGGGGGCTGCCTTTAGTTCTTCTATCGTTGCCTCTTTAATCCTTTTATATGAACCGAAATGCCTGAGAAGTGCCTTCTTCTTCTCCTGCCCTATGCGAGGGACTTCATCGAGAAGCGATACAAACGTCCTTTTCCCTCTCAACTTCCTGTGGTATGTGATCGCAAATCTGTGTGACTCATCCCTTATCCTCTGAAGG
Organism: Thermodesulfovibrionia bacterium; assembly: GCA_919902655.1. Lineage (GTDB taxonomy): Bacteria > Nitrospirota > Thermodesulfovibrionia > JACRGW01 > JACRGW01 > CAKKRL01. The sequence continues at coordinate 4,969 of CAKKRL010000044.1, forward strand.
AGATGGGTCGATGCAGAATCAGAAGGTAAATTAACAGGGTCAGCCTTTCCGGAAATATAGACCCTGTCCGGAACCCCTTCTTTCTCTTTTGCTATGCCTATGATATTAATATCTTCTATCTTCCCTATGGGTTGGGTCTTCGACAGATCCCTGAGGGCATTTCTTGCTGCATTCAACTGCCCCTTCCCTCCATCAACAATTATGAGGTCAGGCATTTCAGTATTTTCTTCAAGGAGCCTTTTATATCTTCTCCCAATTATTTCAGACATCATTGCGAAGTCATCAATTCCATTAACAGTCCTTATCCTGAAATGCCTGTAATCTGCCTTTTTCGGCATATTCTCTTCAAAAACAACCATTGAGCCAACTGCCTCTTTACCGTGTATATTGGATATATCAAAGGCCTCAATCCTTCCGGGTAACTTTGTGAGAGAAAACCTGTCTTTAATGTCTCTTAATATCTCCTCTTTCCCTTTAGATGAAAGCTTGTATTCCTTCAGAGAAATTAAAGAGTTCTCAGCAGCCATCCTGAGAAGTTCAGACCTCTTACCCTTTTTCGGGACAAGGATATTTACTGCCTTCCCTTTCTTCTCTGCAAGCCATGTCTCTAAAATATCTTTTGAAGGTATTTCTACAGGAACAATGATTTCTGAAGGTGGAAGAATCTCCTTGGCATAGAACTGCTCCAAAAATGTATAGATTAACTCGCTATCTCCGGCCTTGATGTTTTTAAAAAGAAAATCCTTTTTCCCGAGAACCATCCCGTTACGGATGAAAAGTATCTCTATATTTACTGTCCCTCCTTCCCTGGCAATGCCTATAATATCCATATCGGGAAGGGCAGGGGAGATTATCTTTTGTTTCTGCATTACTCTCTCTATCGCCCTTATCCTGTCTCTCAACTTAGCTGCTTCTTCGTAGGCCATATCTTCTGACTCCTTCTCCATTTTCTTTTCAAGACATTCGATAAGACTCCTGTTCTTTCCCTGAAGAAAAAGCCTAACTTGATTTACTATATCATAGTATTCCTCTTTTATTACAAATCCTGCGCATGGGGCGAGGCATCGTCCCATCTCAAAGAGAAGGCAAGGCCTGCTCGGTTTCGATAAGTCCCTTTTGCATGTAGCAAGGGGAAAGGTCTTCCTTATGAATGAAAGCGTCTCCCACATTGCCCCTGCAGGGACAAAGGGGCCGAAATAACTGGCACCATCTCTTTTCATCCTTCTTATCACGTGAAGCCTCGGCCATGCCTCATTCATATCAATTCTCAGGCTCGGATAGTTTTTATCATCTCTCAGAATTACATTGAACCTCGGCCTTTCTTTTTTTATAAGATTCGCCTCAAGAATAAGTGCATCGAGTTCTGTACCAGTAACAAGGTATTCGAAATCTGCTACATCCCTTATCATTGATTCCTTTCTCTGATCGAGCTCAGCAGATTCCTGTCCGTAGGATCCTGCGGAAAAGTATGACCCTATCCTGTTCTTCAGGGATTTTGCCTTCCCTATATAGATGATCTTTCCCTTCGAATTCTTTAAAAGATATACACCCGGAAGGGCAGGGAGGTTTTTCAACCTTTCTCTATTTAGCACCTTCTTTTTCACAGCTATACCTTAACCCCCACTGTCAGCGCCTCTTGCTTGAGGGACTTTATCCTGTCCCTTAGCCTTGCTGCACTTTCAAATTCCAGGTTCTTAGCAGACTCCTTCATCTCCTTCTCTAATCTCTGTATAACAGAGGGGATATCCCCGGTCCGGAGGTATTCTTCTTTCTCCTCTGCCACAGCCGGGACAGTAAAGTAGTCGGCTTCATAGACGGAACGGAGAGCTTCATGTATCCCCTTCTTTACTGACTCAGGGGTTATACTATTTTCCCTGTTGTATCTCCCCTGTATGTCCCTCCTCCTGTTTGTCTCTTTAATTGCTGAATCCATTGAGCCTGTTATTGTATCTGCATACATTATTACCTCACCGTTAATGTTTCTCGCAGTTCTGCCGGCTGTCTGGATTAGTGACCTTTCAGAGCGGAGGAAACCTTCCTTATCTGCATCGAGTATTGCCACAAGAGATACCTCAGGTATATCGAGCCCCTCTCTAAGGAGATTTATACCTATGAGGGTATCGAATTTCCCGAGTCTTAAGTCCCTTATGATTTCAACCCTGTCAAGGGTCTCAATATCAGAATGAAGATAACGGACTTTCAATCCAAGGTCATGATAGTGATCTGCAAGGTCTTCAGCCATCTTCTTTGTAAGTGTTGTAACAAGAGTCCTCTCACTGATTTCTGCCCTTTTCTTTATCTCCGTCATCAGGTCATCGATCTGTCCCTTTGTAGGTTTAACTGTTATCTTCGGGTCGATAAGTCCGGTAGGTCTTATAATCTGTTCTACAACCTTTCCCTTCGAATTCTCAAGTTCATAAGGTCCTGGTGTTGCTGATACATAGATTGCCTGTGGTACATGCGTTTCAAATTCCTGAAAATTTAATGGTCTGTTATCGAGTGCAGAAGGGAGCCTGAAACCGTACTCGGCAAGCGTCATCTTCCTCGACCTGTCACCGTTATACATTCCCCGAATCTGGGGAATGGTTGCATGGGATTCATCTATAATAAAGAGTGAATCCTTCGGGAAATAATCTATAAGTGTAGGAGGAGGTTCCCCGGGTAGCCTCCCGCTTAAATGTCTCGAGTAATTCTCTATTCCATGGCAGTATCCGAACTCCCTGAGCATCTCAAGGTCAAAATTGGTCCTCTGCTCTATCCTCTGTGCCTCGAGGAGTTTATCATTATCCTTAAAGAACCTGATCCTTTCCTCAAGTTCTATCTCTATAGCCTCTATGGCCTTCTCAAGTCTGCTCCTCGGTGTTACATAGTGACTTGTAGGGTAAACTGCTACCTTTGGAATTTTACATATTGTATTCCCTGTCAGGGGATCTATCTCATAGATCGCGTCTATCTCATCGCCGAATAGTTCGACTCTTACCGCCTTTTCATCCGAATAGGCCGGGAATATCTCTACTACATCGCCCCTCACTCTGAATGTCCCCCTTCTGAAATCAATATCGTTCCTCTCATACTGTATCTCAACGAGCTTTCTGAGGATATTATCTCGGTCCATTACTATTCCAGGTTCAAGGTAGAGTAGCATATCGTGGTATGCCTCAGGAGAACCGAGGCCGTATATGCAGGAGACAGATGCAACTATTATTACATCGTTTCTCTCGAACAGTGACATGGTAGCAGAATGCCTCATTCTGTCTATCTCATCATTTATCGAGGAATCCTTCTCTATATATGTATCTGTCCGGGGTATATATGCCTCAGGCTGATAGTAATCATAGTAGCTAACAAAATATTCAACAGCGTTTTCAGGAAAAAAGTCCCTGAACTCATTATAAAGCTGTGCTGCAAGGGTCTTGTTATGGGCGATTACAAGTGTGGGTCTCTGGACATTTTCTATAACATTCGCCAGTGTAAAGGTCTTGCCTGAGCCTGTTACACCGAGCAGGACCTGATGTTTAGATCCCTTAAGAACACCTTCTGAGAGTTTTTCTATAGCCTGAGGCTGATCACCTTTAGGACTGAATTCTGAAATGAGTTTGAACATTTTCATTCTAATTTTAAGATTACAGGATAAGGAATTCTTTGTCAAACCTGCCCCTCTTCCTTCTTTCTCCTAAAGAAGGGTAAAGGGGTCATGGCGAAATGGGGCCGCATCTTTACCTTTGAGTGTAGGGAAAAGGTGACATCCACATTTATTGAATCAGAACCTTCTTGGAAAGGAAAAGGGGTCACCCATTACGTGTAAAATATCATTTTCTGTAATTTACCTTTCCCTAATAAGACCCTGAAGTTTGCCGGTAAGAAAAGCTATTCTTTTACTCCACAGTATGAGGTATATAGTAAGACCTTTAGTAATGCCTTTGTCATTCATCAGAGACCGAAGGGCATTCAGGGAAGTAAGGTTTACAGAACGGAAAGGCGGAGTTGATTTGCTCCATTTATGCTTGACGTGTAGTTTGAAGGTTTGCTTTAAGGGTTTCATCATAGACATATTTCCATGCCTGTCCATAAATATTATCAGGTTCAGGGTTGTCTAAGAGGGGTTGAACTGCAACATGCCCAGAGTAAGATTGGAATGCCTTCTCTATATTAGCGAGGTAATCTTTCGGGACTGTACAGTCATCGTCGAGGAAAGCAAGGATTATTCCACAGGATTTTATAATCCCGGACATGCGGGCTCCTGCCACACCCTGACGGTGTTGATGAAATAAAGAAAGATTAAATTCCCTTTTTAGTTCGTCTGCTATATCCTCAACTTGTGAAGGCTCTCCCCCATCATTTATTATAAGGACTTCAAACTTTTCTTTTGGATAATATTGTTTGGAAAGAGAAATAAGACACCTTTTTAGAGAAGAGGGCCTGAGATAGGTTGGGATAATAACCGAGATAAGGAGACCCTGGGTATTCATTTAAATATTAATTCCGTTCTGTAGTGGATGTTATCATTCAGGCAATTTTGAACTCAGCCATCCATAGATAAGACCGAAGGTGCATGTTGCAATGCCAATGAGTAAAAACGGCGAGAGTTTCGCAAGGTTAGTAATGAGGTCTGGTCTCCAACGAAAATTGGTATTCTATCGTCCCCGCTCCAGACAACTACTATTTCAAAAGGCTCAGTAAAGTCCTGATCTCTCAATAATATCAGGCAACTGCGAATATTTGCGGCTGAGTTGTAAGCTAAGACTATAACTGATGCAGAAAATCGAGACATAGATATTTCCTAAAACTTGTCCATGGTTTAAATAAAGATTTACCTTACAAAATAAGAGCCATTTTGTCAAACCTGTTCTTGATAGTTTAGGGAATATGGTATAATTTGTTTTAGATGAGGAGAAAGGCGATCTTTCCTATCATTTTTGTTCTCCTTGCAATAAGCGCAGGAGTCATTGCCGGTCTTGCTTTTTTCTATCTCAGCGACCTTCCAAAGATACAGGCATTGGAAGAATACCGTCCATATGAGGCATCAAGGGTCTATTCAAAAGATGGCGACCTTATCGCAGAGTTTTATATAGAGAGAAGGAATATTATTCCCTTTTCTGAAATCCCTAAATATGTAAAAGATGCAATCCTCGCTGTAGAGGACGTCAGGTTCTATTCCCATCCAGGTCTTGATGTACAGGGTGTTCTCAGGGCCCTCTGGGCAGATATAAAAGCCAAGGAAATAATTCAGGGTGGAAGCACAATAACCCAGCAGTTATCGAAGATGTTATTCCTTAAACCTGAAAAAAGCCTTTTGAGAAAAATAAAAGAGGCTATTATTGCCGTCCAGATAGAGAGAAATTATTCAAAAGACGAGATCCTTAACATCTATCTGAACCAGGTCTATTTCGGAAGCGGTGCCTATGGGATAGAGGCTGCTGCCCAGACATATTTCGGGAAAAGTGCAAAGTATCTCAATATCTCAGAGGCTGCACTTTTAGCAGGACTTCCTAAGGCCCCAACTGCATTCTCTCCTTTTAAAAACCCTGAGAGAGCGAAACAAAGACGTTTCCATGTTCTTGGCAGAATGGTTGAATCAGGCTATATTAAAGAAGAAGAGTCAGAGAAGGCAGAGAAATCCCCTATGCCTACGCCACCAAAAGGAGGGTTCAATAAGGCACCGTATTTCGTTGAATTCATACGACAGGAGATGGAAGGAAGGTATGGTCATGAGGTCTATACAGGCGGCCTTAATATATACACCACACTTGACCTCAAGTCCCAGGAAATTGCAGAAAAGGCTTTGCAAAAAGGGCTAAGGGTGATTGATGACAGGTATAAAAAGAGGGGCGTTCCTGTTCAGGGTGCTATCATTTCAATAGACCCCGGAACAGGCTATATAAAGGCAATGGTTGGAGGCAGGGATTTCTATGAAAGCCAGTTCAACAGGGCCTATCAGGCACTCAGACAACCGGGGTCTGCCTTCAAGCCCTTTGTATTTCTTACAGCATTAGAGAATGGTTTTACCCCTGACGATATAATCATAGACGGTCCTGTCTCTTATCCCGGCTCTAAAAAGGGTGTTACATGGAGTCCTAAGAACTTTTCAGGAGATTTCAAGGGACCAGTAACCCTGAGGAAGGCAATGGCTGAATCAATAAATGCTGTTGCGGTCAAACTCCTCGACAGGGTAGGGGTGGATAATACAATAGAATATGCAAGGAAACTTGGTGTAAAGAGCGAACTTAAGCCCTACTTACCCCTCGCCCTTGGGGCCTCAGACCTCACTTTGATGGAAATAACCTCTGCATACGGGGTATTCGCCAATCAGGGTATCAGGGCCAACCCTTTGGCAATCATTAAGGTAACAGACAGGATAGGAAGGATACTTGAAAAAAATCTTCCTTTTCCTGATGATATTTTAAAACCCGAGACATCATATCTTATAACCGACCTATTGAAAGGGGTAATTGAAAAAGGAACAGGCTGGAAGGCAAAGGCACTCGGCAGACCCCTTGCAGGTAAAACAGGAACAACTAATGACTACACAGATGCATGGTTTATCGGATATACCCCGAGGCTGGTTACCGGTGTATGGGTAGGCTATGACGACCACAGGAGTATTGGTTCAAAGGAGACCGGTTCAAGGGCAGCGCTCCCTATATGGATGGATTTTATGAAAGAGGTTCTTAAAGACACCCCTCCTGAAGATTTCCCTGTACCTGAAGGGATTATAATTTTAACAGAAAAGGGGGGAAAAAAGGCAGTTCTTCGAGATTCATTAAATAAAAAATCAGACAAGGTATCAGAACCCCCCACCCATATAGAAATTAAAGACTCTCCAAAAAAAGTTGATGAGGCCCCTGAGTAGATCAACCTTAATTCCCTCTGAGCTGCTATAACCATAAAACCCCATTTAAAAGCCGACAAATTCCGCTAACTCCCTGAATTATCTTATCTTTTTATTCACCATCACCATCTTTCATAATCTCTCCAATCTTTTCTAAAAAATATTTGAACCTTTTTAAGGGAAATTACGACTAATAGGTAGAAGAAAAGGAACCCCTCACCTCAATCCTCTCCCCAGAGGGGAGAGGTCGGGTGAGGGGGGGTGAAAAAGAAAGGAGGTGAAAAAGATGGCAAAGGATGGATTAATTAAGGTAATTGAAGGGGCAATAAATGACGATGCTAACTTTAAATTAAAAAAGGAGGAAAAGAAAATGTTTACAAAAGGGATATTAAGGATGGTTTTAGGGATGGTATTTGTAGTGGTTTTGGCTATGGGATGTAATAGTGGAGGAAGTAACCCTGCAGGGCCGAGTGGAGACACAGGGGCAGTTGCTGATTCAGGTTCAGGGTCAGGATCTGGCTCTGGCTCAGATACAACACCAACACCACCTGCAACCCCACCACCTTCTACACCCTCGGTACCTGTTGCCTATATGACTCCAGACCACATCGATTTTGGGAGTGTACTAATCGGAAGTAAAAAAACCGAGTCAGTAATAATTGAAAATAAGGGGACAGCGACGTTGAACATAATCTCGGCGGTAACAGGCTCGGATTGGGGTGGAACTTTCAATGCAACAGGAGTATGTGATTCTATTCCCCCAGGTGCAAGTTGCGAGTATAAAGTAAGATTTGAACCTCCGACAGTAGGAAATCTTACGGGTTATTTCAAAATCACAACCAATGATCCAGTTAACGCAATATTGAAGACAACTCTATCTGGATACGGCAAAATTATATTAATCCCCCCCAAGTTTTAGACTTGGAAGGGTTTAGGGATACTTAAGTCCCCCCCTCACCCCTTTTGCTAAAGGGGGGATGGGGGGGGTGAAAAAGAAAGGAGGTAAAAAGGGATGGCAAAGGATGGATTAATTAAGGTAATTGAAGGGGCAATAAATGACGATGATAACTTTTCCACAGGATCCTACGGAAAATCAAGAAAGGAGGAAAAGAAAATGTTTACAAAAGGGATATTAAGGATGGTTTTAGGGATGGTATTTGTAGTGGTTTTGGCTATGGGATGTAATAGTGGAGGAAGTAACCCTGCAGGGCCGAGTGGAGACACAGGGGCAGTTGCTGATTCAGGTTCAGGGTCAGGATCTGGCTCTGGCTCAGATACAACACCAACACCACCTGCAACCCCACCACCTTCTACACCCTCGGTACCTGTTGCCTATATGACTCCAGACCACATCGATTTTGGGAGTGTACTAATCGGAAGTAACAAAACCAAGTCAATAATACTTGAAAATAAGGGGACAGCGACGTTGAACATAACCGCGATGTCAGTAGGCTTTACTTTCAAGGCAATAGGAGTATTCTTCCCTAATACTCTTGCCCCAGGTGAAAGTTGGGAGTATACAATAAAATTTGAACCTCCGTCATTAGGAATTCATGCGGAAAATTTCAGAATCATAACCAATGATCCAGTTAACCCAATAGTGACAACAACGCTATCTGGAACAGGCTTTATGATCGTGCTGCCTCCTTCTTTATGATCGTGCTGCCTCATTAGACTTGAATTGGGGATAAAGGGACAGTCTCTCTATCACAAAGGGGCTGTCCCTTTGCTGTCATTGATTCTCCCGACTTTAGTCGGGAGAATCAATCTCGTCTTTTATCGCTGGATTCAGGTAAACCCCGCTACCCCGATGAATCGGTGTAGCGGGGACTTCGCGGTTGGGGCTTTAGACCCACCCTTGCAAAAGGAATTTTATAAACCCATTCATCCCCCTTGAAAGGGCTGGGCTTTCTAACAGGCTAAAGAGGATTAAAGGATCTTACCCCTTTTTGAAAAGAATTCGCTCAGGGCAAGGCGTATGACTGCACCACGGTCCCAGGGCTGACCGAGTTCTCTGGTTAATTCTCCGGCCAGCTCATCGAGTGCCTTAATATGTTCTTCTTCTAAGAGGATCGTTAACTCTTTAAGCTCTTCGTGTTCCTCGTTTACATCCATTACTCGAAAACTCCCTTTGGTTTTTTAAGATTATTATAGATTAAAATTGACGAAATCAGACCTGCCGTTGTGTATAAAGCCCCCTCGGGATAGTACCCTAATAAAAGTTTCCCAAGTCCAAGCGTAAAACCAGTAACAAGAATTACTCCATAGACAAAATTCAAAAGGTCTCCTTTTAGATTATTTTTCTGTGGGTCATCAAGTAATCTTTCAACAGGTCTCCACCCAGGCCCGCCTGGACTTGTCCTTTCGTAGAATTCTTTAAGTTTTTCATTTTCTGTCGGTTTTGTGATAAATGTAACGATTACCCAGACAATGGTAGATACTGTGATAATTATGAAAAGTTTTGTGTAATAAGGGGAATCCTTTAATAATGAATTGGTATAAACAAAGATCGTAACTATTGTAGAGGTTATCATGGCAGATATCTCTGACCATGCATTCACCCTCCACCAGTACCACCTTATAATATAGACCAGTCCTGTTCCCGAACCAAAAGCAATCAGGAATTTAAATACTCCGATAATGGATGTTACATGATATGTAACTATCCCTGTTATTACTGAAAGAACTAAAGTCATTAGCCTCGAAATGTTTATATAATGCCTTTCAGTCGCATCCTTTTTTAAAAATGGTCTGTAAAAGTCATTCACGAAATAGGCAGAGGATAGATTTAAATATGTGCTCAATGTCGACATGAATGCCGCAAAGAAGGAGGCGAGCATCAGTCCCTTAAGTCCAGATGGGAGAAGATCCATCATCATCCTCGGATAAACGGCCTCATGGTCTTTAAGGGCAGGGTATAATACCAGGGAGGCGAGTGCGGTGAGAATCCAGGGCCATGTCCTTAAGGCATAATTGGCTATATTAAAGTAGAAGGTAGCAAATAGACCATGACGTTCATCCTTACATGAAGAAATCCTCTGGACTATAACACCCCCGCCATCAGATGAATATTTTGACCACCAGCTCAGACCAACATAGCCGAGGAAGGTAAGGAATGTAGCACCCATGAACCCACCATCAAGCGGAGGGAAGAAGTTAAGCATTTCGGGAGAGACATTTTCTTTAATCGCATTTATCCCTCCTGCCTTATTAACAGATGCAAAAGCAAGAATAATAGCACCAACCATCGCAATGATGAACTGAAAGAAGTCAGTTGTAACAACGCCCCAGTAGCCTGATAGCATTGAGTAGGCGATTGTTATACAGCTTGAAATTGCTATGCTCTCCCATTTACCCCATCCAAGAGATACATCCATTATCTTAGCCATTGCAAGGATCACCTGTGCCTTTATGATAGTATGAATTGCAACAGAGAAATATATGGCCTTGAATCCTCTCAATATATTTGCAGACCTACCAGAATATCTCATTTCTATAAGTTCGATATCTGTGAGAACACCGAGTCTCCTCCATAACCTCGCAAAGAAAAATACAGCCATCATGCCTGAGAGGATAAAGCACCACCACTGCCAGTTCTCATAAATGCCATGTCCCCTCACAAGACCTGTGACATATAGGGGAGTATCAGAAGAGAATGTAGTTGCAACCATTGATGTCCCTGCAAGCCACCAGGGAAGGTTTCTCCCGGAGAGAAAGAACTCGTTCAGACTCGATGATGCCCTCTTTGTAAAATAGATCCCAATCAGGAGGGATAGGAGCATATAAGCCGCTATAATAGACCAGTCAAAAGGGGAGAGGTTCATTTCGATCTCTCACAAAGGATTTTTCCAACTGCCCTTTGGGCAAAGGCAGAATCCCAGTAGGCTGCGATTAGTATATCTGCCTCGATCTCATTAAAAATGTATGGAGAGCCAAAGGATATTATTGTAGAGCTTTCAGATGCCTTCAAGGCATCCTTAAGAAACTGATAAAGCTCAAGGCCAATTCCATTTCTCCCTTTCCATGCTGAAACCTTGGAGAATATCGCAACTGTTATTGATCTTCCTTTAATCTCAGAAAGAGCCTTAGCCATTTCTAAAGATATGTTTTCCATATCTATATAAATAGATTCAAAGGAAGGATATTTCCCCTTCAAAGTTTCCATAAAGTCATTGCCTGCGCCTGAACTATCATCATCGAGGATAATGACAACAGAATTTTCTGTAAATCTGGGAGTCCCTTTTATAATCCTTATCGCCTTTTCTGAAAGTGTCCGGGCTACCTTAAACCCCAGATTCCCCCCTTCAAATCCCCCCACACTCCTGTTTTCAAAGGAGAGGGCAAGGGGGGATACTTTAGCAAAAGAGGGCAGGGGAGTATTAAGTCTGAGTCTCTCTTTTGTTTTCAATATTCTCTTTGAAGATTCCTCTACCTGAGTTTCTATCTCTTCCCATTTTGATAGGAGATATTCTATGAGTGTTTCAGGATTCTCAGGATGAAGTATTATATCTGCCCCTGCCTTCAATGCCATCAGGCAGGCATCAGATTCCTGATAAAGGTTTCTTATTGCACCCATGTTCATCGCATCTGTGATTACGATCCTGCTAAAACCAAGATCTTTTCTTAAAAGGCCATTAATTATTTTCTGCGAAAGGCTTGCTGGACTATCAGGGTCTATAACCTCAACCATGAGATGGCCCACCATAATCATATTGACCTCTTCCTTAATAGCCTCGATAAAGGGATAAAGCTCTAAATTCCTCAACCTTTCTATAGACGCCTTGATAACAGGTAATTCTATATGAGAATCCATCTCTGTATCGCCATGACCTGGGAAGTGTTTGGCACATGCAATAAGGCCCCGAGACTGGATACCATTAATAAACTCTCTTCCAAACCATGCGACCTTCTCAGGGTTATCAGAAAAGGCCCTTGTGCATACAATAGGGTTTTTAGGGTTGGTATTGACATCGAGAACAGGGGCGAGGACTACATTTATACCTATTTCACTTGCCTCGAGGGCCATTATGGATATTGCTTCCCTCAGGAGCTTTATATCTCCATCACTATCAGGATTGATCGCCGACCCTATTGCCATAGCATTAGGAAAGAGGGTTCCACCCTCTACCTGTTGGCCGAGTCCTTGTTCAAGGTCTGATGCGATAAAAAGTGGTGTAATAGCTATCCTCTGAAGTTCTATAATCGCCTTTTTAACATCTTGGTATTTTCCACCAAAAAGGATGAATCCGCCGATCCCTTGTTCCACAAGACCCTTTATCTTTTCGAAATAAGAAGGATTGGTAAGACGATTCCCCTCAAGCCGCGGAATGATAAGCTGGGATATCTTCTTCACTATTGAATTCCTCATTGTAGGGATTATCTAACATAAACCCTCATGATTGCAAGGGTTATCGTAACGAAAAACCATTGGTATAACGGGGGTCAGGTCTTGAATCTTGACTTTTTAGAAGTTTACCCGAAATGGCAGATAACATGCTGCAAAAGGCTATTGTGCAAACCCTTTGGATTCTTTTGCAACGGAGACGTTAGAATTCATTGTGGCTGCATTTATTTTATCCAGTTTTTCCAATCATGGTCAATATCACCCCTTAACCTGTATCTCAGCATCGAATCTTTGCAGGGGCATTTCCTCTTCATATCATTAAGTGTCTTTAAGGCGTTAATCAGGACAGAGGGGATCGATTTGAAGGCTGAAGATACAGATTTTATTTCTCCTTCCGGCAATGTCCCTTCAAAGAGTATACCTTTACGGTAGGGCAGGGGCCTTATCCCCTCGGCATAATTTGTTATATAACAAAGGGCGCTATAACATATCTCAAGCTCCTTAGCGAGAAAGACCTCAGGTACCAGTGTCATCCCGACCATATCAGCACCGATCTTCCTGAAGAAATTTACCTCAGCTGGTGTCTCAAGTCTGGGACCTTCTGTACATAAATATACACCGTTCTTATGGGCACTGATGCCTGATTGTTTTGTAACTTTATTTAAGGCATCCCTGATCTCAGGGCAGAATACAGGGTTCTGCCTGATAAAACCGAGACCTTTTCCTTCATAAAAAGTAACCGGACGGTTCTTTGTAAAATCGATAAGGTCATGCGGTATAACATAATCACCGGGCCGTATTTTTTTATTAATAGACCCTGGCCCTGTCCATGCTATAATCCTTTCAACCCCGAGTTCCTTCAATGCCCAGATATTCGCCCTGTAATTTACAAAGGGGGCTGTAAGCCTGTATCCCTTTTCTCCATGCCTCGATAAAAAACAGTAAGTGAATCCTTCATTTTCGA
>CAKKRL010000045.1 GCA_919902655.1 Thermodesulfovibrionia bacterium
AGAGGCAACTTACGGATGGACCAAGACAGTACGACTACAACCCCTCATGGTCTCCTGATGGCAAAAAGATTGCCTATATGTCAACAGACGACCCCTACGATGAAAGGAGAGGAGAGATATTTGTTGTTGATATTCAGACGGGTAAGTGGATTCAGATTACCCATGGAATGGCGGGTAGCCCGAACTGGCACAATTAATCCCCCTAAATCCCCCTTTATTAAAGGGGGATTTAGAGGGATTATGGGAGGAATATGCCAACACCTGTAGCGCATTCACTGGCAGGACTCGGTCTTTATCTTTTATTTAACAGGAAGTATAATTTCCTGAAAGACCTTAAAGGCTTTATCCCCTTTTTCATTGCCGCAACTGCAGCAGATCTCGATTTTATTCCGGGCCTATTGATCGGCGAGGCAAATAGATATCACCATGGAATAACGCATAGTATAGGAGCATCTTTAATTGTCGCTTTTACTTTCAGTCTGATATTTCGATTAAACCGTGATTTTATAGAACGATTTCTTATTTTTTTATCCCTATTTCTCTCCCATATCTTCCTCGATTATTTCTCCATTGATACAAGTTTTCCTTACGGTGTCCCCCTTTTCTGGCCCATTTCTGAAAGGTATTATCTTTCTGAAATTCCAGTCTTCATTGATATCCAGAGGGGAAACATTGGCCTTCTCTTCTCATTACACAACTGGATAGCTGCGCTCAGGGAGGTATTGATTGTGGGTCCCTTTACTGTCATATCGTTTATCTACAGGTACAGGAGGGGAAGGGCGTGAGGAAAAAGATCATCGGGATTACAGGGGTATGCCTCTTTTTTCTGATACTCAGCCTGATCGATACATACCCACTCGTTAATTATATAAATAAAGGAATGCCCTACTTCCCTTATCCTGAAAGAGGCCATGAAATCAGCTATATGGTCCATGGTGATTACCTTCAGTTATATTATAATCTGTGGCTCTTTAAAGATGCCATTTCAGGGAATATACCCTTCTTTACAAACCCCTATGAATTCAGTGCAGGCGCAGGATACATGCCTTCCTTTAACACGCAGTTCTTCCCTCTGTCCTTCTTTTTTTCGATCCTTTCACCATTTGGGGATATTACAGCCTATAACCTGCTTGTAATTCTATCTTATGTCCTTACAGGTCTTTCATGTTATTTCCTCGTTAAATTATATACGGAATCATGGATGCCTGCCCTCTTTGCCGGAACTGTCCTTGCCCTTTTCCCTTACAGGACAGGACAACTCCTTGGAGGCCATCCCAATGGATTTCTATTTTTTCTGATTCCTCTTATGATATATTTTCTTGAGAAGTCCTTTAAAAAGGGTAGCCTGTTTGCTTCTTTAGGTGCGGGGGCGTGTGTAATCTCAATCTCTCTTCTCGAAGGACACTTTCATTTCTATTCGTTCCTTTTACTTTCCCTATTTCTTCCATGGAGGTTTTTCTTTGGTTTCGACGGCGAGACAGAAGGAGTGCCAGCAAAGGAATCTGAAATACAACTGCGAAAGGATATAAAAATAAAGGATGCAACCGTTGTTTTTTCCGCAGGGACTGTGGCAGGTCTATCTCTGATACTGATAAGATCTAAACCCCCTATACTCGGAGACCCAATATTCTATTCTTCTCTAATTCTGCCCTTCCTGCTGGTAGGGTTCTGGATGCTCTACTCGAGGCTTTTTTCTTTCGCATCAGGTACCCCTTTCATGAAATCCCTGAGAGACGATGCAGTAACCTACCTCCCTTTCCTTTTCTTCTTTTTATATCTTGCAAGGTTTATATATCCAATCGAGCACCTCGGTAAGGGAATAGCCATAGTATCCTTATGCGGGATAATAGTCCTGAAGGGTTACAGGCTCTACAATGTAAGAGAAGGGATTCGCGAAAGACTCCATGAGGCTTCGCCTTTACTGAAAAAAAGGTTATTTAAAACTATCCTGCCTTTCCTTCTTATGTGTTCATTAACAGTCGTATGGGCAATGTATACAAGGAGCCACTTAGAAACATCCATCGCTGCTGAAGGAAGACCGATCACCCAGATAATGAAATATTCACCAGAGATAGGTGATATCCTTGAAAGACATAACAGGTCTGTAGAGAAGAATATATATTTGGGTCTGCTCCCTTTAGTTCTTGCATGCATGAGTCTTTTCCTGAGGAAAGTCGAAGGGAGGAGGAATATACTCTTTTTTGGCGCCATCTTCATTGTGAGCCTTACCCTTTCTTTCGGGCCGAATCTCGAACCATATATTCACCTCTACAATATCCTTTATGATCATTTACCATTCTTTAACTATCCGAGGGTTGCAGGGAGGATGATCACGGTTTCAGCCGTGGCAATGGCGGTTCTTTCCGGCTATGGATTAAAGTGGCTGACCACATCTTCCCCCTCACCTCAATCCTCTCCCCAAAGGGAGAGGAAGTATAAAGATAATCCCTCTCCCCTGAGGGCCATGGCTCGTAGAGGAGAGGGATGGGTGAGGGGGCGCCATTTTTATGTAGGTTTAATCTTCATCTTTACCCTCCTGGATTTTTCCCCATTCAGCCTGCGTGGCATCAGTATCCCTTCAAAGGGGAATGCTGTGTATGAAGAGATAAGCAAAAACAGAGGCGATAAGAAGGTCATTGAGATCCCTATATGGCCCGGAGATTCAGCCTGGTCTTCCATATACCAGTATTATGTTACCCTTTACAGATACCATATGATCAATGGCTATGACCCGGGGGTATCAAAGAGGTATGTGGAAGAGATATTCAATAAACTTTATCCTCTGGATTTTGGTGAGCTTAGGGAAGGGGAATATAATTTACTAAAGGACCTCAGGGTAAAATATATCGTCATGCATGAAGAGGAGTTTCCGAGAAAGGTAAGCCCCTTTCCATTCCGTTCATCCCTTGATAACATGAGAAGGTCTCCTTATGTTAAATTTATAAACAAAGATGGTCTTATATATCTCTTTGAAGTTAATGATGATGTCATACAGGTAAAAAATCCAGAATTCTCTATATCTTCTCCTATCGGTGGTCTTTATCAAGCAGAGACATTGCCACGGTTGGTTGGAACAGTTGTAAAGGATGTAGAGGCATCAGGGGGAGAGGCGGCCTTTGGGAAAATGGGAATAGGAGAAGGATGGCTACAATACGGGCCGTACAGGACCTATCCAACAGGGGAATATAAGGCTGTATTTAGATTGAAGATTGGTGAAAAGATTTCGGAAGGGAGTGTTGCCATTATAGATATATCCACTCAAATGTCAAAAGGAGTGCTGAATAGGAAAGTAATCTCAACAGCGGACTTCGTAGGTAAAGGTTATAAAGATTTTACACTTCCTTTCAAACTTTCATCTCCTCAAGGTGTTGAATTCAGGGTGTATTATACGGGTATAGCTGATCTATGGGTGGACTATACCTACATCCTTCCCTCAGGCGAGAAAGACCCCCGCTGGTCGTATAAATCAGAGGACCTCTTCCATCTCCCTGACCGTATAGAAGGCCCGACAAGGAGGTATCCGATAGGGGATTATATTGCTACATTCTATATTAAGACAGAAAATATTATTTTGAAGAATATAACAGTAATAGAGGTTCTAACTGAAGGCGGAGTGATAGAAAAGGCCATTCTTAGTAAAGTCTCTACAGAGGTTAACAAATATTCCCCTGTTTCATTAAGGTATAGGCTTGAAAGAGAATCTTTTATCGATTTCAAGGTAAGCTCTGAGGACATGACAAAAATTGGGCTGAAAGGGATAGAAATAAAAAGGGTCAAAAAACCACAGGAAAATAACTGAGGATGGCTATTGAACCTGTGACAGTTGCTGTGATTAATTTCAACGGGGAAGATATTATCGTCGAGACACTATCCTCCATCAAAAGGTTAAATTATCCGGATCTCAGGGTAATCCTTATTGACGATGGCTCAACCGACAGGAGCCTGGAACTTGTGAGAAGAGACCATCCCAATGTGAAAATCTACGAGATGGGAAGAAATACCAGGATGCTGAATATGTTAAGAAACACAGGTATCAGAGAATCAACCACAGACCTTGTACTTGTGACGGATAACGATATAATCTTCCGGGCCGATTGCCTTAGGACCCTGGTGGAGGTAGTGGGGTCTTCTGACGATATTGGCCTGTGTACTCCGAGGCTCATGTATATGGATGAGCCTGAGAGGATATATACCGATGCCTCAAGCCTTCACTACATAGGCACATCTATAAGCAGGTTCAGGGGAACCACAATAGATCCTGAACTTGTTTTGGGAAAGGGTACATCACCAGAATCAACAGCAGGTGGTGGAATATTTTTAGTTGACAGAAGTAAGGCATTAGCCATAGGGCTCTTTGATGAAGAATATTCCCTTGGTTGGGGTGATGATGGGGAATTTTATTACCGTATGAAGATGGCAGGTTATAAAACCCTTTATGTCACTAATGCCCTATGTTTCCATAAGGCAAAGGAATGGAGTTCTTTAAGACATTACAGGGCCTATGGCCAGGTGAGAAACCGCTGGCATCTGCTTTTGGGCACATACCAGTTAAAAACGCTTATCCTTATTTCCCCTGCCCTGATTGCATATGAGATATTTCTCTTATTGTTTATGACCCTGAAAGGGATACCCCATCTCTATCTCAAGGGGAATATAGATGTAATAAAAGACCTCGTCAGGATTTTCAAAAAGAGAAAGGCGATTCAGTCAACAAGGAAGATTCCGGACAAGGAGATTCTTACATCCGGCGATATGTATGTATCACCGGCGCTGATAAAGAATCCTCTAATGAAGATGGGGGTAAAGATACTGAACGGGTTTTTTGATGGATATTGGAAAGTGATAAAGAGGTGGATGTAGAAAAATCCCCCCTAACCCCCCTTTGCTAAAGGGGGGCTGGGGGGGGGGATTAAAGGTCATATAAGGTGAAAGGAATAACTAAAAACTTACACGAAATCTATTTAGAGGCCAGCCATTTTCTTAATAAAGTTTATCCTGACTTTGTTACCTCAAGAAGACCTGATAGGATTGAAGGCATTCCTGTTTTCACCTTTCATTCTATAAGACCAAAGACCTTCGAGGAACAGTTAGGGTTCCTCAAAGAGAACAATTATATTACTGTTAGCGTTGATCAGTTTTATAATTATTTAAGCGGGAAGGTTGCTATCCCTGAAAGGGCAATCCTACTGACAATAGATGATGGAAGAAAGAGCGTATGGGAATACGGGTTTCCGCTTCTTAAGAAATTCGGGTTTCGTGCTACGGTTTTTATTATTCCAGGACATACAAAAGATAAAAACCTTTCCCCCTCACCTCTATCCTCTCCCCCAAGGGGAGAGGATAGAATAACTCAGTCTTCTTCTCATTGGGGAGAGGATAGAATAAAAAGTTCCCTCTCCTCGATTGGGAGAGGGGAGGGTGAGGGAGGATTTAGGGATGTGAGGGATGAACTCAAGGCTTTGGATAAAGATATCCTTTCATGGCAGGAGATACTGGGTATGAAGGAAAGCGGGCTTATAGATTTTGGTTCCCATACCCTTTACCACCACAGAATCTTCACTGGACCGGAGATAGTTGATTTCCTTGGACCCTCTTACAGCAGAATGCCTTACGACTGTCCTGCAGTGCCAGCGGGATTTGAGATTTCAGTTCTTGAGAAAGAGCCATCTGAGTTTTATGGCTTGCCAATATATATGGGTGATTCTTTGATGTCAGGGAAACCGAGATTTATAGATGATCCAGAGTTCAGGAAAGAATGTATAAGATATTATAAAGAAAGATTTAATTCCCCCTCACCTCAATCCTCTCCCCGCTGGGGAGAGGAGATTATAAAAGAGGATCCTCTCCCCTTGGGGGAGAGGGTGGTGAGGGGGGACTGGAAGAAAGAGATGTTTATCTTCGTATCCGAATACAGTAAGAAGAACCAAATCCCCGAAAGGTTTTTATCTCCAGAGGAGACAACGAATGAAATATACAGTAACTTATCTGACTCAAAAAAAATCCTCGAAGAGAAACTGAATAAATCTGTAAATCACCTCTGTTACCCTTTTGGTATCTGGAGTGAATTATCTACAGAGATTGCAAAGAAGGCAGGTTACCTCTCTGCTTTCTGCGCCTATATCCCTGACAGACCGATAAATAAATCAGGGGACGATCCCTATAAGATTGTGAGACTGAAGGATGATTATATATTCAGGCTACCCGGGAAAGGCAGGAAATCTCTCTTAGAGATATTTCTCCGTAAATTCAGGAGGAGGCTTAAGGGTGAAAGTGTATATTAAATAAATTCAAAATTTAATATTTAAAATTAAAATGAAAAAAGTAACTGTAACATTATTAAAAATCTTCTTTAGCCTCTCTATCCTCGCCTATATCTTCTATCTTGTGGATTTTAAGGAGGCCCTGAGGATCTTCAAGTCAGCAAATATTACAATCTTCATCGTTGTCTTTCTCCTCTTTCTTTTTGACCAGTGGCTCGGGGCTTACTGCTGGCACAGTCTCCTGAAGGCAAAGGGGATCTCTATTTCTCTGAAGGATTTAAGCCTCCTCTTCTTCGAAAGTATATTCTTTGGCTTTCTCATTCCCTCGAGTATGGGACCCGATGCGATAAGGGCCTATAACCTGTCGAAAAAGACATCTAATACTACCGAGGCCATAAGCTCTATACTTGTATTAAGGGCAGTCACTCTTCTTTCTCTCTATGTACTTTCAATCCTTAGCCTTATCCTTTACTATGATAAGGTTTCCGACAGAAGGTTCATAAATATTGTGGCAGGGAGCCTTATCCTGATGGGTATTGCAGGTATCTTTGTTTTTCTTAAACCGGTCAGGTCCGTTATTTCTAAATTATTAACCCTTTTCAGGGCTGAGAGGCTTCTGAACCAGATCGAAGGGCTCTATTCTTCATTCCTTGATTATTCAAAATGCCGGAGGGCGTTAACTGTTTCATTCGCACTTATGTTTTTAAGTCAGGTGCTCAGGGCAGTTCTCTCCTTTATTCTGGGAATTTCGATGGGTATAAATATATCTATTGTAAGTTACCTCCTTTATCTGCCACTGGTATCTATAATTACTAAAATACCGATATCTTTCGGAGGGTTGGGCATTGGAGAGGGGAGTCTGATATATTTCTTTGTCAAGGCCGGGATTACCTATTCCGAGGCGTTCGCCATAACTATTCTGATATCACTGATAAATATCGGAACGGCCATATCAGGAGGAATACTCTATGGACTGAGGGTCTTTTTCAAGGGTTCAAGGGCTCAAGGGTTCAGGAGTTCAAGGAGGTAATATGTCTAAGATAATAGTGACAGGTGGTGCAGGTTTTATAGGTTCACATATAGCAGATAGATATATCAGGGAAGGACATGAAGTAATTGTCATTGATGACCTCTCTACGGGGAGGAAAGAGAACATAAATCCCGGTGTAAGGTTTTACTATGTTGATATCAGGGATAAAGAGATCGAGGCTATTTTCAGAAAGGAAAGGCCGGAGATAGTCAATCATCACGCCGCCCAGATGGATGTAAGGAGGTCTACAGAGAATCCAGTCTTTGACGCAGAGGTGAACATCCTCGGTACAATCAATCTTCTTGAGAATTCCGTAAAAAACGGGGTGAAGAGATTTATCTTTGCATCTTCAGGAGGTGCAATATATGGTGAACAAAAGGATTTCCCTGCTGGTGAAGAGCACCCCAATTTCCCCTTAAGCCCTTACGGGGTTTCTAAACTTGCCGGAGAGAAGTATCTCCATTACTACAGAGAAAACTTCGGACTAAAATATACCTCCCTGAGGTATTCGAATGTCTACGGCCCGAGACAGAACCCTGAGGGAGAGGCAGGGGTTGTGGCAATCTTTATTGGGAGGATTATAAAAAATAAGGAGCCTGTTATCAACGGTGATGGGGAGCAGACGAGGGATTATGTATATGTAGATGATGTTGTGCATGCGAATATCAGGGCTACAATTAGAGATAGCGATGGTTTTTTAAATATCGGGACTGGAATCGAGACGAGTGTGAATACGCTTCTCAAGAAACTTATTGAAGTTACAGGTACAGGTATAAAAGGTATGCACGGGCCTCCCAAGAAAGGGGAGCAGAGGAGGTCGGTTATTGATTGCGGCAGGGCAAAAAGTTTACTCGGATGGGAACCTGAAATCTCTCTGGAGAAAGGACTCAGCAAGACAGTAGATTATTTCAGGACGCCTGCTCTTTGAAAACTGTTGCCTTTTATATTAAATTATGGTAAAAAACATAGCAATTTAATCCTTGCTCCCAGATGGGGGCTTTACAGCCGGAAGGAGGTGGTTTAATGAATTTTTATGAATCTCTATTCATACTGAATCCTGCCCTTGATGATGCAGAGGTAAAAAAGGTAATTGATAAGGTGGAGGGATATATCAAAAAGGGAGAGGGGGAGGTTCTGAAGGTGGATAATTGGGGGAAAAAGAAGCTGGCCTACGAAGTGAAGAAACAGAAGAAGGGTAATTATATCCTTCTCAATTTCAAGGCAGGGGCCGGTGCAATCAGTGAGATCGAGCGGTCTCTGAAACTCACAGATCCTGTTATGAAGTTCCTTATCATAAGACTTGATAAAGAACCGGTCCTTATCAGTCCTGAATCCCCTGAATCTACTGGATCAAGTTCCGCCGGGCCAGGGCAGGCTCAAAATATGGAGGAGGATTGAAGGGAGGATGAATAGATGGTAAGTTTTAACAAGGTGATTATGGCAGGAAACTTAACGAAGGACCCTGAGATGCGTTATATCCCCAGCGGGACACCAGTTACAAGTTTTCCGATAGCGGTTAATCACAGATACAAACAGGGAGACGAATTAAAAGATGATGTGACCTTCATCGATATTGTTGTATTCGGTAAACAGGCTGAAAGCTGCAGCCAGTATCTTAATAAAGGAGACGGTGTCCTTGTTGAAGGGCGCCTTCAGCAAAGACGATGGGAATCCGAAGACGGCCAGAAGAGAAGCAAGTATGAGGTTGTTGCCCAGAACGTAAGGTTTATGCCTAAGGGAAGAGGGATTTCTGAGACAGGTACGGGTTCAGGAACTTCCTCAGAAGGCACGGAAGGCGGGGACTTAAGCGACGTACCGTTTTAAATTAAAAGTTGCAAGTTTGCAAGTTAAAAACTTTCCACTTTAAACTTTGAACTGTAATCAAGGGGAGGTATCTTGGAAGAGAAGAGGAGATTTATAAGAAGGAGAGCCTGTAGATTCTGTGGAGAAAAAATCGATTACATCGATTATAAGGATATAAAGACCCTGAGGGGGTTCCTTACTGAGAGGGGTAAGATCCTTCCGAGAAGGATATCCGGCAATTGTGCTAAACATCAGCGGGGAGTGACCGTATCGATTAAAAGGGCAAGGAATATCGCCCTCCTTCCATTTGTAGGGGAGAAGTAGAGATTGAGACTTCCAAAGGAATGGATAGGCCATATTGCAAAAGGTATTGTAGAAAACCTTACCCAAAAAGGGTTAATGGAATTAAAGATCTCAAAGGATGGATCTGTTAGAGAGCTGGAGCAGATGATAACAGAAGACCTGCTTGTTGAGGACAAGATTGATGAGGAAGTGAGACAGATACTGAGGCAGTATGAGACAGATATTGAGAAGGGAAGGCTCGATTATAAAAAACTGTTCACCCTTACAAAACAGAAACTCGTCAGGGAGAGAAACCTTATCCTATGAGATTGGGAGATGAGAAGATAAACCATCTCTCCCATCTAATCCTCGATGGTCTTCTGAAAAGAGATATAGCTGTTCTTCTCGGTGATGAGATAAAGGCGATAAAGGAAATTAAAAGGGTTATTACGCAGGAACTCAGGATAGATGAGGAGATAGATGGATATGTGAGGGCGAAACTTAATTCTTACTCAAGACGAATACCAGAGGGGAGTCCTGAGTGGGAGGTTATGTATAAAAAGTTCTTTCAGGAGGAGATGGGAAAAAGAATGAGAGGGTTCTGAGTGAAGGCTGTCTGGAAGATTTTACCTCTTGTCCTTGTTATTCTCTCCCCTGTAGTTGTCCTCTTAAGGAATTTAGAAAATAATCTGTACCTCATAATATGGTCAGTAATAGTCCTCCTGATCTTTTTCCCCAACCTTTTTTTCTATATCAAAGAAAAAAGAGAATTTGGATTTGTTATTTCGCTCGTCTTAATAACAAATACCGCTATCCAGTTAACCGATCAACCGCTTAAGTTTATTTACTTTCCCGTTGTTGTCTTAGGTGCCTTTTTCTTTTCTTCCAGGACTATCATCATTGCCACCTTCATTGTAATTATTTCAGAGAGCTTAAACCTTTACATTTCAGACTCCATTCACAGGGATATAACACAGCATATCATTTTTTCTTCTGCACTCCTTCTCCTTTCTCTGACAGCAGGTCTTCTTTTCGGGATAGAGAGGAAAAGGAGGGAGGATGTCTCTAAGACCCTTAAGAGCCTTGAGGCAAAGGCAGAGTCGATTAATCCCTTTGATGGGATTGAAGGAAAGGCCGCCCTCGAGGCCATATCAGACAATGAGGTGTTCAGCCATCTCATAGCTTCTGCAATGGAATTAGAGAAGAACCTTCAACAAGTAGTAGATCTGATAAAGGGATCGCTTTCTGCCAATACAGTATGTCTATTTGTTCCTGAAAAGGGTGGGGCATTGACCATAAACGTCTTCAGCAGTGAAACGGAAAACATACTGAAGGATAAGAAGATAGAAATAGGAAAGGGCTATGTGGGATGGATAGGCAAAGAAAAGATACCCCTTATAGTTTCCGAACTAAAGGGAGGTTATGAGGCTTTGGGTTTTTATTCGAGGGATACAGGTGTGAAGTCTTTCCTCGGCATCCCATTACTTTATCATGGACTTCTTATGGGTATTATAACGGCGGACAGCCTGAAGGGGAATGCCTTTTCTGACAGGGATGCAGATATACTGAGGGCTTTCGGGGTCCTGGTTATACAGTTACTTAAGAAGGCAAAGGTTGATCAGCAGATAGAGGTTTCTGCAAGGGGAGTAAAGGCACTACAGGAGATAAGCTCTGTCATGAGTTCAACCCTGAATCTTAAGGAGATGGGCCAGAAACTTATTGATCTCTCCTGTATGATGGTCCCCTATAACCATGGCGGGTTGCTGCTTTATGATGAATCTAAAGACGAGATGGAACTACTGGCCTCGAAAAACTGGGATGGCATTGAAGGGGGATCGAGGTTCAGTGCAGAAAGGTCCCTCGTTGGATGGATAGCCCGTAACCGTCAGCCCCTGCTTTTTTCTGATCTCAAAACAAGCAGAGAAAGGATACCTATAGCTCCCGAGATAAACATAAAGGCAAGGTCATTTCTCGGTATTCCCCTCGATATGAAAGGGGAGAGGGTGGTCGGAGTCTTCGCCCTGTCATCGGTTGAGCCGGGTGCATTTACAGGATTCCAGCAATACCTCCTCTCCATACTATGTAACCAGGCAGCCGTTCTGATGACGAACGCCAAACTCCATTTCGAAATGGAGAAGATGGCCGTCACTGACGGCCTCACAGGGCTTATGAACCACAAGAGATTCCAGGAAAGACTCGCAGAGGAGTTCCGCCGTATAGTTAGGCATTCGGAGCCGCTATCACTGATACTTGCAGATATAGACCATTTTAAGAAGGTAAATGATGAATACGGTCATCCTGCAGGAGACGAGATATTAAAAGGGGTTGCAAATATACTTAAAGAGATGGTGAGAGACATAGATGTCGTTGCGAGGTATGGGGGCGAGGAATTTGCCATAATACTGATAAATACTGATAGTGAAGGGGCATGTATGCTGGCCGAGAGGATAAGGAAGGCTGTTGAGAAAAGGATATTTGCCTTAGGAGGAGGAAAGGTTCCTGTTACACTCAGTCTCGGGATTGCGAGCTATCCGAGAAATGGAAGAATTAAAGATGAACTTATCTCGATGGCTGATAGTGCACTGTACCGTGCAAAAAATGAGGGCAGGAACAGAACATGCCTATACCAGGGATAGGTTGTCTTTATAGGAGAATATTACCTAATCGGCCGGGACATTTTTTTGTTTCAGCACCTTTGAAATGGTAGTCAGGAGCGTCTTCGGTGAGACAGGTTTCTGCATAAACGCCTTTGCACCAGAATCGATCATTTTGTCTATATCTGCAAAGAGCTCTTTGCTGTAACCTGATGAAAGTATAACCCTGACATCGCTATTCAATTGTGTAAGTATCTGGAAGACCTCCCTGCCGTTCATCTGCGGCATGACGAGGTCCAATATTACTATTTCGATCTCAGGGTTCTCTTTAAATATCCTTACACCTTCTCTGGCATCCGTTGTCTTCAGTACCTTATATCCTGCCTTTGAAAGGACATCATTATAGAGGTCGCATATATACACTTCATCATCTATTATAAAAACCGTTTCACCTTTTGCCTTTGAAATCTCTTCTTCTGTTACAGATACGATTGTTTCAAGAAATGCAGGGAAGTAGGCATTGAACCTCGCCCCTTTATTGGGTTCACTGTAGAGACTGATATATCCCCCATGGTTTGTGACTATTGAGTGCACGATATAAAGACCCAGTCCGGTTCCTTTACCGACGTCCTTGGTTGTAAAGAATGGATCGAAGATTTTACTCTGGTATTCCTTTGGGATACCGGTACCCATGTCTTCTACTGTCAGCCTCACAAAGGTTGCGCCCATTTCAGGGCTCAGACCGCTTGCTGCTCCGTTTTCACTTCCCATAAGACTTGTTGAGATAAGGATCTTCCCTCCCTGAGGCATGGCGTCCCTGGCATTTATGACAAGATTTAATATCACCTGACTGATCTGTGAGTAATCAGCCTTTATATTGGGGAGCCCCTCATCGAGTTTTATATCGAGATCTATCTCCTTGGGCATACTCCTCTTGAGGAGTTCTACTGTTTCCATTACAACAGAATTCAGGTTTACAGGTTTGAACTCGAGACGCTCCTTCCTCGTAACGCTCAGTATCTTCTTTGAAAGGTCTGAGCCTCTCTTTGCAGATTTTTCTATAATGTCAGAATACCTGAAAAGCTCACTGTCATGAGAGAAAGAGGATTTTAATAGTTCTGCATAACCGAGGACGCTTGTCAGGATATTGTTAAAGTCGTGGGCTATCCCTCCGGCAAGTGTGCCTATTGCCTCCATCTTCTGCGACCGCAGGAGCTGTTCATAGAGCTTCTTTTCTTCTGTGACATCTCTCTGGACAGCTACAAAGTGCGTTATTGAACCATCAGAGCCGATGATGGGAAAAATGATGGTTGAGACGTTAAAAAACTCTCCATCCTTTCTCCTGTTTATGAACTCACCCCTCCAGGGCAGTCCCTGGGTAATCCTTTCCCAGAGGTTTTCATAGACCCCGGGATTATGAATACCACTGCTTATTATATTCGGTTTCTTTCCGATTACATGATTCCTGTCATACCCCGTCACCATTTCAAATGCCTGGTTTACATACACGATGTTTCCTTCCCTGTCTGTTATGGTAATGATATCAAAGGCACCGTCGATGATCCTCTTGAACCGTTCCAGTTCTTCTGTGGAAAATGTCCTCTCGATTATGATGGAGGCATCAGCCGCAATTGCCTTCAGCAAGGATTCATCCTCATCAGTGAAATCGCCTTCAAACTTATTTGCCAGATATAAGGCACCTATGGGTTTGCCTTTGCTTGAAAAAAGCGGAAACCCCAGGAAGTTTTTTACTTCCGGGCGGGATTCAAGAGGTTCATCAGAGAACGCAGGATGCTTTTTTATGTCGGATATCCTTACCGGTGTCAGAGAATATTGCATGAATTTCAGGATATCCCTGTTTTCCAGTAGCCCCTTTTCTGCCAAAGCGTCTTTGCCCCGCTTTATGAGTTTCTTTATATTTCCCGAGTCACTGTAGAGTGCAATGGTTGCTATCTCTGCCCTTAGTATGTCCCTTGAGAAACAGAGTATCATACTGAGGATTTCGTCGACATCTATTGTCCTGTTCAGTTCGACCGCTATATTGTGGAGCATCTGATAACGGTCTTTTTCGGCTATGAGTGCCTTTTCTGTTGATTGTAACTTTTGAGAGGCATAATTGAGTGCACCGCTTAATTGTTCCAATTCAACAAAACTGTATTCCACAGGGATTGTATTGCCTTTGATCTCAGCAAGTCTTCTGGCAAAATCAGCAATTCTCCTGATTGAGCGGGCTGGAGGTCTGAGTACAATTAGAAGGGCTATAATGGTTACAATAATCCCTATGCCCCCGAGAAGGAGGCTATTTCTCCATATGATACTTCTCGTCTGTGCAATTGTGTCGAGACTATAGGTGACCCTAACCCATCCGAGCAAACCTCCTGTAACTATAGGTTGAAGGACAATCAACCTATCATCCTTGATCTGAAGAGATGTCTGTACCGAGTCTGGGATATTTAAAGGTTGTGTGCCAAAGCGGAGACTTGGTGGTTGCCCTCCCTCATGGATGATATCACTTAATATACGGCCCTTACTATCATAGACCTGAATCCCTGAGATATCAGGAAACTCAGCAAACCTTTTAAGGAATAGCTCCATGCCTCCATAATCAGCCACAATGAGATAATCGGTACAGCTTATGGATAGATTCTTTGCCATAAGTACTGCATTCTCTTTTATTGCCGCTTCAGAGCGTTTTGATTGTGTCTTGAAATTAACCACTCCATGGACAAGGATGCCCATGATTATTATCAATGATACAAGCAGGACGAGCCTTCCATATAGACCCCGTGGCATCAATCCCATACTACTCCACTCCTCCGATCACATATCTCTCAAGATCAAGTTCTTCCAGTGGTTTATAATCTCTTTGATAATCCGCTCTGAGAGGTTCGGACATCTGGATGGCATTTAGCAGGGCCTGACCCTCTTTATCCTCAGCAAGTCTAAGCACAGTATTGATTACTGCCTGCCGCAATCTTTCAGGAACCCGTGGATGAGCACTCAATGGATGGGGAGGTATCCCTGGCGTTTCATAAAGAATATGCAGTTGATCCCTTACCTCCTGAGGTTCCTTATTGAGATTCCTGGTGTTACTGCCTCCACCGTCTGTCTTGCCGAGAATGACATTTCGAAAAACATTACTATGGGTTACCACATATCGTGGCTTTAACTGGATCTTATTCTTCCCTATCAGTTGTGCACGCACAACAATTGCCCCTGCTCAGGCATTTGGTGCAGGGAATGCTATTTCCTTTCCATTCAAATCCTGTATTGAATTGATGGGGCTATCTTTGTGAACAACAAGGATACCGACGAGTGGCGTTTTATCTCTAACGAGAGGGATATATCCCTGTGCCTTTCTTGCCAGGACCATATGATAGGGGTTCGTAAAGGCAAAATCTGGTACTCCCTTTATTACATCGGACTCAAGTGCTGAAATTGTATTATATACCTTTAGCTGGATCTCTGTTCCCGTTTCCTTTGACAATCTTTCAATAAAGGGCCCCCATTCTTTATACATCTGCACAGGGGGTGATAATGGTGGGATAGCGAGGGTATAGACAGGTTTATCTCCATTTAGTTCGGATGGTTTCTGCCCCATCGAAGGGGAGGTTAGGGAAAAACTAAATAATAAAGATATGATAAAGATAGATCTCTTAAGAGATATAGAGTTTAATTTCATTGTTACTCTCCTGAGTTATCTATTTTATATTTTACCAATAATTTTGGTAAAAATCTATATAAACTCACCAGGCAGGATGCCTGACCTATTTTCTATTCTCATCGAAAAATATAATATAAAGTTGCACCTAATTCGGGAAAGATTCAAAAAAGACTTGACAAAGGGCATATATTATGTTATTGATAATAATAATCAATATTAATTAAATATGGATAGAGATGAAGCAAGAAATATTCTGTTTAACTTTATAAAGGAAAAGAGTCTGCGATATACAAGGCAAAGGGAAGAGATCCTTCAGACATTCCTTTCGGCAGGTAGACATATTACCGTAGAGGAGCTATACAATGTCTTAAGGAAGAAGAATACAGGAATAGGTTATGCCACTGTACATCGTAATTTAAGATTAATGATAGAATGTGGTCTTGCTGACGAAATAAAGATAGGCAGTGACAAAACAAGGTTCGAACAAAGATATGGACAGAGACATCACGACCATCTGATATGCGTTAAATGCGGTAGATTTACAGAAGTTAACGATGAAAGAATAGAAAGGCTGCAGGACAGGCTCGCGAGGTCAAACGATTTCAAGCCTTTGAAGCATAAGTTAGAGATATATGGATTATGTAAAAGATGTAGGTAATCATTTTAATTAGATAATGATAATGCATATCATTATAATTAATAATTAACGATTATAAGTGAGGTTGTGGAACAGACCCTTTATGGTAGGTAATGATAAAACAACTAATGAATTACGGTGCGAATGCGGTAGCCTTATTGCCGTATTAACCGAAGATGGGGTAGAGATCAAGTGCAGGAGGTGTAAGAGGATTAAGATTATTCCATTAGCCACAGGAAAGGGGGTGGTAGGTCTCAAACAAAAATGTTTGGGTAGCAGGGTGTAGTTCAGGTTCTTAAACCTGGAAAGGTGTGATAAACCAAACTGCGGCCAGAGTCCCATAGAGGCCAGAGCCCCAAAATAGGAGGTTAGATATGAATGGATTAAAGGGATTCTGGTCTGGGATGATTGTGGTGTTTATAATCCTTGGACTTTCTTCTACCACTGGTTTTGCCCAGGAGGGAACGGTTCAGGAGATAAAGAAACAGATTGAGGTGCTAACGGAGGAAATGGAGAAGCTAAAACTCGGTGCAGTTGCCGAGCCCAAATATGAGAGGTTCATGGGTTTGGGCCCCGCTGCATCCAAGGTGTACAGGATAGAAAAGGGTCTGTCCCTTGCTGGTTATGGTGAGTTCCTCTATGAAAATTATAATAAAAAAAGGGATGATGGAAAAGAGGCAACCCAGAGGGATCAGTTCGATGCCTTGAGGGCTGTTATATATCTTGGATACAAGTTTTCGGATAGGATTATCTTCAACTCTGAGATTGAGTTTGAGCACGGTAGAACAGGTGACCCTAAAGGGGTCCCTCAGGAGAGAACAGGCTCGGTGGCAGTAGAGTTTGCATACCTGGACTTCCTCCTTTCCAAGCCTGTTAATGTGAGGACAGGTATGGTATTGGTCCCAATGGGTTTTCTCACCGAACTTCATGAACCACCAACCTTCCACGGGGCAATGAAACCTGATGTGGAAAGGATAATACTGCCTTCTATCTGGAGGGATAATGGAGTTGGTATCCTTGGTGGTCCCTTGGGTGATTTAGAATATAAACTTTATCTGGTATCAAGCCTTTACGCAAAGGGTTTTAGCTCAGACAGAGGTATAGCCGGTGGCAGACAGCAGGGGGCCTATAGTATATCCGAAGACCTTGCCTTAACAGGCAGGATAGACTACAAAGGGATACCCGGGACTGTTATTGGGGCTTCCTTCTTTTCAGGGAATACAGGGCAGAGTTCGAAAGTAAGTGTTACACAGAAGGATTACGATTACGAGGTAACTGATACATCGGGGAATAAGAGGACTATCACGGTCAATAAGACTGCAGAAAATTCCCTTCCCGATTCAAGGGTAAACCTCTGGGATATCCATGCCGAGGTAAATATCAGAGGGCTGGAGATAAGGGGACTTTATGCCCAGGGGACAATTGGAGATGTTGCCCAACTTAATCAGGCACGTGGTTTAACTGGGAATAAGTCTATTGGAGAAAAGTTCTATGGATGGTACCTGGATGTTGGCTATGATATATTGCCCCTTTTAGTAAAAGGGACAAGACAGGCCCTGACACCTTATATTATCTATGAGAGATATAACACTCAACAGAAGGTACCGGCGGGTTACACAGCCGACCCGGCTAACAACCGCACTACTACGACCTTCGGCATAGGTTACAAGCCAGACCCCCTTATTGTTATAAAGGCAGACTATCAGGACAGAAAAAATAAGGCAGGTACTGCTGTGGATCAGTTCAATATAGCGATCGCATATATGTTTTAAGAGAGGCGCCGGGGCCCTTAAAGGGCCCCGGATTTAGGTTCACTAATAGTATTTACTATATTGGAAAATGAAGAGATCAATTATTGTTTTATTATTTCTCCTCTTCCTTTTATGGGCTGCTCCTCTTTCAGGGAAGGTTTATCTCACCAAGGACGATGCCTTGAAACAGGCCTTTCCCAGCGCAGATGCCATCGAAAGGCAGAACCTTTTCTTGATGGATGAGGATCTTAAACATATAGAGGCCCTCTCTAAGGTCAAGGTAGAGTCCAGACTCTTTACTTATTATAAGGCTGTCAGTAAAGAGGGGATTATCGGATATGCTGTTATAGGAAGCCATATCGTAAGGACAAAGCCAGAGGTTTATATAATAGTTATCAGGCCAGAAGGGGAGCTGGGCTATGTTGAGATACTTGCCTTCTATGAACCTGAAGAATATTTACCGCCCAGGAGATGGCTTGCACAGTTTATAGGAAAACGGCTGACTGAAGGGCTGTGGATAAAAAGAGATATCCAGGCCATCACCGGAGCCACACTTTCAGCGTACGGTTTAACAAGGGAAATACGACAGGTGCTTGCCATTTTTGAACTAAAGATCATGAAGGAGAAGAGATGAAGTTTTTGTTAAATGGAGATTTTAATAACAACAGGTTACTAAAGATCATCCTTGTCTTTACCTTAATTTATGTTGCGATCCTTTGGGTTACCAACCTGCTCCTCTATATAGAAAATATAGGTTTTACATATACCTCAGTCGTAAAATACTATCTTGGGGCAGAGGAAGAATTCAAAAACCCGGTTTCCTTTCGCGGGCTTTTAGAGGTAACTCACTTTCACCTTTTTGCCTTTGCAATGGTCTTACTCCTTATGAACCACCTCACGGTCTTTACAGGCCTCTCCCAGTTAATAAAATTATCCCTCATTATCATTTCCTTTCTTTCAGGTCTCGGAGATATTGGTGCCGGATGGCTGATTAGGTTTGTCTCGCCATCCTTTGCATATATCAAGATAGGAAGCTTCATTGTCTTCCAGGTCACTTTCCTTCTTCTTATTTTCTTCTCTTTCTTTGCCCTGAGGATTTATAATAAGGGCCGAGAAAACGGAAGAAGTGAGATTGTAGAGGGAGGGAATAGAAAATATTAAAAGAATTTTTCTTGCCAGCCAGACTGGAGCACTACAGCCGGTGTATCCATAACATTTTAATTGGTAGGCGGAACAGGGATCGAACCTGTGACATCTGCCTTGTAAGGGCAGCGCTCTCCCGGCTGAGCTATCCGCCCACCTTAATGTAAGCATATCCTATCCTTACCATCTATGTCAATACTGAAGGTAAGCCTAATCCATCGATTATAGTGCTGAAAGCCTCTGACTTATTCATGGTATAAAAATGTAGATATTCAATACCATTGTTGATAAGATCAGCACACTGTTTTGTCGCATGTTCGATTCCTAATTTAAACATTTCATCCTGCTTATTAATGAGGGGAACCATCTTTTCTTCAATATCTTTAGGAATGGTTGCCTTACAGAAGGAAGCAAATTCTTTTATCTTTTTGAAATCTGTAATGGGCATGATGCCGGGCAGTATAGGTATTTTTATTCCTCTTTTTTCAGCCCTCTCTATAAAATCATAGTAATAGCGATTATCAAAAAACATCTGGGTAATAGCAAAGTCGGCACCGGCATCTATCTTCTCTTTAGTATATTCCATATCTTTCTCTATACTCGGTGATTCGGGATGCCCTTCAGGATAGACTGCAACTGCTATTGAGAAATAATTATACTTCTTTATGAATTCTACAAGGTCTTTTGCATATCTGAATTCGCCTATTGAAGGATCGAAGTCTGGCATATTCCTCGGAGGGTCTCCTCTCAGGGCAAGGATGTTTTCTATGCCGAGGTTTATATAATCTCTGAGAAGAACGTCCATAGATGTCTTTGTAGCTCCGATACAGGTTAGATGGGACATCACTGTAAGGTCTGTCGCATCCTTTATCCACGTAAGGGTATTTTTTGTTCTATCCTGTGTGCTGCCACTAGCTCCGTAAGTAACCGATACGTATAGAGGGTTATACCGTTTCAGTGTGTTGACCACTTTCATAAAACTGTCCTTCCCTTCCGCAGATCTTGGAGGGAAAAATTCGAAAGAGATTCCCTTTGCTCTTTCCTTTAGTATGTTTTTAAGTTTCATCGCTACCCTCCTATCTTCTAACTATACTATTTTATACTTTATGCACCAATTAAAAAATGGTAAGATAAGTTTGTGAACGAGACCCTGACAATATCAGAGATGGTAGAAAGGCAGAATAAAAAACTTGCCATCCTTTACGAGATAGCCCTTACAGTTGGTAAATCCCTCGATCTAAAGACGATTCTTGATGGTGTCCTTGAAAAGATAATTGCCTTTATGGGAGTGGATGCGGGTGTTATCTACATAATCAATGAGGAGACACTGGAGATGATCCCTGTATCTTTTAAAAACCTCTCTGATGAGGTTGTAGAGGATCTCAGTGAAAATAAGGTAAAGGTTGGTGAATGCATGTGTGGAAATATTGCACAATATGATAGGGAGGTTATTATTCTTGAAAAGGCATCGAGAGACCCACGGTTTACGAGGGAGTCGATCAAGAAAGAAGGTATGGAGTTTTATGCAGGACTTCCTCTGAAAGCAAAAGGAAAGGTGATAGGAGTTTTATGTGTAATAACACATGACCCTTACACCTGGGACAATGACCTTATCGAGATATTAATGGCCGCCACTGTACCCATTGGTCTTGCCATAGAGAATGCCCGACTATTTGAAGATACCAGAAAAGAAGCAGAGGCACAGTTGAGATACTACAATTTCGAAGGCATAATTGCTAATAGCCCAAAGATGACAACTGTTCTAAGCCTTGTAAGAAAGGTAACAAATGTTCCATCGAGCATCCTGATATATGGAGAAAGCGGCACGGGCAAAGAACTGATTGCGAGGGCGATACATTTTAATAGCATGAGAAAGGACAAACCCTTTATTGCTGTCAATTGTTCGGCAATCCCCGAAGGCCTTTTAGAGTCAGAGCTTTTTGGATATGTGAGGGGGGCTTTCACAGGTGCCCATGCTGATAAGATGGGACTTTTTGAGGCAGCAAACGGCGGTACTATTTTTCTCGATGAAGTAGAAACGATGAGTAAAAGTCTACAGGTCAAACTTTTAAGGGTTCTTCAGGATGGTACATTTTTTAAGGTAGGTACCCCGCATCCTCTTACAGTAGATGTAAGGATTATTGCTGCAACAAATCAGGATCTTGAAGATGCTGTGAGAACAAAACATTTCAGGGAAGACCTTTATTACAGGTTGAAGGTAATAAGGATAGAACTTCCATCACTCAGAGAAAGGGTTGAGGACATACCTTTGCTTGTCAGATACTTCATGAATAAATCCTCTAAGAAGATGGATAAGAATATTAGAAGGATTTCAGATGACGCGATGGATATTCTTGTAAACTATTCATGGCCTGGAAATATCAGAGAGCTTGAAAATACCATTGAAAGGGCTGTGGTAATTTCTGAGACTGATGAGATCCACAAGGAAGACCTTCCAGTAGAGATCGTTACGCTTTACAGTGATTCAAAAAAGGACTGGACACTCGATAATATAGAAAGAGAGCACATCCTTAAGATTTTAAATCTTGTGGGAGGGAATAAAAAGAAGGCTTCAAGGATTCTTGGGTTAGATGCCACTACACTATGGAGGAAATTGAAAAGATATCAGATCACGATCTGATTGCAGTTTGCAATTGTACAAGATACCCACTGCATTGAGTACTGACGCCATGTTAAACCAGATCAGATAGCAAACTGCCGTAAAAGAGATTGCAGTTTGCAATCCCGAGCATGTCTTTCCTTTCAAATGATGCTCTTCACTGCAGCCACCCATTTGGAGTGAAAAAAGTGTAAAACCGTTGAAATACAGGCCATTAGGAATATAGCAAGGCTGTCTTTGTTTCTGAACAAGAATGATGGCAAGCATATTGCTTAATAAAATCCTAAATTAAAAAAATAAAAGGAGGTAATGATTATGGCAATAGTAAATGGTCTTGATACAGATAGTCTGATGAAGGTGGTTGAGACTGTCAAACAAAACTGGGAGATAGGAAAGACTGTATGGAAGGCATCAACTTCCTGGAAGGGTGGTTTCAAGGTTGATACATCCTCGAGAGAATTCACTTCAAAATTTGATGAGCCAGAGATGTTGTGTGGAACAAACACTGCAGCTAACCCGGTCGAAATGGTTCTTCAGGCATACGGGGCATGCCTGACAATAGGTTATGCTATGAATGCTGCGGTAATGGGAATAAAAATTAATGACCTCAAGATCGACCTTGAAGGTGAAATAGATTTACCCGGCTTTCTCGGCCTCGAACCTCCGGAAAAATACCATATGGATAAGCTCCCTGGATTTAAGACTATTACCGCGAAAATAAAGATTAAAGCAGATGCTGATAAAAAGAAACTTCAGGAACTCCATAATAATGTGGTAGGTACTTCACCTGTAGGCATAACACTTTCAAGGCCTGTGACTGTTAAAGCTAACCTGGAGGTTTAGAGAAATCACTCTACGAAGAGTGGGACAATCTCAAACCTTTCAACATCAACTAACCCCTTATCGGTAATCTTGAGTTCAGGTATTACAGGGAGGGCGAGAAAGGAGAGAGCCATAAAGGGGTTCTCTAAGGTACATCCTATCTTCCTTGAGGCGCCAATCAGTTCTTTAACCTTCCTTGCTACCTCTTCGATCGGCCTATCAGACATAAGCCCTGCTATTGGAAGTGGCAGGGAGGCGATTACCTCTCCGTCAGATACAACTACCTGACCTCCCTTCATCCCTGCTATTTCCATAACCGCCATTTCCATCTCCCTGTCATTTACACCAACTACGATAAGGTTATGTGAGTCATGGGCAACAGAAGATGCTATTGCGCCCCTTTTGAAATTAAAGCCCTTCACGAACCCTACCCCTGGTCTCCCGGATGCCGTATGTCTTTCAAAGACAGCTATCTTGAGGACATCCATTTCAATATCAGAGACTATCTCACCATCTATAACCTTGGCCTTTTCAACCCTTTTCTTTGTAAGGATCTGTCCCGGGATTACTTCGATCACCTTTATCCTTTCCCCTTCAGCCAAGACCTTTAGACCTCCTATCCCGCTTGGATCAAGGTTCATGGTGCTTCTTATAACTATCTTTTCAGGTTCTTTCCCAACTGGAATAAGTTTTCCATCCTCTGCAACAAGATTTCCATTCTTGAACACCTTCCTGACCCTGAAGTCTTTAAGGTCTTCCAGGACAGTGAGGTCTGCCCTGTAGCCGGGTGCAATGGCGCCCTGGCCTTCAAGATGAAAATACTCTGCAGGATTAATTGTAACCATCTGTATGCAAAGTATAGGATCAAGACCGAGCCTGACTGCCTTTTTGAGTGTATAATTCAGGTGTCCGTCCTTAAGAAGGTCTAATGG
>CAKKRL010000046.1:0-4318 GCA_919902655.1 Thermodesulfovibrionia bacterium
CGAGGTAACGCCGCTGTCAATACGACTGAGGAAAACGATCCTCGAAGCGAACAAGCGACCGAAGTATAAGAACGGAAAACCATAGTCGAAGAAGAAGGTAAGGATGAAGTACCGTGAATTGGGGATCTCGGGTATTAAGGCCTCCGTGGTTGCTCTGGGCACATGGGTAATGGGTGGCGGGGTCCCTTGGGGTGATGACCCCGATGATAATGAATCGATAAAGACGATGCATACTGCCCTGGATTTAGGTATTAATCTGATTGACACTGCACCTGTCTATGGTTTTGGAAGGAGTGAGCGCGTTGTGGGGCTTGCCATCAGGGGCAGAAGGGATAAGGTGATACTGGCGACCAAGTGCGGTCTTTGGTGGGAAGACGAGAGGGGCACAGATTTTAGAGTGTTTGACGGGAAACCCCTCCGCCGTTCATTACGTCCGGACACGATCAGGGTCGAACTTGAGAACAGTCTTAAAAGACTCGGGACAGATTATATAGACCTCTATCAGACCCACTGGCAGGCTATCGAACCTGAAAAAACACCAATAGCAGAGACTATGGGGTGTCTCATGGAACTTAAGAGGGAGGGGAAAATCCGCTCAATCGGGGTTTCGAATGTAACACTCGAGGAATTGAAAGAGTATGTCACATACGGCGATATCGCTACCAACCAGCCGAGGTATAGCATGCTTTACCGTGAGATAGAAAAGGATATCCTCCCCTGGTGCATAGAACATGATATTGCAACACTCTCCTATATGCCTCTTGAACAGGGGTTGCTTACTGGTAAGATCGGAATAGACCGTATCTTCGGAACAGGGGAATCAAGAAGCAGCCACAACTGGAACCCATGGTTCAAGCAGGAGAACCGGGCCCGTGTTATTGCCATGCTTAAGGGATGGTCCGACCTTTTGAGAAAATATAACTGTACACTCGCTCAGCTCGTTATCGCATGGACTGTTGCCCGGCCCGGCGTGACCCACGCACTCTGTGGTGCACGGAGGGTAAGTCAGGTCGAAGAAAATACTATTGCCGGAGAGATAGAGATTGAGCCAGGGGATATTAAAAAGATCACAAGGGAAATAGATACCCTGGGTACACCCAGTTAAAGCCTCAAAAATAACTTTAAAACATTTCCCGATTTTTATTTTCTCTTTGTAACCCTCTATCAAAGATCCTCAAGAGTGCTGACGGTCACAATGCCCTGAGTGCTATCTGTTCTTCCGGTTATAGCCGAACCTCTCTTCGAAAACAGGAGCGATGAGGTTATCAACCGGTGCATAATCATCCCTGAGCACTACAGAGTATTCCTTCTCAAGGAATTTGTTCAGAATCTTCTCAGGCACTACCTTTGATATAGCCTCATCCCCGAAACTATCCTTAAGATATTCCTCAAAGTCTTTGATTTTGATATTACCTTTCACTGTCAGTATGATATATGTACTTGGACCCCTCTTTTCAAAATCATTACTTACCGATATCACATGGATATTTCCTTTCCCGAAGACCTCCGCCAGTGTCCTTATATATGATGGAAGGAACGACCCCTTCTGAAAATTATCAATTATATTTGTGAGAAGGATACTATCAGGGTTCATGATATCATTAAGTAACCGCGCAAATTCCTTTGTAGTGAGATGGAAAGGTATCGAGAGGTCATTATAGGCATCAATAAAGATAAGATCATACCTCTCATTACAGTTCATAACAAACCAGCGGCCGTCTTCATTATATGTCCTTATCCCCGTGTCCTGTGGCAGGCCGAGGTATTTATAGGCGACCCTTGTTATCTCAGGGTCTATCTCAACGACATCGATTCCGGCCTTTGGATAAAAGACCTCCATATACCTCGGGAATGTATATCCTCCGCCACCGATAGTCAGGCTCCTGAAGGGAGAATCCTTTTTGAACTTCCACCTGAGGATCTCCGAGTAAATCCTTTCGTACTGATATTCAAGGTGGAGCGGGTTATTCAGGTTCACATAGGAATGTGTCAGGTTGTCGAGTATCAGTGCCTGCAATATTTCTCCGTCAGGGTTCGATGTATGCCTCACCTTTATCGTGTAATAATCACTCTCCTTGTAATATTCAGTGTAAGAATCGATGCGGGGTTTGAAGCCGTAGTTATAGACTCCTGCGAGGAGGAAGGGAGGCAGCAGGAGGAACCCTATGGCAGGTTTCATTTTCTTGAAGAGCGAGCCCCAGACAACTGCTGTCAGGATCAAGATCCCGCCCATCACAAGGATGATATGCCTTGTCCCTATCCATGATATGAGGAAAAAACCAGCAGCAAAGGTGCCTGCAATAGAGCCGAGCGTGGAAAAGGCATAGACCTTTCCGACGACATTCCCGACCTTCTCCAGGTTCCTGACTGTGAGTTTTATGATGACCGGTGAGATCATTCCGAGTATAGAGCTCGGCATAAAGAATGTTATTGTCGTCACTATAAGGATACGGAGCATGAGGAATGTCGGGAATTTGTAACCTGCAACGAGGTTCGTTACAGGCGGGATAGAAAGGGTTGCTATCCCGGAAAGGAGCAGGATCCATCCGAGCGTCTTCCTTCCGGGAAACCTGTCAGCAAGCTTTCCGCCAAGGTATGCCCCTATGCTTATCCCTGCAAGGACTACACCGATGATGCTCGTCCATGTATAGAGGGATACGCCGACGAAAGGCGCAAGGATACGACCGGCAACAATCTCAATCACAAGGATACAGAAACTTGCTATGAAAGTGACGATATAGGCAGTAGTGATATTCATAAATCTCTCTTTATCAAATCGCAGAAAATCATAAATATTTAACAGGTAAAGGAAATCAGGTATAGGCGGATTTATCACCGACATCGTAATGCAGTGGCATAAAGACCTTCCTGAAGGTAAAAAGCATCAACATCAGGGCTATTATAATAAGACCGAGAGAGACGCCCTGCATCGTCATAGAACCCACTGATAAAATTAGAAGATAAAAGGGCATTATCAGTGAAAGAAGATAGCCTTCGATAAGTTTAAAACAGAAGGCCTCTTTTGCAGTTATGAAACCGAGACATCCAGAGAGCGGGATGATGAAGACTGTACTAAAGGGTTTATTAACGAGTGCCCCCAAAAGGTCTCCCCTCCCGATAATAAAAAGAACTATCAGGGAAATCACAGATATATAGTAGAGTCTCTTAAGGAATTTCTTGAACTTACTTACATAGAGGTGTATGAAGAACACACTCAGACCCACCGATAAATAAAAAAAGATGATTAAAATATTAAACTTGATATTAATCAACGGGTCATTCCGGTAATAGGATGGGTTTAGCAACATATAGGCAAGGATTGCGATTATAAACGAAGACAGGGCAATGCCTGTTCTATAAAGCACCACAGTTATTTTGTCCTCTTTTGTAAGGGGCTGGAAAGGATATTTTTCTCCCATGACGTTTTATATTAACAGATTAATGTTTTTTTCTCAATAAGGAAAGGAGAAAAAGATATTGTAAACTCCTCAGAAATATGTTATTTTATTATGCTTACTTTAAGGAGGTATGTGATTTGAATTACAAGAATTTAACCCTCTGGCTTATCCTCGGTCTTGTTATGATACTCCTGTTTAACCTCTTGAGCGTTCCCAAGAAGGTTGCTGATGAGGTGATAT
Source organism: Thermodesulfovibrionia bacterium (assembly GCA_919902655.1). Taxonomy (GTDB): domain Bacteria; phylum Nitrospirota; class Thermodesulfovibrionia; order JACRGW01; family JACRGW01; genus CAKKRL01. The sequence goes on from CAKKRL010000046.1 coordinate 3,639, forward strand.
TCAGCGACCTTATTACGAGACTTGAGAGAGGTGAAATAGATGAGGTTATCATTAAAGAGAACCATATTGCAGGACAGTTTAAGGACGGGAAGAAGTTCAGGACCTATGCCCCAAGCACTCTTGATACAGAATTCATTAAGGGATTAATGGATAAAGGTGTCAGGATTACAGGGAAACCTCCTGATGAGAACCCCTGGTGGGTAACCTTTCTACTTTCCTGGGGGCCTATCATCTTTATTGCTGCAATCTGGCTCTTCTTCATGAGACAGATGCAGACAGGTGGCAATAAGGCCCTCTCTTTCGGGAAGAGTAAGGCGCGGTTGATCTCGGATAAATCCAACAAGATCACATTTCAAGATGTAGCCGGGATCGACGAGGCAAAGGTTGAGCTTGAGGAGATAATAGAGTATCTTAAAGACCCTCAGAAATTCCAGAAGCTCGGCGGTAAGATCCCCAAAGGTGTACTTCTTATGGGCCCTCCTGGTACAGGAAAGACCCTTCTTGCAAAGGCAATAGCAGGGGAGGCAGAGGTTCCGTTCTTTTCTATAAGCGGCTCAGACTTTGTTGAGATGTTCGTTGGGGTGGGGGCCTCAAGGGTAAGGGACCTCTTCGAGCAGGGGAAGAAGAATGCGCCCTGTATCATCTTCATTGACGAGATAGATGCTGTTGGTAGGCACAGG
>CAKKRL010000046.1:4328-9327 GCA_919902655.1 Thermodesulfovibrionia bacterium
GGGGGGGCCTCGGAGGGGGCCATGATGAGAGGGAGCAAACCCTTAATCAGCTCCTTGTAGAGATGGATGGATTCGAATCGAATGAAGGTGTGATACTGATTGCAGCAACAAACAGGCCTGATGTGCTTGACCCTGCCCTCTTAAGACCGGGGAGGTTCGACCGCCAGGTAATTGTTCCCCAGCCCGATGTTAAGGGTAGGCTCGGGATCCTTAAAGTCCATACAAAAAAGATCCCTGTTGCAGAGGATGTAGAGTTAGAGATAGTGGCAAGGGGCACGCCCGGTTTTTCAGGTGCTGACCTTGCGAATCTGGTTAATGAGGCAGCACTCCTTGCAGCAAGGAAGTCAAAGACAAAGGTCGGCATGGAAGACTTTGAGAGTGCCAAGGACAAGGTACTCATGGGGGTTGAGAGAAAGAGTATGGTTATGAGCGAGAGGGAGAAGAGGTCGACGGCCTACCATGAGGCAGGACATACCCTTGTTGCAAAACTTATCCCCGGGACAGACCCTGTCCATAAGGTTAGCATAATACCGAGAGGAAGGGCACTTGGACTCACCCAGCAACTTCCTGTGGATGACAGATATACCTATGCGAAGGACTTCCTTCTTAATGGGATCGTTGTTCTTCTTGGCGGAAGGGCATCAGAGGAGATGGCCCTCGGCCAAATAACGACAGGTGCCGGCAATGACCTCGAGAGGGCCACAGAACTTGCAAGAAAGATGGTCTGTGAATGGGGAATGAGTGACAAACTTGGCCCACTCACATTTGGAAAGAAAGAGGAGCAGATATTTCTCGGCAGAGAGATTGCACAGCACAGGGACTATTCAGAAAGGACTGCAGTAGAAATAGACGAAGAGGTAAAGAGGATGGTAATAGAAAGCCATGAAAGGGCAAAGAAACTGCTCAAGGATAATTTCAAGGCCCTTACTGCCATTGCCGAGGCCCTCCTCGATAAAGAGACCCTCACTGGTAACGAAATCGATACTGTTATTAAAGAGGCACTGGCAACGGCCTGACTCCATTCCTGATGCAGGATGCAAGATACAGAATGAAAGAAAAATCCCCCTCAATCCCCTCTACGAGCCATGGCCTTTGCTAAAGGGGGATTTTAGGGGGATTAAACATCATGCATACTTTTCTGATTTAAAATGCAGAGGGCTAAAGAGGGTTTCGTCTTAGAGTGGAATGATTATAGATTAGATCTCTTCAGAAGGACCCATATAATGGGGATTCTGAATGTAACCCCTGATTCCTTCTCAGACGGCGGGCGATATCTCGACACAGATAAAGCAGTCAAGAGGGCGCTTGAAATAGAGAAAGAAGGGGCAGACATCATCGATATCGGTGGTGAGTCCACAAGGCCAGGTGCACTTCCCTTATCCCATGAAGAAGAACTCGGCAGGGTTATCCCTGTAATCGAGAAGCTGAAAAACAGACTCAGGATTCCTATCTCTATAGATACCTATAAAGCAGAGGTTGCAAGAGCAGCTATTCAGGCAGGGGCATCAATTATAAATGATATAAGCGGACTGAGGTTCGACCCTGACATAGCCACTGTTGCAGCAGAATACGATGTCCCTGTCGTGATCATGCATATTAAGGGGACACCGGGGAATATGCAGGTCAACCCTGTCTATCAGGATCTGATAGGTGAGATTCTTCATTTTCTGGAAGATGGAATATCTATTGCACAGAAAGCCGGGATTGATGAGGACATGATCATCATTGACCCTGGTATTGGTTTCGGCAAGACCTTTGAACATAACCTTGAGATTATCAACCGTCTTGATGAATTTAAGTCTTTGGGGATGCCTGTTCTTTTCGGACCTTCAAGGAAGTCATTTATAGGGAAGATACTCGACCTCCCTGCAGATGACAGGCTTGAAGGGACAGCGGCAGCAGTTGCAATAGGTATCATCAAGGGAGCGAATATAGTTAGGGTACATGATGTCAGCTCCATGGTAAGGGTTGCAAGGGTGGCGGATGCGATAAAAGCAAAAGCGAGGGACGAGCGACGAGAGAGAAATGAGATTAATTGATTCCCACCAAAAATAGAAACAAGAATGGAGATTCTAAAGCAGATAACAGGCATACTTAGCCATGTGAGGCCACAGGATATAATAGATATCCTTATAGTGGCGTTTATAATCTATCACATCCTTCTCCTCATAAAGGGGACGAAGGCAGTGCAGATGCTTACCGGACTCGGAATACTTCTCCTCGCCTTATTAATATCCAACTGGGCAGGTCTTTATACAATCGACTGGATAGTGCAGACCTTCTGGGCACAGATAGTAATTGTTATAGTAGTCCTCTTTCAGCCTGAACTGAGAAGGGCACTGGCACATATTGGCGAGAAATCCTTCTTCTACTCCCTTTCCCCTGTTGAGGAATCGAGGTTCATGGAAGAGATAGTAAAGGCATCCATATCCCTCGCAAATAAAAGAATCGGTGCCCTCCTTGTGCTGGAGAGGGAGACAGACCTCAGGAATTTCACTGAGATGGGGACAGAGCTCGATGCAAAGGTATCAAGGGAAGTGATCCTGAGTATATTCCTTCCCAACTCTCCTATCCATGATGGTGCTGTTATAATCAGGGGAAACAGGATCATTGCTGCAGGTTGTTTCCTTCCGTTGAGTTTAAGTTCAGAACGGACAAGGACTCTGGGCACAAGGCACAGGGCTGCACTCGGTATTACAGAGGAGACAGATGCTGTTGTAATCATAGTCTCGGAGGAGACAGGGACTATTTCACTCGCAAAGGGAGGGAAGATAGTAAAGGATCTCGATATTCTCTCTCTCCGGGAAGAGATATCGAAGGTCTTTGCGAAGACAAAGAAGGAAACCCGGAGGAGGAGTAAGGCTGAATGAGGCTGAAGACCCTTGTCTTTGAGAATTTAGGGATAAAGATTGCCTCATTGATCTTTGCTATAATCCTCTGGTTCTTTGTTATGTCGAGAGGAAAAATGGAGGTGAGTTTTCAGTCTCCATTAGAGTTCAGGAACATACCCCAGTCCCTTGAGCTCGTAGGAGAACCTGCAAAATCTGTGGATGTCTGGATTCAGGGACAGGAGAGTACTTTGAGAGGATTGAGAGGGGATGATATCAAAACCATGGTTGATTTATCAGGTGCCAAGGAAGGGGAGGGCAGTTATTATATAGGCCCTGAGAATGTAAGGGTTCCATTTAATCTGAAGGTTGTGAGGATAAACCCTGCATCAATAAAGATCCGCCTGGATCGTGTAATAACGAAGACTGTCGATGTAAAACCGATTATCACCGGGAATCCGGCACAGGGGTACAGGCTCAAAAGGGTTGAGATTAAGCCTTCCTCAATCATGATTGAAGGCACAAGGAGGGAGGTCGAGTCATTACAGTCTTTGAGAACAGAGCCTGTTGATATAACAGGTCTTTCTGAGGATTTTAATCAGGTTGCTAAAATAGATACCACTGGTAAGAACATAAGGATTAAAGAAAAGGGGAATATAGAGGTGAAGGCCTTTATAGTTAGGGAGGGGAAATGAAGAGGCTTTTTGGGACAGACGGGGTTAGAGGAATTGCGAATACCTATCCCATGACGAGTGAGATGGCATTGCAGATAGGCAGGGCTGCAGCCCATATATTCAGATCCGGACCCGGCCGCCACAGGATCGTTATAGGTAAGGACACAAGGCTTTCAGGTTATATGATTGAGTCTGCCCTTACTTCGGGGATATGCTCGATGGGTGCGGATGTTGTACTCCTCGGCCCTCTTCCGACACCCGGTGTTGCCTTCATAACGAGGAGCCTCAGGGCAGATGCAGGGGTTATGATCTCTGCCTCACATAACCCTTTCGAGGATAACGGTATTAAATTTTTTTCGAGAGAAGGTTTTAAACTCCCTGACGAATTGGAGAGAAAGATGGAAGATCTCATATTCTCAGGTGCCCTTGACCATATCAGGCCGACTGCAAAGGAGGTAGGCAAGGCCTACAGGATCGATGACGCAGTCGGCAGGTATATAGAATTCGTTAAGGGTACATTCCCGAAGGGCATGACCCTTGAAGGGATGAGGGTCGTTGTAGATTCTGCAAACGGTGCAGCATACAAGGTTACACCATGGGTATTAAAGGAACTTGGGGCAGAGGTTATCTCCCTTAACGACAAACCTGATGGGCTTAATATAAACCGTGATTGCGGTTCGATCCATCCGGATATAATCCTGAAGGCAGTCAAGGCCTGTAAGGCAGATGCAGGGATAGCACATGACGGTGATGCAGACAGGGTTGTGTTCTCCGATGAAAAAGGTAATGTTATTGACGGAGACCAGATTATGGCTATATGTGCACTCGATATGTTTAAAGAGGGAAGGCTCAAGGGTAATGCCCTGGTTACAACTGTAATGAGTACGATCTCCCTCGATATCACGATGAGAAAGGCAGGGATAGATGTTGTGAGGACTGCTGTTGGTGACCGCTATGTGGCTGAGAAGATCCTTGAAAACGGTTATAACTTTGGCGGTGAAACATCAGGACATATAATATTCATGGACTGGAATACCACAGGGGACGGGCCTATAACAGCACTTCAGGTTCTTTCCATAATGAGGAAGACAGGGAAGAGACTCTCAGAGCTTGCCTCAGCGATGAAGCCCATGCCGCAGGTGTTAATAAATGTAAAAGGGAGACCGAAAAGGGATATAAAGACTATCCCTGAGATAAAACTTGCCATTGAGAAGGCAGAGAAGAAACTGGATGGTAAGGGGAGGATCCTCGTAAGACCGTCCGGTACAGAACATAAGGTTAGGGTAATGGTAGAAGGGAGAAGACGGGGTGAGATAAAGACGATTGCTGAAGGGGTCGTTAAGGTTATTGAAAATGCGATGAAGAAGATGTAAATTATTCATTGGTAATGTCTGCAGGTTGTCATTATGAATTCTCTCTAAAAAAGACCCTGAAACAAGTTCAGGGTGACAAACAACGATGCTTTAAGAATGCCCTCACGGACATCGGTTTTGATAT
>CAKKRL010000047.1 GCA_919902655.1 Thermodesulfovibrionia bacterium
CGCCTCTGCCACCTGAGATGTGGTAGCGGCTGTTGGATCATCAGGGGAAGGCTTCATGTCGTATGTGACCCATTTCCCTTCGCTGAGTACAGAGGAGACGGCATTCTCAACCCTCCGGGCAGACTCATTCTCCCCGAGATGGCTGAGCATTAAAACACCTGAGAGGATCATTGCCACAGGGTTCACCTTATTCATGCCTTTATATTTCGGGGCGCTTCCATGGGTTGGTTCGAATATGGCTATATTATCACCAATATTGGCACTTGGGGCCATACCGAGACCACCTATGAGACCTGCAGCGAGATCGGATATGATATCACCGTAGAGATTAGGCATTACAAGGACATCATAGATTTCGGGTTTAGTCACAAGCTGCATACACATGTTATCCACAATCCTGTCTTCAAATTCAATTTCAGGATATTCCTTTGCTACCTCCCTTGCCACTTCAAGGAAAAGTCCGTCAGTGGCCTTCATGATATTTGCCTTGTGCACCGCAGTGACCTTATGCCTTCCATATTTTTTTGCATAATCGAAGGCGAATCTCACTATCCTCTCAGAGCCATATACAGAGATAGGTTTCAGACTTATCGCTGAATCATCCCTTATCGCAACGCCTGTCTTCCTCTTTACTGTATCCATTATAGCCTTTGCGCCATCTGATCCCTTCCCGAATTCTATACCGCAGTAAAGGTCTTCTGTATTCTCCCTGACTATCACTAAATCTACCTTTTCATAACGTGATTTTACTCCGGGATATAACCTGCATGGCCTGAGACAGCAGTAAAGGTCGAGCGACCTCCTGAGTGTTACATTCACGCTCCTAAAGCCTGACCCGACAGGGGTTGTGATAGGTCCTTTGAGGCCTACCTTATTTCTTTTCAGGGAGTCGATTACTGCTTCAGGTATTGGATTCCCTGTCTTCTCGAACACAGATACCCCTGCCTCATAAATGTCCCAGATGAACTTTACACCTGTAGCTTCAAGGGCTGCCTTTGTTGCCTCTGTAATCTCCGGGCCGACACCGTCTCCGGGAATGAGTGTAACCGTATACATTATTAGCCTTAAGGGGTTACCGTCATTGCCTTTCTTGCAACTTCAGGATAGGTTGCAATAAACCTAAGTTCATCATCTGTGAGAGGTTTCTGGTTATGGAGGTTTGCGTACTGAACGAGATCGAGCACCTTTCTTGCCTCACTGTCATCATGGAAATGGATACCGAGCTTGTCATAGACATGCCTGAATCCCTTGATGCCTCCGTATTCGCCTGTTGTTATAATCCTTCCTGTTTCGAGTAGTTCAGGTTCACCCCTTCCTACGTCCTCGGGGTCATAGAGTTCATAATTCCTCCTGTCCTTCAGTGCGCCGTCTGCATGTATTCCTGACTCATGGGCGAAGGCATTGGCACCTACTCCGGGCTGATTAATCGGGATCGGTAAATTAAATGCGTAGGACGCATACTTTGCAATCTTCCATGCCTTCTTCAGGTCTACATGTTCGTCAAGATGTATCTTTTCCGTAAGTCCATGAGAGAATTTAAGTGCAAGGATTGTGGATACAAGGTCGCAGTTTCCGCACCTCTCTCCATAACCATTAAGCGTAGTATTGATATAGGTATCAACCCCTCCTTCAATCGCGCCCTGTGCGCCTGCTACGGATACAGCCTCTGCCATACCGAGGTCATTGTGGCAGTGCATCTCTACAGGGAACCTTGTTGCCAGTGCAAGGGCCTTTATCCTTTCGTATATCGTTATAGGGTCATCGGCACCGAGGGTATCACAGTACCTGAATCTATCGGCGCCTGCCTCCTTGCCTGCATGGACAAATTCTATGAGCCTCTCAAGTTCTGTCCTCGATGCATCCTCGGCATTTAGCCCAACCGTCTCTGCACCGGACGACTTTGCAAGCTTTACAGCGTCTACTGCTGTTTTGAGGATGTCCTTGAACAACTTTCTCCCCTGAAATTTCCCTTGTATCATTATCTCGGATGTTGAGATCGAGATATTCAGGTGTTTTATATCAGGGCAGTTCTTGAAGGCGAGTTCTACATCCTCAGGCACAGCCCTGCACCAGCCCTCGAGATGGAGCCTTTTAATACCCCCCAGTTTCACAAGCTCGAGGTTGGCGTTTATATAATTGATCTCATGTTTTATTGTCGGGAACCCTATCTCGCTCTGATAAATGCCCATGTCATCGAGATAGATGTTAAGCATAGTCTTTGAGAGTTTTGGCAGGAGTATCCTCGATGTCTGGACTCCGTCCCTGTTCGTTACATCTATGATGTAAATCTTTTTATCCATAACTTTTAAACCTCCAGAATTAATTGAATAGGATTCAAGGATTCGAGGGGTCGAGGGTTCCAGTAAACTCACTTGACCACTTGAATCCTTGACCCCTTTCTATGATGTTTACAAGAAGTACTCCGCTAAGTTGATATTGTATTGGTTCGGGTCCAGGGTCTTTATAATATTTTTTTTGAATCTGCCTGTAGCCTTATCCATCTCGGCAAGGTCAATAGTACCCCCTGTGACACGGTTTCCCTGCGGGTCGGTAACAAGGATTATCCTGGGCCGGTCTACATAGAGCGGACTTGACTCAAAGACAAGGCCGAGTTCCTTTGTATCGAGCATCACAAGGGTTCCTGAAGGATAGACTCCTATCATATTTACGAATATCTTCAGGAGTAACGGGTCCATAAATGACCCGCTCCTCTCCATCATAAGGCTTAATGCCTTATCAGGCGACATCGGTATTCTGCTATAGACCCTCGACGCTGTCATCGCATCGTACTGGTCGGCTATGGTTACAATTCTTCCGAAGAGGTCAAGATCGAACCTCCTCGATAAAGTCGGGTATCCTGTGAAATCGTAATTCAGATGATGCTCGTAGGCTACTATTATTGCCCTTATAGCGACCTCATCGAGGCCCCTGAGGTTCAGGATTACCTTTGCACCCCAGATTGGGTGTTTCCTTATTATCTCCCACTCGGTGTCATTGAAGTTTGTTGGCTTGTTCAATATTTCAGCAGGGATATTTACTTTTCCTATATCGTGAAACAGGGACACAAGGCCAAGCTCTGTCAGTGCCTTTTTAGAAAGGCCGATCCTCTGACCCAGGGTAATAGATAAAATACTTACATTGACAGAATGGTTATATGTGTACTCGTCATAGTCCTTCATTGTAGTCATCCCGATCAGGGAGATCTCCTCTGTGAGGATAGTATCCACAATAGATTCCACGATCCTCTTCGCCTTTCTCAGGTTGACCTTCTCCCCGGACTTAATTGAACTCATTATCCCCTTTGTGAGTGATACTGCCCTGAAATAGGTTTTCTTCACCGCCTTTCTTTTGTCAAGGGTTTCCTCTAAATCCTCCTTGACCTTTTTCAGCTTTTCAACCCTTATCTTTGAGATGTCTGTGTTGAGAATGGCGTCCTCAATCCTTTCAAAGGGGTTAAGGAGTTTGGGATCTGTGCCAATAAGTATATAAATGAGTTTCTTTGTCTCGTTAGTATCGAGAGGTTCTTTAATAAGCAATCCTCCAAGTTCCCTTCTCTTAAACTCCCTTACGAGGTAATCGAAATTAAGGAGACTGTCAAGGCTGTACCTCAGCCTTACCCCGTTCATAAAGATATAATCACCAACAATTTCGATAGATACACCCTTCTCCAGTTCTATAAGGGGATTACCCGAGGAAAGGAATTTCTCTACTGCCTGTTCCACCGCAACATTTGTCTGTTCATGTATCTGGGCGGTCTTGAGGAGAATAGCAAGGTGATTAACAAAAGACTTTGCTCCTTCCTGAATCTTCTGCTGAAAGAACTCTGCAAGCTCTGCCATCTCAGGTCCTTATCTTTCTGACCGCCTCTTCACTTGTCAATTTAAGGGTTCTGTTCTTAGATTCAGATGCCTTTTCGAGAAAGGGAATGGCATCTTTGGATTTCACAATACCCAGGGCAAAAGCGGCTAATGCCCTCATTTCGTCATTTCTGCTTTTTTGGAAGAGACTCTTTTTTCTCAGGATTTTTATTAATATCTCTTCAACAGTACTACCTCCTGTTTCACCAAGGATATGAAAGAATTCCTTTTTTTCAGAAGGCGACCTCTGGAAGAAGTCCTTTTTATTTACCTCTAAAAGAATGGCCTCTATGGCAGATGCGTCTTTCATGGCACTTAAGGCCCTGGCAGAAGATGTTCTTACAGTGCTGTCATTATCATTAAGGGCTTTAATCAATAGGTCCCTGGCCTGCTGCCCACCTATCATGCCGAGGGACTTGACGGCCTCTCTCCTTACCCTTATGTCTTCGTGAATAAGTATTTTCCCGAGAGGTTCTAATGCTGTCCTGTCACCAATCCTGCCGAGGATGTGGATTATATTTCTCACGAAATACCACCTTGGATTATCGAGGTGTTTTGAAATCGCCTTTATATCCGCTTTTCCCAGGGCAACCAGGGCCTCTATTACGACCCTCCTGCCTCTGATGTTCTTAAGTTCTGACAGCAGGTGACAGAGGGGCGTTATTGATATCTTGTCAAAAAGCTTCAGGAATGCGGTAGCTGCATTCTCGTCAACGACTGTATCTTCCTTATCCAAGATATTACCTATTTCCTTTATGTTCCCTTCTCTACCTACGTTGACCACGGCTATCTTTAACCTCCCCCTTGCCTTTTCGCTCAGGACATCGCTTTTCCTGGATAGGTCGTTAATCTTTTCGAGGAGGGCGAGGGCGTTTCTGAAATCACCTTCTTTTATGAAGAACTCGATGGCCCTTTCCAGAGAACTTACGACTCCGGAAAAACCTTCAAATTCTTTTTCCTGAGAAAGTATTTCGAATATGACATCGATTACCTTCGATGTCCTGTTCTCGCCTGCGTCCCTTTCGAAATACCTCTTGAGACCTCTGAGGTCTTCATCCGAGAGACTATAGACCTCTCCGGCAGTCACCTGGACAGGGACGCCCTCAAACTGGGCATCTTCATAGGCACGGCCGAGATCACCCTGGACAGCGGTTCTGTTTTTCATCTGTTCGGTTATCGCATCTACATCTATATTCTCGTCCGTCAGGAATTCCTCATCCACCACATATGATATATTTTCAAAATCCTTTTCCCATAGGAGGGTAACGAGGTCATCATCAAGGATATCCTTTTCAAAATCTAAATTAAGGATCCTGATAAATTCGAGAAGTTCATCCTCTCTCAGGCCGTTCTTGAATGTCAGTTCCCTGAGACCGTCTTTAAAGAAGAAGAGTGCAAGATTATCATCCTTCTCAGGATTACTATAGACCGTACTGTCCTCGTAGAGGATTTCGTTCTGTTTAATCCTCAGGACCAAGTTTTCATTCGTCTTAAAAAACGACTTGAACCTCCAGAAAAGTTCAGTAAGGGCATTGACATAAATAGGGTTGTTGGGGAGATACATCCTGAGGGCCTTCTTGGTCTTTAAAAGGGTCATGACAATATCTCTGACCTCTTTGATCTCTTCTGATAGAAGTCCCTCTTTATGTCCTTTTCCCTGAATATCTCCTTTTTCCATATTTGTTTAAAATAACATAACTTTTTTATTTTTTCAATGGCAGGATGTCTCAGCTATCTTTCTTGTAATAAACTTATAAAGCTAACACCGGCTGGTTTTACGGGTGGATATTTCCGTTCTCAATAAGTCTGATGGCGGCTTCGGCAACATCAGGATCAAACTGCGCTCCTGAGCCATCCTTCAGTTCCTTTATCACATTTGTTATTGAAATGACATCCCTGTAGTACCTCTCCGAGGTCATGGCCTCTATGGTATCAGCAACGCAGAGGGTCCTTGCGCCAATAGAGATCTCTTTCCCCTTCAGCCTATCAGGATAACCTTTTCCATTGAACCACTCGTGATGGTGGCGGATTGATCTTATGATTTCCTCTGAGAAGCCGATCGGCTCAAGAATCCTTTCCCCGTGAAAGGGGTGTTCCTTCATAATAGCATACTCATCGTCGGTGAGTTTGCCGGGTTTATTCAGAACCTGTTCGGAGATCCCTATCTTTCCGATATCATGGAGTATTCCTGCAATATGGATCTCTTCTATCTTTTCTGAAGGAAGTCCCATTTCTTCTGCTATTGCAAGGGCATATCTTGCCACTCTGGCAGAATGGCCCCTTGTATAAGGGTCCTTTGCCTCAATAGCAGCGGCAAGGGCAAGTATTGTTTTGAAATAGTTTTCTCTGATCTCTCCGTATAGCTTGCTGTTCTCCAGCGATACAGCCAGCTGCCCTGCAATGACCGAGAATAAATCAAGGTCGCTCTTTGTGAACGGTGTTGATTGTCTAATCTTGCTCAGGTTTATTACCCCGAGGGTTTTCCCCTTGATTAAGAGGGGGACAGACATGCCCGAGTATATCTCATTGAGCCTCATGGCATTGTTTATGATAGGGTTACGATGGCCACCCTCATTGATTATTACCCCTTCACCTGTTTTTGCTACCCAGCCCGAGACACCCTCACCCATCTTTGTCCTGTACTGCTGGACATTCTCTGTGAGCATTCCCTTCGATGCCCTTACGACAAGGTCATGGGTATTCTTGTCTATGAGCATAATTGAGATCCTGTCTGCCTTTATTTCTGAGAGTGCAACACCCATGATTGCATCGAATATCTCCTCGGGCTTCCTGTCTGTGATCAAGGCCTTGTTGATTTCGAGTAATGGAATCAGGGCCTTAAGTCTCATATTTTCCTTTATGAGGCGCCCCCTCTCAAGGGCGTACTCAACGGTGTTCACAAGTTCGTCATGTGTAAATGGCTTGAGGATAAAGCCCTCAATCCCCCTCTTCAGGGATTCGATGGCCGTATCTATCGTGCCGTGACCGGTGATGACTATTGTAGTAATATCGTCTTTTATCTTTTTTATCGCCTGATAGACATCGAGCCCGCTTATTCCCGGCATCTTCAGATCGGTAAGGAGGAGGTCAAAGGGCATTTTTTTTGCCTCTTCGATTGCCCTGAATCCGTTTTGAACGGTTGTAACTGCGTATCCCTCTTTTGAAAGTATCTGGTTACAGAGGTTGCAGATTACTTCTTCATCATCTACTACTAAAACCTTTTCTTCAGCCAATC
>CAKKRL010000048.1 GCA_919902655.1 Thermodesulfovibrionia bacterium
TTTCTGGGGAATCCTTATCATAGGTTCTTCAGGCCTTGCCCTTGCCTTCCCGACAAAGGCAGCCCTTTTTATACCAGCATTAGCATCTAACTGGGCATGGGAACTTCTCTATATAATGCATAGCGATGAGGCACTCCTTGCGATTGTATTCATTTTCTTCTGGCATTTCTACAATGAACACCTTAAACCAGAAGTATTCCCGATGAGCTGGGTCTGGATTACAGGAAAGATATCATTGAAGGACCTTAAGGAACGTCACCCTGCAGAATTCGAACGTCTGTTCCCCGAAGCCTCCATCAAAGAAAAGGAAGAATAAAGGCTATGACAAGGGCATCGGTGGTCTTCACAGTACTTCTTCTCCTGCTACTTACAGCATGCCAGAGGCTCGATTTTGTATCTGAAAAGAAACCTATTCCTGAGCCAGCTTCTTTATCCGGGAAAAAGACAGAGAAAAAGGAAGATACTATAAAAAACCTCATATGTTTTAAATGCCATATCTACGAGAGATTTATACAGACACCACAGAAGGGCGTATTCTCACATATTGTTCATACACAGTTTGAATACCACTGTAACCAGTGCCATAGCTTCAGGGGACATAAGACGATGGTCGTGAATAAGGATATATGCATTGGCTGTCATGGAGAGATGCCCAAACTGAAAAGTGCGATTTAAATGTATTCAATTCTGTCCCCCTCACCTTGATGCTCTCCTCTACGAGCCATGGCCCCAAGGGGAGAGGGGTGTGAGTGCGGAGTGGGAGAAAGATAAAAATGATTCCCTTTAAGACCCTCAGATTCAAGATCTCCCTGTCCCTTATAGCCTTCATATTTATCACATGCTGGGTCCTTTCCTTCATATTCGTAGTAAACGACCTTAACCGCCTGTCTGAAGATATTCAGAGGGAGGGAGAATTTTTTGCCGAGACACTCGTAACGACTATTCCTGACCTCCTGTTAAATAAGGACTATAAAGGTATTAACAGTATCCTTGAGAATGCAAAAAAAAGATTAGCCTTTAACTATATCCTTATAACCGATTCTGGCGGGGATATAGTTGCCCGGATAGATGGCATGACAGAGAAGGAAGACAGGGAAATTAAGAAGATATCTAAAAATATTTTATACGATGGAATGTCTATAGGTAATGTCGAGATCGGGATGGAGATTAAAAGCCTCTTCCCGCGGATGGGGAAGGTTCTGCTTGAGGCATTCGCCTTTTCACTCTTCTTCATGTTCATCGGTACCTTCCTTTCCATAATTCTATCAAGGAAGATAACAAGACCTGTAGAAAAACTCAGCGAGAGGGTCATGACATTTACAGGGACCGGTGAACAAGAAAAGAGATTCCATGATGGCGATGAAGTCGAGATCATGGAGAGAGGCTTTACCAATATGATCGACAGTTTAAAGAAGAAAGAGGCTCAGATAGAAGAAAAGAACAGGGAGCTGCTCAATCTTGCAGGCGGGATATCCCATGAACTCAATAATATTATAAACATAATAATCGGTTTTTCAAGGGTACTCCAGAAGGAGGTCTCTGCAGAAGGCGAACACTACAGGGATGTGGAAAACATAATAAGGGAGGCGAAGAAGGCGAAGGTTGTCGTCGAAAATCTTATGGACTTTGCAAAACCTCAGGAGATAGAACAAAACTATTTCGATGTCGCAGGCTGCCTTGAAGGATGTATCGCAGATTTAGAAAGCCAGATAAAGGTGCAGGGAATAAATATCAGAAGGGAGTATGAAGATAGCCTTCCCCTTCTAAAGGGCGATGAAAGGCAGCTTAAGGAGGCATTCTTTAATATAATCCTCAATTCTGTGCAGGCAATGCCAGGGGGAGGGGAGTTGACTTTAAGTTGCAGAAGGCATAATAATAACCTTGAGATAAAGATCTCTGATACAGGAGAAGGGATACCGGAAGAGATAAAGGAGGAGATCTTTGAACCCCTCTTTACTACAAGAAAGGGGGCGAGGGGTATTGGTCTGGGACTTCCTATATCAAGAAAGATAATAGAGAGGCATAAGGGTGAGATATCCTTTACGAGTAAAAGGGGTGAGGGGACGGCCTTTTATATAAGGATCCCTATAGAATGAATACAGAGAACAAAGATAAAATCCTCGTTGTAGACGATGAACCCGGCATGAGAGAGATGTTCAGGAGATTACTCAAGGACTACACACTCTTTCTTGCCAAAGACGGTGAGGAAGGTATAGAGATCACAAAGAAGGAAGACCCTGACATAGTCATATCAGACCTCAAGATGCCGAAGATAGACGGGATAGAGGTCCTTAAAAATATAAAGGAATATAACCCTGCCATCCCTGTCATACTCATTACTGCCTATGCAACTATCGAGACCGCTGTCGAGGCGATAAAGATAGGGGCATATGACTATATAACAAAACCCTTTGATCCTGATGTAATAGAAATCACCATAAAGAACGCCCTCC
>CAKKRL010000049.1 GCA_919902655.1 Thermodesulfovibrionia bacterium
AACATACTGCCTGAATTGTCGAGGACGATCATTACATTCGGAGACACATTCTGTATAACATAGGGCGGGACAACGCAGTAGTCCTCCATAACTGCTGCATTGGGATTACTTAAAGGAAGAAAGGTCAAAAATAATAAAATTAATATGAAAATTACTTTTTTCATAGCCACCTCACTCTACCATATATTCATGGATTAATATTGATGTAATACTTCCATCTTTAAAATATATTTCTACTTTTTTCCCTATTTTAAGATAGTCTTTGGTTAATTTTTGTCCAGAGGCGTTTATAAGCGGGACTCCTTTAATATCATAATACCGATCACGGACTTCAATAAGATTATTATTAATATTCTCGATCAGCCCTTCTATAACCCTGACCTTTTCGGCAGAAAAAGACTCAGTTGCAATAAATGCAAAAAAACATACCAATAAAAGAACTACAGCAAATATTTTAGTTTTCATTTCTTACACCTCACAGTATAGTTCTGAGATTGATTCGGTCGTAATCGACCTCGCAATGACAGAATTTACTTTAAATCTAAAGCAACTTCTATGCCATTTCTAACTTATTGGAAATATTGAATATTTAATATTGGGGGTTTGGAGTTATGTATCTTAAATCATAAAATTGTGTAATGGGTTACATAATAAATACCACACCTTCCATATCCTTATTAACTGAAAGGGAGCTCAGGGTGAAGACCTTGATACCCGGCAAGCAGATTAAACATATAGAATCTGATTTCTGATGCTTTCTTTAGTATATCCAGCCAAGACTCGCGATACCCTTTTAGCAAGTTCATATACATTCTTTCTCGTAGCAATAATGACACCAGGATGATTTACACTTTTAGTAGTAAGATCACTATATAACTGTTCATAATGGATTCTATTATGCGTCAAAAAAACATAGTCATTCTTTATGGCATGATCCATTTGATTGACATCTGAGGCTCCAAGCATTTTTTCATCAAGGGAAGTTAAAACCCTAAAACCTTTTGACTCAAGGAGGGACTTTATAAGGACATCAACATCCTCGTCACAGTAAATGGAAATCACTTTAATGAAGGGTGGATTTTATCCCAGGGTATCTGATTCTTTTCTATATAATTGTTAATCTCTTCCTGATGGTCGCTGTAATAACTTAGTGCCTCAAAAACCTGAGCAAGTGTGAGGTGGGGCATATGAATTACAATTTCTTCAGGAGATAGACCGAGCCTCCAATTTTCAACAATAGCCCGAACAGGAGTCCTTGTCCCCCCAATTATAGGCTCTCCTCCAAATATTTCTTTATCTCTTACAATATATTTATATTCAGTTACCGTTGTCATGATATATAGACCCCCCTCGAAAATATTTTTGTGAAAACAGAAAACTTCTATAATTTACTGTATCGATATTGAAAGTGTAAGACAAAATTTGATTTCTGTCAATGGGAATTTTACATCCAAAGGCAGGGTTATGATTTTGCAAGATAGATAATACTGTTTCTTTAAAACTTTAAAGATATCCCTTTTCTGTTAGATAATCCTTAATCTTATCTGCCATGCCTTCAGCCTCTTTTCTGAACTCCATAAAGTCCTCTTCAGTAAACACATAGGAGGGATTATAGTCAGCCTCTTCCCTGTACTTCATCAGTTTTGCAAATATATGGGAGGTCTTTGGTTCAAAGATTCCTTCTTTTATGAAATGAAGGCTAAAAAGCCTTAGAACCCCTTCGTGACTTTTTGGTTCAAATCCTTTACTGAGAAGCAATGCCCTGATTATATGAAGGAGGAAGTAATATAGCCTCGAAACGGCATCCGATAGAAAACCATTATCAAATAGAAGTATGGCAGCATCCATTGTTTTTGATGCCCTGTCAAGTTCAATTTTAATATTCTCTATTTTATTCTCCTCTGTCATAATGATATCCCTTCCCTCTCTATGTCGAGGGCTACCCTCCTTTCCCTCTTTTTAAGGAGATCAAAGTCTTCCTCCGAGATTACCATTGTAGATAGGGCCGTGAGATATTCTATCTCTATCTTTGCAACTATATCGAGGATATGATTCTTGAGTTCCCTTGTCAGTCCCTTAACGATGATGGCCACATCAATATCAGATTCAGCTTCGTAATCCCCTCTTGCCCTTGACCCGTAAAGCATAAATTTCACAAGCCGGTCGCCTAAGAGTTCCTTTAGGGAAACTTTTAACTCTTTTAATGCCGCAGTATCTTCGCCTGAAAGGATGTTATCTAATGATGAGGCCTTCATATGCGGATTATAACACTATTGTCTAAAAAGTAGAACCGATTAGGTTACATAGGTTTGAGGGTATCAATCAGCCCTTTTTCCTCCAGATTGAGCCTTTCAAGTTCTTCATCGAATTTCTTTATCTTCTCATCAAGTTCCTTGGAACGCTGATCAAATTCTCTCTTCTTCCTCGGTGGCATTAACCTGCCTTCTTTCTTAATATCCTCCTTGAGCTGTTGCTCCTCCTTTCTTAACTTCTCAAGTTCAAGCCTCATCTCCTCTTTCCTCTTCGAAATTTCCTTCAGCCTGTTATCAGCCTCCTGTTCCTCTGCCTTTTTATCCTCTGCGGCGAGATAGACATAACCATAAGCAGACAGAGGATTAAAAGTTGTTATGAATGCAAATAAAAGAATAAAATATATTAACCTTCCCATCTTATCTCCTTTCTTCTCACCATTCAGTAATTTCATCTGAAAAATTCATCCTACCCTTTCCCCTCTCTATGAGGGGATCTTCTTTATAGCTTATTTTATCAATATCTCAAAACTTTCAATCACCTCATCTATGACCCCAAGCATCTTTATGAAATTTTTAAATACCTCCTCATCTGAGAGGTATAGATATTCATGGGCAAGGATGTTTCTGAAACCTCCGAGCCCTTTTAATTTTGAATATAAAGGTTCTTCCAAAAGGGATTTTTTGTAGGCATTCTCTATAATGTCTTCATAGCTCTCACTTATAATTTCGAACCTGGAAGACAGTATATGGTCAAGGAAATCGAGGATATTTCCGATAATCAAGAAGAGCAGACGTTCTACCGAGTACTTTATCCTCCTGTCCCTGAGATATTGTTCAAATGAGACACCAGAGTTCTCTTTGATGTCATGCCTGTATTCCCTCAGTTTTTCGATTCGCCTTAAAAGGGCCTCTTTGCTATAGACCAAGTTCTCTGTATCTCCTGTGTTTGTTCAGATAAATGACAAAATCATAGTATCTCTTCTTAATCCTCAGTTCAACCTCATTAAGTGTATCAGGGTCTCTAAAAAATAGAACCCTGCCATTTTTGATAATAGTAAAACTCAAGAGCGGCTCAGTCTTATTCAGCCATGCCAGGTCAACTCTGTCTGAGCGGAGTCTTTTTGTAATCTCTCCATAAAGGATATAATAATCCTGCCATGAAAAATCACCTGATGTGTAGATAGCAATATCAATGTCAGAAAGGGTCTCCTTGCCTTTTACCCTTGAGCCAAAAAGATAACCGATCAGGATTCGGGAGTCTGTTTTTAATACTGAAAGGATTAAAGTTATCGATTCATCAGTGCTATATCTTATTGGTTTTGTCTTTGCCCACCGTTCCCTAACAGACATATGCTTCCTCCTGCACCTTATGCTCCATTATACCAGAATACTTCTGTAATTCTTAGGCATATTGATGCCTCTAAGAGACATATTCTTGAAGCATATTAGCAGATGTCTTTTATTGATGTCAATTTTTTGGGTCTTTCCGAAGGATCCTGTGGACAGGAAAATACCTGTTTCAGCCTTTCTCTTATCTTTTCCGGATGTGTTCCCTTCCAGTAGAACTTACCGCAGGAGGGGCATTGTCTTACATCCCCCTCCCTCCACAGGGCAAAGTCAGGAATTGTTCCTTCGGCTTTATCCGAGGAAATAGTATGCAGGATGGAATTACAGTGGATACAGCGGGAGAGAATCTCCCTGTTTTCTTGTATCTGGCCAGATTTAAAGAGCTGTCTGAGCTGGTCTTCCGGGTTGTCGTCTTTGATGAATATGAAGTTCTTTAGGCCCCTTACCCTGATAAGCCGTGTGTCTCTTGTAAGGAGTGTCCTTCCTTCTTCTCTTGCAATCCTCAAAAGGAGGGAATCATCAATATCGGAGTAGTAGAGGGTATCGTAGCCGAGGATTCTGAGCCATTTTGCGAGACCACCGAGCATGGAGTCGGCAATGAACTTCATAAAATAACAGGATTCAAGGGGTCGAGTGGTCAAGGATTCAAGTGAAAAGAGATACAAAGCCTAAAATCCAAATTACTAAAATTATTTGATATTTGGCATTTGATATTTGGCATTTTGTATTCCCTTGAACCCTCGAATCCTTAAACCCTTTGACCCTTTAACTCAATTCGCTGCCTTTTCGAGCGGAGGGGTCTCAGGAGCAGGTTCCTTTGGCAAAAGCCCCGGGCGAGGGCCTTTCACAAAGGTCTCCCTGTATTTGGCCACACCTGTGCCTGCAGGGATAAGCCTCCCCATAATAACATTCTCCTTGAGTCCCTTCAGTTCATCCACAGCAACGGTAACAGCGGCCTCAGTGAGGACCCTCGTGGTCTCCTGGAATGAGGCAGCAGATATAAAGCTATCTGTAGTAAGGGACGCCTTGGTTATCCCAAGGAGTATGGGTTTACCAATGGCAGGCTTCCCTTTGGAAGCCATCACCCTCTCGTTCTCGGTAATAAAGGTGAATTTATCCGCCTGTTCACCGATAAGGAATGTTGTATCTCCGGGGTCTTCGATCTTCACCTTCCTCAACATCTGTCTCACTATTACCTCAATATGTTTATCATTTATAGAAACACCCTGAAGTCTGTAAACCTGCTGCACCTCGTCAACAAGGTATTTCTGGAGTTCCTTTGGTCCGAGTATATCGAGGATGTCATGGGGATTTACCGACCCGTCCATAAGCGGCTCTCCTGCCCTGACCCAGTCTCCTTCGTGGACGTTCACATGCTTCCCTTTGGGGATCAGATACTCCCTTTCATCTCCGAGGCCGCTCCTTACAATAATCCTCCTCATCCCCTTCACATATCCGCCATACTCAACAGTGCCGTCGATCTCACTGATTACAGCCTGTTCCTTTGGTTTCCTTGCCTCGAAGAGTTCTGCCACCCTCGGAAGTCCTCCTGTAATATCCTTTGTCTTTGTTGTCTCCCTCGGTATCTTTGCAAGTACATCGCCCGGATGGACCACATTACCTCTCTCTACAAGTATATGTGCGCCTGCAGGAAGGGAATACCTTGCAATATTATTGGTTCCCGGGATCTTAAATGTCCTGTTATGCTCGTCTTTTATAGAGATCCTTGGCCTCATATTTGTCGGGTAGTCTATGATCACTCTCCTTGAAAGCCCTGTAACTTCATCAACCTCTTCCTTTACAGTAACCCCCTCTATAATATCACCAAGGGCGATCTTACCTCCTACTTCCGTAAGGATGGATGATGAGTATGGGTCCCATTCAACAAGTCTCTGCCCTGCCTCGACCTTCTGCTTGTCTTCTACCTTAAGCCTGGCACCATAAATGATCGAGTATTTCTCCTTTTCCCTGCCTTCTTTATCAATGATAGCGAGAGAACCATTCCTGTTCATAACGATCCTGTCGCCTTCCTTGTTCTTCACTGTAAGGAGATTGATATATTTTATTTTACCTGGATTTTTTGTCTCAAGGACTGTCTGCTCTATAACCTTGCTTGCCGCCCCTCCTATATGGAATGTCCTCATTGTAAGCTGGGTTCCCGGCTCTCCGATAGACTGCGCTGCAATAACCCCTACCGCCTCCCCGATCTCAACCATCTTTCCCCTGGCGAGGTCCCTCCCGTAGCATTTTGCACAGATCCCCTTCCTTGACTGACAGGTAAGTACAGACCTGATCTTTACCCTGTCAATTCCGGCCTCAATGATCTTTGCAGCGGTATGCTCATCAATCTCCCTCCCTCTTTCTGCAATAACCTTTTTTGTGAGTGGGTCTTTTATCTCTTCTGCCACAAAACGTCCGAGGATCCTCTCTTCAAGTGGTTCGATGATCTCACCGCCTTCAACAAGAGAAATGACATAGATCCCCTCAACTGTTCCGCAGTTATCCTCTGTCACAATCACATCCTGTGATACATCCACAAGCCGTCTTGTAAGGTACCCTGAATTTGCTGTCTTGAGGGCTGTATCAGCCAGTCCCTTTCTTGCGCCGTGGGTCGATATGAAGTACTGAAGTACCGTCAGCCCTTCCCTGAAGTTCGCAGTAATAGGGGTTTCTATAATCTCACCTGATGGCTTGGCCATCAATCCCCGCATTCCTGCTAACTGACGAATCTGTGCGGTGGAGCCTCTCGCCCCTGAGTCTGCCATCATGAATATCGGGTTGAAGGACCTCCTTTCCTCGAGTTCTTCTTTTGTCCTGATCTTCCCGAGACCTTCTGCGCCAAGCTCTGCCATCATCTCAGCGGCTACCTTTTCTGTAACCTGGGCCCAGATATCTATTGCCTTGTTATATCTTTCGCCGTTAGTAATAAGACCATCGCCATACTGTTTCTCGATTTCAAGAACCTCCTGTTCTGCTTCTTTTATAAGCTCTGCCTTACGGCTCGGTACGTGCATATCATTTATGCAGATGGAGATCCCCGCTTTTGTAGCATACTCAAAACCGATCTTCTCGATCTTGTCGAGAAGAAGAACGGTCTCCTTATGGCCAACCTCCATGAAGCTTGTTTCGATTAGCCTCATTATCTCCTTCTTATTTATCTCCATGTTGATGAGGGAGAACGGCATACCCTGAGGAAGTATCTCTCCGAGTATCACCCTGCCGACAGTAGTATCAACAAGATTTCCATTGATCCTCACCTTAATTCTGGCATGTTCTTCTATCTTTCCTGCATCATAGGCTATCCTCACCTCTTCAGGGCCGTAAAATACCTTCCCCTCACCTTTTGCACCATTTCTCTCCTTGGTGAGATAATAACATCCGAGAACCATATCCTGAGTAGGTACTACAATAGGCCTTCCGTTTGCAGGGGAGAGGATATTATTTACTGACATCATGAGAACCCTGGCCTCTATCTGAGCCTCTACAGACAGCGGGACATGGACTGCCATCTGGTCTCCGTCAAAATCTGCGTTAAACGCTGCGCAGACAAGTGGGTGAAGTCTTATTGCCTTACCTTCGACAAGTATAGGGTCGAATGCCTGAATACCGAGCCTGTGCAGTGTCGGTGCCCTGTTGAGGAGAACAGGATGCTCTTTTATTACCTCCTCAAGTATATCCCAGACCTCGGGCATCTCCTTCTCCACCATCTTCTTTGCTGCCTTTATCGTAGTAGCATAACCCCTCTCTTCAAGTCTGTTAAAGATGAATGGCTTAAATAGCTCAAGGGCCATTATCTTTGGAAGACCGCACTGATGAAGTTTGAGTTCAGGGCCTACAACTATGACAGACCTTCCTGAGTAATCCACCCTTTTACCGAGCAGGTTCTGGCGGAATCTTCCCTGTTTCCCTTTAAGCATATCGGACAGGGATTTAAGCGGTCTCTTGTTTGGCCCTCTAAGGACCCTGCCCCTTCTTCCGTTATCGAAGAGGGCGTCTACAGCCTCCTGAAGCATCCTCTTCTCATTTCTTACGATTACTGCAGGGGCCTTTAACTCCTCAAGCCTCTTCAGCCTGTTATTCCTGTTTATTACTCTCCTGTAGAGGTCGTTAAGATCAGAGGTAGCGAACCTCCCGCCTTCGAGAGGAACCAAAGGTCTGAGCTCTGGAGGAAGGACAGGTATAACATCGAGTATCATCCATTCAGGCCTGTTTCCTGATTTTCTGAAGGCCTCAACTATCCTTAGCCTCTTGGTGAGTTTTTTCTTTACTGCAAGTGAATTTGCCTCTTTCACCCTTTTGGTGAGATCTGCAGAGAGTTCATCCAGATTTATCATTTTAAGGAGCTCCTTTACTGCCTCTCCGCCTATGCCTGCCTTGAATTTGTCCCCATATTCAGCAAGGAATTTTCTATACCTTTCCTCTGTAAGCAGTTCCTTTTCCTTCAGGTTGGTATTTCCTGGATCAGTTACGACATAGCTCTCGAAATAGAGTATCTTTTCGATCTGCCTCAGGCTCATATCGAGGATATTCCCGATCCGGCTCGGTATCCCCTTGAGGAACCATATATGGGCTACAGACGTTGCGAGTTCTATATGGCCAAGCCTCTCCCTCCTCACCTTTGACAGGATCACCTCAACGCCGCACTTGTCGCATATTATCCCCCTGTGTTTCATCCTTTTGTACTTGCCACAGTTACATTCCCAGTCTTTCGTAGGGCCGAAGATCTTTGCACAGAAAAGACCATCCCTCTCAGGCTTGAAGGAACGGTAGTTTATGGTCTCAGGTTTCTTCACTTCACCGTGGGACCATTCCCTGATCTTTTCTGGCGAAGCGATCTTTATCCTTATGGCATCAAAATCTTTCGGGTCCTTTGGCTTTTCAAAATGTCTGTATAAACCTTCCAATATAAACCTCCTCGCTTTATGTCATCCTGAGCGTAGCTTTTGGATCGAGGCAACCATGTTGCCGTTCAATCATTGCAAATTTAGCAATTAGCATTTTAAATTTAAAATTTGCACTGCTAAATGATAATTTTCAAATTTCTTTTATGCTCCATAACTTATTTACGACTCACAACTTCTTTCGTCTTCCCTTTATTTTTTTCGGCAACATCCTTCTTATACTCCAGAAGCTCAACATCGAGACAGAGGCTCTGAAGTTCCTTTATCAGGACATGGAAGGATTCAGGCATCCCTGGTTCAAGGATGTTCTCCCCTTTAACTACAGCTTCGTAGATCCTTGCCCTTCCGATCACATCATCAGATTTCACCGTAAGGAACTCCTGAAGTGTATAGGCGGCACCGTATGCCTGAAGGGCCCATACCTCCATTTCACCCAATCTCTGTCCGCCGAACTGTGCCTTACCGCCAAGGGGCTGCTGTGTAACGAGTGAATACGGCCCGATGGATCTCGCATGGAGCTTGTCTTCCACAAGATGGTGAAGTTTCATGATATACATATATCCGACTGTTACAGAATGGACAAAGGCATCACCTGTTCGTCCATCATAAAGCGTTATCTGGCCAGAAGGAGGAAGACCTGCTTCCTTAAGCATCTCCTTTATCTCTTTCTCACTGGCACCATCAAAAACAGGCGATGCAACATAAAAACCAAGTGCTTTGGCTGCCCATCCGAGATGTGTTTCCAGAACCTGACCGACATTCATCCTTGATGGAACGCCCAAGGGGTTAAGGACCACATCCACAGGTGCTCCGTCAAGCATATAAGGCATATCCTCAACAGGGAGGACCCTCGCCACCACACCCTTGTTCCCGTGACGTCCTGCTACCTTATCGCCAACCTGGATCTTCCTCTTTATTGCGATATAGACCTTTACTAACTTTAAAACTCCCGGAGGAAGTTCATCGCCCCTCCTGAGCCTCCCTTCCCTTTCATGAAAGATGGTTTCAAGAAAGTGAATCTGATCCTCAATGCTCCCTTGCATGTCCTCAAGTTTTTCCCGAACCTCTTTATTTGCAAGAGAGACATTAAGGAGGTCCTTATCAGATAATTTATCGAGGTCCTTCTGTGTAATAACCTTCCCCTTCGGGATACATATCTTTCCTGTTTCAGGACTCCTGAGATCTTCAGTTACTTTCTTTCCGAGGAGCATGTCCCTCAGTCTCCTGGACCCTTCCTCCTTGATAATCCGTGCCTCATCCTGAAAATCCCTCTTGAGTCTCAGGACATCCTCATTCTCTATCGATTTTGCCCTTTCATCCTTCTCAATGCCGCGTCTCGAGAAGACCTTTACATCAACAACAATCCCTTCTATGCCTGGAGGCACATAGAGGCATGCCTCCCTGACATCTCCTGCCTTTTCTCCGAATATCGCCCTCAGGAGTTTTTCCTCCGGTGTGAGCTGGGTCTCTCCCTTTGGAATTACCTTCCCGACCAGGATATCTCCCGGCTTTACCTCAGCACCTATTCTGATGATTCCGCTCTCGTCAAGATCCTTTAAAGCCTCTTCGCTCACATTTGGGATGTCCCTGGTGATCTCTTCCTTCCCGAGTTTTGTATCCCTTGCCTCAATCTCGAATTCCTCAATATGAATTGAGGTGAATGTATCCTCTTCCACGAGTCTCTCACTTATGAGGATGGCATCCTCAAAATTATATCCACCCCATGGCATGAAGGCCACAAGGACATTTCTGCCCAGGGCCAGTTCTCCGAGGTCGGTGGCAGGACCATCTGCAATTATCTGCCCCTTCTTCACCTTCTGCCCTACAGCAACTGTCGGTTTCTGGTTTATACAGGTATTCTGGTTTGACCTCTGGAATTTGATAAGGCTATATGTATCGAGGTCTGATTTTTCATCCTCATCAACCCTTATAACTATACGGCTGGCATCAATACGCTCAACTATCCCTGCCCTCTTTGCCGCCACAACAACCCCGGAATCCCTTGCAGCAACCTTTTCCATACCTGTACCTACAATCGGGGCCTCTGTCTGGATAAGGGGCACTGCCTGGCGCTGCATGTTGGACCCCATTAAGGCCCTGTTCGCATCATCGTTTTCAAGGAAAGGGATAAGGGCAGCAGACACGCTGACTATCTGCTTGGGGGAGACATCCATGTAATCTACCTGATCAGGGGTCACGATCTTGAAATCACCGCCAACCCTTGCAGAGATACTTTCTGATTTCAGACGCCCCCTGTCATCCACAGGAGAGTTTGCCTGCGCTATAACGGCATTCTCCCCATCAAGGGCAGAAAGGTATTCTATCTCATCGGTAACCCTTCCGTCTTTAACCTTTCTGTATGGAGACTCAATAAAACCGAAATCATTCACCTTTGCATAAGTGGCAAGTGAGGTAATGAGTCCGATGTTCGGGCCCTCAGGTGTCTCAACAGGGCATATCCTTCCGTAATGGGTTGGATGTACATCCCTCACCTCAAACCCGGCCCTCTCCCTTGTGAGACCTCCCGGTCCAAGGGCAGACAATCTCCTTTTATGGGTTATTTCTGCGAGAGGATTCGTCTGGTCCATAAACTGGGAAAGCTGGCTGCTCCCGAAGAATTCCTTGATAACTGCAGTAACAGGCTTTGCATTAATAAGGTCATGGGGCAGGGAAATATTCAAATCGAGCAGATTCATCCTTTCCTTGATAGCCCTTTCCATCCTCACAAGGCCTATTCTAAACTGGTTCTCAAGGAGCTCGCCTACTGAGCGGACCCTTCTGTTTCCCAGATGGTCTATATCGTCAATATCTCCTTTCCCGGCCCTTAGATTCAGGAGATACCTTATTAGCTCGATTATGTCTTCAGGTGTAAGGACCCTTTTCTCGATAGGAACATTCAGACCTAACCTCCTGTTGAGTTTTAGCCTGCCAACAGAGGACAGGTCATAATGTCTTGGATTAAAGAAGAGGTTGTCAAAAAGAGACTTAGCCGTAGCAGGTGTAGGGGGCTCTCCTGGCCTCAGCTTCTTATATATTTCTACGACTGCCTGATCAGAAGAATTAATCTTGTCTGTAATAATAGTCTCCCTCAAAGAAGGAAGGAAGTGGACACCATCAATCAAGAGAAGCTCTATCGCTTCGACATTACCCTTAAGGATACTCTCTATATCTACCTCTGTTATCTTCTCATTACCTTTGACAATTACCTCTCCTGTAACCTTATCTGTTATGGCCCTCAGATTAACCCTGCCGGCAATGTCCTCCCTTGAGATAGGAATCTCTGTGATTTTGAGCGATTCCATCTTCTTGAGTATCGCCTTTGTTATCTTCCCGCCTTCCCTGAGTATGACCTCGCCCGCCTTCTTATCCACGATATTTGACGATACCTTTACGCCTGCTAAGACCTCAGAGACTTTCCTGAAGAAGGCCTTATTCCTTATCCTGATCTCTTCTACGGGATAGAACATCTTGAGAAGTTCCTCATTGTTATAACCCAGGGCCTTCAGAATTATTGTTGCGGGAAGCTTCCTTTTCCGGTCTATCCTTACGTGGAGAATATCCTTCATATCAAATTCAAAATCAAGCCATGACCCCCTGTAAGGGATTATCCTTGCAGAGTAGAGGATCTTACCACTTACATGGGTCTTGCCTTTATCATGATTGAAGAAACAGCCAGGCGAACGATGGAGCTGGCTGACAACAACCCTTTCTGTACCGTTAATTATAAAAGTACCGTTCTCTGTCATGAGGGGAATCTCGCCAAGGTAGACTTCCTGTTCCTTTATATCCTTCACAGTCTTCGCCCCGGTATCCTCCCTTTTATCCCAGAGAACCATCCTGACCTTTATCTTCAGGGGAGCCGCATAAGTAGCACCCTTCTGGAGACATTCCCTGACATCGTACTTGCCCTCTCCCAGAGAATATTCGACAAATTCCATTGAGGCCATCTCATTAAAATCATAGATGGGAAATACACTCAATAAGGCAGACTGGAGACTCCTGTCTTCCCGCTTCTCAGGAGGTACACCCTTCTGCAGGAACCTGTCGTAAGACCTCTTCTGGATTTCGATAAGATTGGGAATATCAATAATTGTCGGAATCTTTGCAAAATCCTTTCTTGCCCTGTA
Organism: Thermodesulfovibrionia bacterium; assembly: GCA_919902655.1. Classification (GTDB taxonomy): domain Bacteria; phylum Nitrospirota; class Thermodesulfovibrionia; order JACRGW01; family JACRGW01; genus CAKKRL01. The sequence goes on from CAKKRL010000049.1 coordinate 12,628, forward strand.
ATTCATCCTCACCCCTTCAAAAGATAGTAGCAGGTAGTCAGAAGTCATGGGGACTTCCTCAATTCCCTAACTACCTGCTACTAACTACTGTTATTTTATCTCAACCGTTGCCCCTTGTTCTTCGAGCTTCGCCTTTATTGCAGCCGCCTCCTCTTTGGAAACACCTGTCTTCAGAGGTTTGGGTGTCCCATCAACAAGGTCCTTTGCCTCCTTAAGACCGAGGCTGGTAAGTTCTCTTACTACCTTTATTACCTGTATCTTCTTGTCCCCAGCAGAAGACAGGATAACATCAAAGGCCGTCTTTTCCTCTGCACGGGCAGCCTCTGACTGAGGGGCTGCTGTTGCTACAGCCACAGGGGCAGCTGCGCTAACCCCATACCTTTCCTCGAATTCCTTAATAAAATTTGATACCTCAAGGATTGTCATGTTATCAATAAACTCAAAAACCTGATCCTTTGTTGCAGCCATTTTTATACCTCCTTTTTGCCTTTGTCACCATGATCCCTGATTAAGTCAGGGGGAAGGGTCTCGTCCTTTAGACTTTTTTAGAGATTCTTCGCGGAGTCTACCCTGAGCAGAAAAATGAGATTCTTCGCTCTGCTCAGAATGACATGCGAAGGGATCAGAATGACAGTTTGTTTTATTTATTGTTATTTATTGTGCTTTCTTACTCTTCACCGCCTCCAAGGCATAGCCAAACCTTGCTACCAACTGATAAAGAAGGCCTGCTAATTTTCTTGTCGGGGATTTCAGTCCACCAAGGAATGTGGAAAGCATCACCTCCTTCGATGGTAATTCCGCTATAGCCTTGATTTCTTTCGGGTCAACCGCCTTCCCCTCAACAACCCCGAATCTTATCTTCAGTTTCTCCTTACCCTTTACAAAATCGTTAAGCGCCCTTGGGGCAGAAACAGGATCGTTATAACATATAGCCACGCCTAACGGGCCGGTTATCTTATCCTTTACGGTTTCAAGGTCTGTCCCCTCGCAGGCCCTCTGGGCAAGGGTATTCTTTATCACCCTGTAATTAACAGAGGCGGTTCTTAGTTTTTTTCTGAGTTCATTTATCTCTTCTACCTTAAGCCCTGTAAAATCCGTAAAGATTACTGCCTTCGCCTTGCTGAAGTTTTCGCGAAGAGCAGCAATTTCCTGGGCCTTTTTTTCTCTGTTCAAATCCCTAAGACCCCCTTTCCTTCTTTCCGAATAGATCGCCTACCTGAATTACATCCACAAAAACGCTAGGACCCATTGTGGAAGATACAGCTATCTTTCTCAAATACCTTCCCTTGCTCGATGCAGGCTTTGCCTTTATTATCGCCTCGAGAACAGCGTATGCATTTTCATAAAGCCTCTTTATATCAAACGAGACCTTTCCTACAGGTACATGAACAATCCCTGCCTTCTCTACCCTGTACTCCACCTTCCCTGCCTTTATCTCCTTTACAGCCCTTGCAATATCAAATGTCACAGTCCCTGTCTTTGGGTTAGGCATAAGCCCTCTCGGCCCGAGTATCTTTCCCAGCTTTCCAACCATCCCCATCATGTCCGGGGTTGCAATAGAACTATCAAAATCAAGCCAGCCACCATTGATCTTCTCTATTAAATCTTCGGCGCCGACATAGTCAGCCCCTGCATCCCTCGCCTCCATTTCCTTTTCACCTTTAGCAAAAACAAGTACCTTTACCTGTTTACCCGTACCATGTGGAAGAACAACGGTACCCCGCACCATCTGTTCTGCATGCTTTGGGTCAACACCCAGCCGGACAGCCAGATCCACTGTTTCGTCAAACTTAGTATATGATGCATCCTTAACGATCTGCAGGGCATCCTCAAGACCGTAAGGTTTCGAGCCATCGAATTTGGACTTGCTTTCTATATATTTTTTACCCATCTATAACCTCTGAAAAACGAGATCCCTCCCCCCGCAATTGCCTGCCCCGCTATGCGGAGCATGGCCGGGGATGCGGGGTCGGAATGACAAGACTTGCAACTGTCATTGCGAGGCGAAGCCGAAGCAATCTCTATTTTTATTTAATGATTTCTATCCCCATACTCCTTGCAGTACCCTCTATAATCCTTATAGCACCATTCAGATCAGTGGCATTAAGGTCGGGTAATTTTGTCTGGGCTATCTCCCTTACCTGTGCAGATGTTACCTTTCCAACCTTATCTTTATTCGGATTTCCGGAACCCTTGATTATTCCTGCAGCCTTTTTCAAAAGTTCAGAAGCAGGTGGCGTCTTGGTTATAAATGTATAGGACCTATCCGAGTAAATTGTCACTACAACAGGGATTACCGTATCCCCCTGCGTCTGCGTCTGCGCATTAAAGGCCTTGCAGAACTCCATGATATTCACACCATGCTGGCCCAGTGCCGGCCCAACAGGAGGTGCAGGATTAGCCTTACCTGCAGGTATCTGCAGTTTTATGCTCGCCATAACTTCTTTAGCCATGAAACCTCCATTACTTAACTTTCTCTGCCTGTAGAAAATCAAGTTCCACAGGGGTCTGTCTTCCAAATATACTAACAAGTACCCGTAACTTCCCATGATCAGGATTTATATCATCAACGACCCCGGTGAAATTGGTAAAAGGACCATCGATAATCCTCACATTATCCCCTCTCCTGAACTGGAGCTTCACCTGTGGAAGGGTTGCGCCGACCTCTATCTGTTTTAATATAGCATCCAGTTCCTCTGACGAAAGAGGTGCAGGAGATGTTCCGCCTCCCACAAAGCCCGTGACCTTTGGTGTGCTCTTTACGAGATGCCAGGTCTCATTGTCCATTTCCATTTCTATCAGTATATACCCCGGATAGAATTTCTTTGTTGAAACCTTCTTCTTGCCACCCTTTATCTCTACTACATCTTCTGTAGGGATAAGGATCTTGGATATCTTATCCTGAATCCCAAGGCTCTTAACCTTTTCCTCTATGGTGGCCTTCACCTTATTTTCAAAACCAGAATAAGTATGAACAGCGTACCAATTCTTTGACATTGACATATCTTCTTAGCCCTTAATTATGCAAGGGCCCAGCTCACCAATTTCGATAGACCGAGGTCAACAATACCGAGAAAGACAGAGACCGTAATAACAGTAAAAATCACAACCCAGGTCGAACCAAGAATCTCTTCTCTCTGAGGAAATACAACCTTCTTCAGTTCTATCTTCACTTCCTTAAAAAATTCTTTAATCTTCTCAAACATAAATCCCTCACTTCCCACTTATATATGGCAGGCCAGGAGGGATTCGAACCCCCATCAGCCGGATTTGGAGTCCGGTGCTCTAGCCGTTAGAGCTACTGGCCTATGCCTTTGTCTCTTTATGTACTGTATGTATCCTGCAAAATTTACAATATTTCTTTATCTCCAGTTTGTCAGGGGTATTCTTTTTGTTCTTCCTTGTAGAGTAATTTCTATTTTTACAACCCGTGCACGAAAGAAGGATAATATCTCTCATTACTCAATTACCTCGCCTATAACCCCTGCACCCACAGTCCTTCCGCCTTCCCTTAT
>CAKKRL010000050.1 GCA_919902655.1 Thermodesulfovibrionia bacterium
GGAGATGTTCAAGGTGCATTACCGATACCGGGAAACTATCTATCATATCACTGTTCAGCAAATGCCCGTGGGCAGCGGCGAGACGAGTGTGACGATCGATGGCATTGAGCGACACGACAAGGCTATTCCCCTTGTTGATGATCGTCAGGAACATACGGTAGAGGTGAGGATACAAGTTGCAGGCGGTTAGCATTTGGAAATCGGTAACGCCGATCATTAAACTATTGATTGTTTTTGATTGTAGGTGTAATTTACAGAATAGAATTCTTATATGGAAGATTGTTTTGTAACCTCCTGAAGCAGATATGCATCTATGAACTGGTCTACGTCTCCGTCGAGGACTGCGTTAACATTTCCGACCTCGAGGCTTGTCCTGTGGTCTTTGACCATCTGGTAGGGCTGGAGGATATAGGAGCGTATCTGGCTTCCCCAGGCAATCTCCTTTTTCTCGCTTAAAATATCTTCCATCTTTTTAGCCTGATCTTCCTGCTTGAGTTCGTAGAGTTTTGACCTCAGGACTTTCATAGCAGTTGTCTTGTTTCTATGCTGTGACCTTTCGTTCTGGCATTGGACGACTATACCTGTAGGTATATGTGTTATCCTCACAGCAGAAGAGGTCTTGTTGACATGCTGGCCGCCTGCACCACTTGCCCTGAAGGTATCTAACTTTAGATCGTCATCCTTTATATCGATTTCGATATCTTCTTCTATTTCAGGATAGACGAATACAGAGGCAAAGGATGTATGCCTCCTTTTGCTTGCATCAAAAGGTGATATCCTCACAAGTCGGTGTATCCCTGCCTCTGACTTTAAATATCCATAGGCATATTCGCCTGAAACAAGTATTGTTACACTCTTGATACCGGCCTCTTCTCCGGGAAGGATATCAATAATTTCGGGTCTAAAATTATGCCTCTCTGCCCACCTGAGATACATCCTCATAAGCATCTGCGCCCAGTCCTGCGATTCTGTACCACCTGCACCTGGATGTATTGAGAGGATAGCATTATGGCTGTCCCTCTCGCCTCTCAGCATTGTCTCTATCTCAATCTTCTGGATTTCGTTGTTTAATTCCTTCAATCCCTTTTCAATCTCGGATATGAATGTCTCTTCTTCCTCCTCTGAAAGTTCTAACATTAGCTTTATGTCTTCAAACCTTCCCTCAAGGGAATAGAAATTATTGATAGATCCTTCAAGTGTAGCTTTCTCTTTGAGGAGTGCGTGGGCAGATGGGACGTTCTCCCAGAAATCCTGTGACTCCATTATCTTCTCTATCTCTTTTATCCTGTTTTCTTTTTTATCTATTTCAAAGATACCCCCTGAGGGTATTGAGTCTTGTCTTAAGTTCTTCTATTTCTCTCAATGATTCGTCTAACATTGGGTACCTCCATTAAATATACCTCTCACCTCAATCCTCTCCCCTTAGGGGAGAGGGTGATAAGGGGGTTCTATTTGTTTCTCTTTATTACTGAGAAAAAAACCATAACAATAGTCAAACCAAGACATATATATGCAAATATATCCCCATGCGTTGTATAAAATGTTTTTCTTGACCCTATTCTTATATTTCCTGAATATGCCCCTTCCTGAAATATTCCGCTTGCCATCAGGATCCTTCCGTAGGGATCTATAAATCCCGATACTCCGGTATTGGCAGCCCTTGCCACAGGGGTTCTGTTTTCAACAGCCCTGAGCACAGCCATGCTGAAATGCTGGTAAGGGGCTGAGGTCTTTCCGAACCATGCGTCATTTGTGATCGTAACGATATATTCGGCTCCTCCCTTAATAAATTTCCTCACAAGTCCGGGAAATATTATCTCGTAGCATATGACCGTCCCGAACCTCCCTTTTGGTGTCTCAAATATCTCATATCTGTCACCTGAAACAAAGTCTCCAACTCCCACGACGAGTTTATTAACAAAGAATAATATCTTTTTTAATGGTACATACTCACCAAAGGGGACTAAATGTATTTTATCATAACTACCTTTGATTTCTCCAGCAGGAGACAGAAGGTAGGCGCTGTTCGCTAAACTATATTTCCTCTTTTCGAATGATTTGACCCTAGGTGTCCCGAAAAGAAGGTAGATTTTATGCTCCTTCACAAAACTGGTAAGTTTATCGGTGTACTCCTTATCCCTTCCAAAATAAAAAGGTGTTGAGGCCTCAGGCCAGATTACAATATCCGGATTATTTTTTAATGACTCCCCTGTAAGCCTTAAATATGTATCGAAGACATCCCTCTGGTATTTCTTGTCCCACTTCTTATCCTGTTCGATATTGCCCTGGATAAGGCTAATCTTAATCGCCCTGCCTGCATCAGGTTCTTTAAGTGTCTGAAAACCATATCCTATGGCAATAATTAAAAGGATTGTAGAAAGAGCGGGTCCAAAGAGTAAAGACTTCCTTTTAGTTTTCCTGAACATGATGAGATCCATTATAGACCCGTTTACCGCCGCTATAAGAAAGGAGATTCCATAGACCCCTGTAATATCTGCGATCTGGATTACCGGAAGGGTTTTGTACTGTGAATAACCGAGACTCGACCAGGGAAAGCCTGAAAGCAGATATGTCCTCGAAAGTTCTATTGATGTCCAGAGGAGGGGTGCGAGGATGGAGGAGGGCAGGGGGAGTCTTTTTGAAATAAGGTGGTAGAGGAATCCAAAAAGTCCGATATAAAGACTCAGGATTATAACCATGACTAAAAGGATCGTGATACTCAGGGAGAAAGGGAGAGGGCCGTAATAGTAGATAGAATTAACTACCCAGTAAGTAGTTCCTAAAAAATATATAAAACCAGTAGTGAATCCTTTCTTGAAGGCAGACCTTTGGTTGTTAGCCATAGAGACAGAGAGGAGAAAGGGAACAAGGGCAAACCAGGCAATGAATTCAAGATCAAATTTCGGGAATATTAATATCAGGAGAATCCCTGAAATGGAGGAGAGATATAGATTCATCTTATTAAAACTCTTCGTCATTACAAAGGAACTATAGCGATATTATATCTAATTTTCAAGGGTAAAAAATGGTGTACGGAGATGATAGAAAGGATCTTGATGTTACGAGAGAACTTCCCGGTGAAAGAGGTGCTAACCCATAAGGATCCCTACCTCTTCCTCTACAAAGACTGGATTCCCATTTTCGAGAATCATCCTGACTGTCATGGTATCCTTGAACCTGCCTTTAAGAATTTCCTCAGACAGAGGGTCTTCGATACATTTCTGAATAGCTCTCCTCATAGGTCTTGCACCATAAGCAGGCTGATAATATTTCTCAAGGATCCAGGCTTTAACCCCGGAAGAGACTTCAAGGGTCAGTCCCTGTTCGGATATCTGGGTGTTCAGTTCTACGAGAAGGAGGTCAACAATCTTCTGAAGGTGTTCCCTGTTTAATGGATGGAAAACGACAGCCTCATCAACCCTGTTAAGGAACTCAGGATTGAATGTCTTCTTTAATTCAACAAGGACTGCATCCTTCATCTTCTGGACAGAGTCTTTGAAATCAGCTTTCTGAAACCCTAACGGGGTATCCTTTTCTATGACCCTTGCACCGAGGTTTGAGGTCATAATTACTACTGTATTCTTGAAATCGACCTTTCTTCCGAAACTGTCAGTAAGGAGCCCGTCATCAAGAACCTGGAGGAGGATGTTAAAAACATCAGGATGTGCCTTCTCGATCTCATCGAGCAATACCACAGAGTATGGTCTACGTCTGACTTTCTCTGTAAGCTGTCCTCCTTCTTCGTATCCCACATATCCAGGAGGCGCACCTGTAAGCCTGGAGACTGTAAACTTCTCCATATATTCTGACATATCCACTTTTATGAGGGAGTTATCATCGTCAAAAAGAAATGCAGCCAATGCCCTTGCCAGTTCTGTCTTACCAACCCCTGTCGGCCCGAGGAAGATGAAAGAACCAATCGGTTTCTTTCTGCTCTTGAGTCCGGCCCTTGACCTCCTTATAGCCTTTGATACTGCCTGGATCGCCTCATCCTGGCCAACGATCCTCTTATGAAGTTCTTCCTCCATCCTGAGGAGTTTGTCGGATTCCTTCTCCTCAAGCTTGAAGAGTGGTATCCCGGTTATCTTGGATACAACCGAGGCTACTACTTCTTCGGTTATAACGGGCATGTCCTTTTCCTGCGATTCCCTCCAGCCTTTCTGCATTTCTTCAAGGAGGGATCTCATATGTTCTTCTTCGGTTTTAAGGATCGAAGCCTTTTCATAATCCTGCAGTTTAAGATAGAGATTCTTTTCCCTTGAGAGTTTCTTTAACTCCTTCTCAATAGTCTTAAGCTCGGATGGAGGCGTATACCTGCTGAGCTTAGCCCTTGAACATGCCTCATCTATAACATCTATAGCTTTGTCCGGGAGGAACCTGTCAGTAATGTAACGGTCCGAAAGCCTTACAGCAGAAATGATAGAACTATCTGCGATCTTTACCTTGTGGTGGGTTTCGTACCTTGATTTCAGGCCCTTAATAATTTTTATCGTTTCATCTATCGAAGGTGCCTGGATATATATTGGCTGGAACCTCCTCTCAAGAGAGCCGTCCTTCTCGATGTATTTTCTGTACTCATCAAGGGTTGTGGCACCGACACAGTGGATCTCTCCTCTTGAGAGGGCAGGCTTAAGCATGTTCGATGCATCTATAGAACCCTCCGCAGCCCCTGCGCCCACCAGTGTATGAAGTTCATCTATGAATAGGATAATGTTATCGGCCTGGGTAATCTCTTTCATTACGATCTTAAGTCTCTCTTCGAACTGACCCCTGTATTTTGTACCGGCTATCAGTGAACCCAGATCCAAGGATACAATCCTCTTATTAAGCAGGTTTTCAGGTACATCGTTATTAACAATCCTCTGGGCAAGCCCTTCTACGATGGCGGTCTTTCCAACACCCGGTTCACCTATAATCGCAGGGTTATTCTTTGTTCTCCTGCACAGGATCTGGAGGACCCTTTCTATTTCGTTCTCCCTTCCGATTACAGGGTCGAGTTTGTGTTCTCTTGCAAGTTGTGTGAGGTCTCTGCCGAATTCATCGAGGGCAGGAGTGGCTGTCTTCTTATCCTTTGTATGAGTCTGAGTCCTGAGTGCAAAGTTAATTGTGAGTTGCCTTGCACCCAAAAGGTTTGCACCGAGGCTCCTCAGAATCTTTCCTCCGATCCCTTCTTCTTCCCTGACAAGACCCAGAAGGAGATGCTCACTTCCTATATAGTTATGACCGAGGAGCTTTGCCTCTTCCACAGCCAATTCGAGAACCTTCTTTGCCCTCGGGGTAAAGGGGATTTCTCCAAAGGTGAGGATGTTTGAACCGCTTGGCAGAGTTCTTTCGACCTCAAGCCTTACTTCATCTATCGACAGACCCATCTTTCTGAGAATTGCAATAGGTAGTCCTTCTTCATCACGAAGAAGTCCTAAGAGGAGGTGTTCTGTGCCGAGATAGTCGTTCTGGTGTTTTTCCGACTCTTCTCTTGCGAGGATTATAACCTTTCTACCCCTGTCAGTAAACTTTTCAAACATTTAGATCCTCTCTTTTGGTTAAATAATACTTTATTTTATTATTCATTGTCAAGATGTTTTATGGAAACTTTACCGTTAGCCTTAATCAATTATATACCGAATAAAATAAATAAAGGAAGAAAAAATGGAAAATCCTTTTTAATGTTTTCTGGCCAGGATGCAAACAAACCCCGCATCATCTACTGCTTTGTGGTGCACAATCTCTTTATAAGGTCTTTCAGATGGCGTCTGGCAGAGGGTTGATGAGTATCCTTCTATTTTCATATTTTCTTTTTCAACCATCTTTGTTGCCTCATCTGTGCTATAAAACCTTGCATGCTTATAAATTGGATGGCCTTCCTTTCCTTTCTTCATATAAAGTTCACCCCAGGGACTTTCTCTGTTAATTATACCGACAATCAGACCACTATTGTTTTTCAGCACCCTTCTGGACTCGGAGAGAACCCTCTCTGGATTATGAACAAAACAGAGAGTAAAAAGAATAAATAGTCCGCCGAAGGAGTTATCAGTGAAGGGTAACTTTTCACCCATTGATTTTTTTACATTTATACCTCGACTTATTGCAATCTCTAATAACTTTGAAGATGGATCTATACCGAAATCAATCCCAAGTTCCTTTGCGAACCTTCCAGACCCAACACCAATTTCGAGATAGGGATGTTTGAGGTTTTTAATTAGAAGTCTTACTGCATTGACCTCCAACTTGAAGATCACTCTGCCCTCTTCTGTGTCGAACCATCTGTCATAATCTTCTGCATAAAGGTCAAAGGCTTTAACAACATCTTTCATTTAGTTTTCTACAAGACAGGTCTACTAAAATGTCAGATTCATATCTGCCTGTATAACTACTTCTTTGTAATATTTCGCAGGGTCAGCGACCTTTACGCCATCTATCAAATCGCTGGGTACCATCTCGAATAAAGAGATATTCAGAGGACATGCAAGTACGGTTGCCCCTTCAGCTATCAGCATTATGAAAAGGTCTTCAGCAGATGGTAATCCCATTTCATCCATCTTCTTCATCACAGCATCACTTATCTCTTTTGAAGCATCTGGCATACATTTAAGCTCTTTTACTTTGTCCTTATGAACCGCATTTATTCCCCTCGAACCAAAAAATATCGTTACCTTCGAGCCTTCTCTGAGAAGACTTAATGCTGTCATAAGGGCGTTAAAGACCTGACATAATTCATCATGAAAACACATTATGGATACATTCTTGGTTATCTTGGTCATAGCGCCTTCCTTTCTATTTGTTATTGCGAGCGACCAACGGGAGCGTGGCAATAACATCTTTATAATTACGGGATTGCTTCGTCGTTCCGATAAATCGGGACTCCTCGCAATGACACTTTATATTAATGCGTTTGTATTGATTTATGGCAGATTGCTCAATCCATGTTTTAATTTCCAGAGGTAGTATTTTTCAAATCCGATTTTCATCCACCTGTATATAATACTCTCTTTCAACTCTGATTTCTGCCTCGGCGGGAGAACCGGTCTTGCTTTCATAATTACAGCGGTATTCCCCATATCCATGAGACATACTACATCTATGGGTATATCACCTGGTAGGGTCTGACCTGAAATCTCAGATGCGATTGCATTTGCAGCAGTCTTCGCCATCTTCACGGTCATATACCCTGTCTTTGCAACCCCTGTAGGAACAGGTGTTTGCTCAGGAGGTGCTATTGCCATAGCAACACCGACAGCAAAGACATTTTTATATTTGGCATGTCTGTATTTCCCATCCACAGGTATAAAACCCCTCGGATTTCCAAGAGGTGTAACAGCAGGGACGCCTTTGAATGCAGGTGCAAACATTGCAAGCTTAAACGGTAGCTTTGTGCTATCCTTAAGCCTTACCTCTTCAGGTGTAATTTCCTCAACTGCTGTGTTCGCTATTATTTTTATATCCCTCTCTGCGAATTCATCCTCCATTATCCTTTTTGATTTACCAACGCCTCCTATACCGAAATGGCCTATATAGGGTTCTGATGTAATAAATATTATCGGAACCTTATGTC
>CAKKRL010000051.1 GCA_919902655.1 Thermodesulfovibrionia bacterium
TCTTCACCCTATCTGGAGGACCTGAGGAAGACTGTACTCGATCTTCTTCTCTCCGATCACCCTTATGACTGCATGGTCTGTCAGAAGGCAGGGGAATGCGACCTCCAGGACCTTGCCTATCAATATGGAATAAGAGAACCCCGCTTTAAAGGAGAGCGGAGGATATATACAAAAAAGGACGGTAACCCCTTCATAGAGAGGGACATGGAGAAATGTGTTCTCTGTGGAAGGTGCATCAGAATCTGTGATGAGGTACAGGGGGTGAGTGCTATAGATTTTGCCTACAGGGGGCTCAAGACAAAGGTTTGCCCTCCCTTTGAGAGAGATCTTGACTGTGAGTTCTGCGGGCAGTGTGTGATGGTCTGCCCTACAGGGTCGCTGGTAGGCAAGAACTGGATCGGGAAAGGGAGGGCAAGGAATGTCGGTGAGGTGAATACTACCTGTCCCTACTGTGGTGTAGGGTGCAGTCTGACACTTCATATCAAGGATAATAAGATAATCAGGGTATCTTCGAAGGAAGACTCTGTTGTGAACGAGGGGATGTTATGTGCGAAGGGACGTTTCGGATATGATTTTGTGGCCTCGCCTGACAGACTTAAAACACCTCTTATAAAAAGGAATGGAAGGTTTGAACCTGTCTCATGGGATGAGGCAATGGATTATATTTCAAAGAGGCTCAGGGAGATAAAGGAGAAGTATGGCCCTGATGCTATCGGAGGGCTGTCCTCAGCGAGATGTACTAATGAAGAGAATTATCTTTTCCAGAAATTTATGAGGGCAGCAATAGGCACCAATAATGTTGACCACTGTGCAAGGTACTGACACGCCCCAACTGTGGCCGGTCTGGCCAGGGTATTCGGTTCGGGTGCGATGACGAATTCTATAAGAGAGATTGAAAATAACGATCTCCTCTTTGTGATCGGTTCAAATACAACCGAGACACATCCCATCATAGGTCTTTGGATGAAGAAGGCCGTAAAAAAGGGTGCAAAGCTTATAGTTGCAGACCCGAGGAAGATAAACCTCGTTAAATTTTCCTGTCTCTGGCTCAGACAGAAACCCGGTACAGATGCCGCACTTCTTAATGGCATTGCCCATGTTATTCTTAAAGAAGGTATTGAAGACAAGGACTTTATTAATAAATGGACAGAAGGATTTGAGGAATGGAAAAAGTCAGTTGAGGAATATAACCCTGAGAGGGTTGAAGGGATTACAGGTGTTCCAAAGGAGGATATTGTTAAGGCTGCCAGGCTCTATGGGGCATCAGAGAAGGCAGGGATATATTATACTATGGGTATAACCCAGCATTCTCACGGTACTGATAATGTCTTCTCAATAGCGAATCTGGCATTACTTACAGGGAACCTCGGAAAAGAGTCTGCAGGAGTAAATCCCCTCAGGGGACAGAACAATGTCCAGGGTTCAACAGATATGGGGTGTATACCTGAGAGCTTTCCCGGCTATCAGAAGGTACATGTCCCTTCTGTAAGGGAGAAATTCGAAGAAGAATGGGGTGTGGGTCTTTCGGACATAGCAGGCCTCAGTGCAGTTGATATGACCGAGGCTGCCCTGGAAGGGAAACTTAAAGCCCTTTATGTGATGGGGGAAAATCCGGTGCTCAGTGATCCGCATATGGCCCATACAGTAGAAGCACTAAAGAGCCTCGACCTTCTTATTGTCCAGGATATTTTCCATACAGAGACAACAGAGCTTGCCCATGTGATACTTCCTGCTGCATCTTTTGCAGAGAAGAGTGGAACATTCACAAATACAGAGAGAAGGGTTCAGAGGGTAAGGAAAGCGGTAGAGCCTCCGGGAGATGCGAAGGAAGACCTCTGGATCATCTCTGCTATTTCTGAAAGGGTTGGATATAATATGAGATATGACCACTCCGAGGAAATATTCAGGGAAATCGGGAGGATCTGGCCTGCCCTTGCAGGGATGGATTACCGAAGGCTTGAACCGAACGGTCTTCAGTGGCCCTGTCCGACAAAGGACCATCCCGGAACGCCCTATCTATTCAGGGGAGGTTTTCCGAGGGGGAAAGGAGCATTTACACCAGTAGAATATAAACCTTCAGGTGAGACACCGGATAAAGAATATCCGTTCCTTCTCACCACAGGAAGGATACTTTTCAGGTACCATACAGGGACAATGTCTGCCCGTTCAAATGCCCTGCAGAGTGTTGCCCCTGAGGCCCGGGTAGAGATAAACCGTGAAGATGCGGAAAGGCTTGCGATAAAGGATGGACAGGAGGTAAAGGTGAAATCAAGGAGGGGGACGATAAGTCTTAAGGCAAAGGTTACTGAACGATCACCAAAGGGGGTCCTCTTCATCCCGATCCATTTCAACCATGCCTCAGCAAATGTACTTACAAATAACCTCCTTGATCCGCATTCAAAGACACCGGAGTTCAAGGTATGTGCGGTAAGGATAGAGGTATAAATCCCCCTAAATCCCCCTTTTGTAAAGGGGGATTTAGGGGGATTAAAATAAATGAAGGGGGGAGTTATGGTAGATACAAAAGACCTTAAAGAACAGGTTCTCTTCGAAGACCTGACAGAAGAAGAAATCAAGAAGATAATCCCTATAGTAGAGGGCAAAAAATTCCGCAAGGATGAGGTGATCTTTAAAGAAAAACAACCAGCAAATCATCTGCGTATGATAAAGAAGGGTAAGATTGAGATATCGAAGACTACCCCTGATGGCTGGAAGCAGACCCTCGCTGTTCTCGGGAATAATACCTTCTTCGGTGAGCTTGCATTGCTCGAAAAGAGAGAGCATCAGGCCGTAGCAAGGGCAGTAGATGATACAGAGGTCTTCTTTATTAAAAAAGATAACCTTGAAGAGTTTGAACAGAAAGAACCTATGATAATGCTCAAGATCTACAGAAAGATTGCCATTGTTTCAGGCCAGAATGTGAGAAGAATGAATCAAAAGCTGATGAATGCACTTGTGAGTTATTAGGGAAGATAGAGGAAATAAATTTAAAAAAATAAAGGGAGGTATTGGCTATGCCACTTGATCCAACAAAACATGCAGATTGGGAAATTGCAGAAGCGGCAGAAAAACATATGAAGACGGTTTACCAGCTCGGGGAAGAACTGGGTCTTGAAAAGAATGAACTCCTTCCACATGGACACTATGTTGCGAAGGTG
>CAKKRL010000052.1 GCA_919902655.1 Thermodesulfovibrionia bacterium
TGTTAAGCGCGCCGCCAGCGTTCGTTCTGAGCCAGGATCAAACTCTCCAAAAAAATTGTCCTGAAATAAATTTCAGGAAATTGACAAAGAAACCCGCCAAGCACACACTATTTAGTTTTCAAAGATCGGAAGGAATTAACTTCCAAAGGATTTGTACTCTAACCTATTTAAAAGTTTTTGTCAATAATTAATTTGTTTTTGAATAATTATTTTCAATTCGTTACTACTACTACTTTCAGAAACTTCCTTTTGCCTGCCTTAATTATATATTCACCCTTTTCAAGCTTAGTATTCAGATCCGTCACAGTACTATCGTTGACCTTTACTCCTCCCTGAATAATCAACCTCCTCGCCTCGCTTGTACTCTTTGTAAGACCATTATCCTTCATTATCTGTGGAAGCCAGTTGATATTCGCTCTATCACTGACTCTTATGGAGACCTCTTGTATTTCACCAGGGATACCTTTCTTCTTAAATATATGCTCAAATCCCTCTCTCGCCTTAACTGCCTCATCCTTCCCCCAGTATCTCTCTACAATTTCTAATGCAAGGTCTTCCTTTGCCTTTTTGGGGTGAATAACATCGTTTCTTAATCCCTCCTTCAATCTGTTAAGTTCGCTTAGCGGGATGTGACTCAAGAGGTCATAATATCTTAACATCAACTCATCACTAATAGACATGACCTTTCCAAATATCTCATTCGGCGGTTCATTGATCCCAATGTAATTACCAAGGCTCTTACTCATCTTGTTTACCCCGTCTGTCCCTTCAAGAAGTGGCATCAATATAAGGACCTGTTCATCCTGGCCGTACCTTCTCTGGATAGTCCTTCCCATGAGGAGATTAAATTTTTGATCAGTACCGCCAAGCTCTATATCTGCCTTCAGGGCAACAGAGTCATAGGCCTGAAGGAGGGGATAGTAAAATTCGAGTATGGTAATATCTTTCCCCTCTTTAAATCTCTTATTAAAATCATCCCTCTCGAGCATCCTTGCTACAGTCTGTTTTGAACCGAGTTCGAGGAAACCATTCACAGACATCTTACCTAACCACTCGCTGTTGAACAAGACTTTAGTTTTTTCAGCATCAAGGATTTTGAATACCTGTCTTCTGTATGTCTCAGCGTTCTTCTCTATATCCTCCCTTGTCAAAGATTTCCTTGTCTCTGACCTGCCACTTGGATCGCCAATTATCCCTGTGAAATCACCTATAAGGAATATAACCTCATGTCCGAGGTCCTGGAACTGTCTCATCTTATTTAGCAGTACGGTATGGCCAAGATGGATACCAGGTGCTGTGGGGTCGAAACCTGCCTTCACCCTCAGAGGTTTTTTTTCGCGAAGGGATTTCTCGAGTTTTTTTATAATTTCATCTTCCTGGATGATCTCAACTGCACCACGCTTAATTATCTCAACCTGTTCTTTGACGGATAACATTTTGTTATCATAATATAGATATTATACAATCGTCAAGCCCGTTATGTGATTTAAATCATACCTAATCAGGTTACCCCTTCATATAATTCAGAAACCTAATAACCTGAGGGGAGAACGAAATGAGCAAACCGACCGAAATTCTTTCTGCTGATCATAAGAGGGTGCTTGAAAGTCTGAAGGTTATGGAACAGGCCATCAGAGACCTTAAGTCACCGGATATAAAAAAGACCCTTTCTGACTTAAAAGATTTTTTAAAGAATGAAATAGAGATACATTTCAGGAAAGAAGAGGAGGCACTTTTCCCTGAGATCGAAAAATTCATTCCCAGAGAGGGTGGCCCTGTCGGTGTGATGCTGATGGAGCACGAAGACCTGAACAGGTACAAGGACAGTCTTATAAAAGGAATAGACCTCTTTCTTGGAGATGAAAACAGTGCAAAGGCACCTGCCCTGATAAAAGAAAACGGAACAAGTTACATAAATCTTCTTAGAGAACATATCTACAAAGAAGACAACATGCTTTTTATGATGGCCGATATGCATCTCGAGGACGACCAGATAAAAGAGGTAATGAGGAAGTTTGTGGAACTGGATAACGGGAAATAAAAAATATTTTTGGTTCGGTCTATAATTACGGATGCAGAACTAACTGTCTACAATTTCCCTTAGTTCCTTGCCTGTCTTGAAAAATGGTACCTTTTTTGGCGGGACGCTTACTGCTGTTCCTGTCTTCGGGTTTCTTCCCTCTCTTGATCTCCTGTTCCTGATACGGAAACTTCCGAAGCCCCTGATTTCCACCTTTTCTCCCTTGGCTAAGGCATCCTTGATGCTGTCAAAAATCATATTCACAACAACCTCTGTCTGTTTTGTTGTAAGAGAATTCATCCTTTCTGTAACCTTCTCGATTAGTTCTGCCTTAGTCATAAAGAAACCTCCTCTTTAAATTAATTATAATATCAGTATCATATCCTTGATGCCCTGTCAAGACCAAAAAATCAATATGTGAAGAGATAATCAAAGGATACCTTTTTTTTGAAAGTATCCGTCTTCCGGCCTAAGATATCCCCGAGGAAAAGTTCAAGGAAGCCAGGCCTCTTATCCTCTGACACAACCTTTGGTTCACCCTTTATTCCGCTGATCTGTGCTGCTAACTTTATAGTATCCTCTAGATTTCCTATCTCATCGACAAGTCCCATTTCCTTTGCCTGCCTTCCTGTAAATATCCTCCCGTCAGCTATGTTCCTTACCTCATCTTCATTAATCCCCCTTCCGTTTGCAACTGCCTCGACAAACTGATTATGGACATCGTCGAGCACCTTCTGGAGTATCTCTTTTTCTTCCGCACTCATCTCCCTCATGACAGAGCCTATATCCTTGTGTCTTCCGCTTTTTATAACGATACTCTTCACCCCGATCTTTTCAAGCAGCCCTTCAATATTTGCAAGTTCCATAATCACACCGATGCTCCCTGTGATGGAACCCGGGTTCGCCACAATTTTATCTGCAGGGCATGCTATGTAATATCCCCCGGAGGCAGCAACAGAGCCCATAGAGACAACGACCTTCTTCTCACCCTTCTCCCTGATCTTCTTAACCTCTTCATATATCTCCTGAGAAGGGACAACACCTCCTCCTGGACTGTCGACCCTCAATACTATCGCCTTAACAGAATTATCTTTACCGTACCTTTTAAGCTGTTCAATCGTCTCCCTGGAATCAAGTATTATCCCCTCAACCCTTATAAGTGCAACCCTGTCGGAAAATACAGGTGCCTTCTTACCAGCAATTGTGGAAATACTGTATGTAACAATAAAGAAGAGAATTATTAAAAAAAAAGTTGCAACAATACCCAGAATAAGGTGTCTCTTAGCCATTTTCACCTCTATGAATCTTCATCCTGCACCTTTTTTTCCCTCTTATGGGTCTTCATAGTGAGGCCTATCTTCCTCTCTGATGTATCCACCTTCACAATCCTCGCACTAATCTCTTCCCCGACTTTGGCGATATCCTCCATCTTGCCGGGAGCCCCCTTTGCATCCGAACCCCTCTCCATCTCAGAAGAATAGACAAGACCCTCAATACCCTCTTCAAGTTCAAGAAAAACCCCGAACTCAGTCACTTTCACAACCTTTCCTCCTACCAGGTCTCCAACCCTGAATTTTTCAGGTATCTCCTTCTCCCACGGGTCGGGAGTAAGTTGTTTTATGCCAAGAGAAATCCTCTCCTTATCCCTGTCTATCGAAAGGATCACGGCCTCTACCTTCTGTCCCTTTTTCAGAACCTCTGAGGGATGCTTTAAATGTCTTGTCCATGATATATCTGAGATATGGATCAGGCCGTCTATCCCCTCTTCAAGCCCCACAAAGGCCCCGAACTCCGTAAGGCTTCTTATCTTACCCTCCATCCTTTCACCAACCTTATATTTTCCTGTTATTAGTTCCCAGGGATTCGGCTCTACCTGTTTCATGCCGAGAGAGATCTTTCTGCTCTCCCTATCCACAGTCAAAACTATAGCATCAATAACATCACCCATGGCTACTAATTTTGATGGGTGCTTTATCTTCTGGGTCCAGGACATCTCTGAGATATGGACGAGACCTTCCACCCCTTCCTCAAGTTCGATGAACGCACCGTATTCGGTTATGCTCACAATCTTTCCCCTTACTTTCTTGCCAACAGGATACCTTTCTTCCGCCATGCCCCATGGATCAGGCGTCTTCTGTTTATAACCGAGAGAAACCCTTTCATTCTCCCTGTCATATTTCAGGACAACTACTTCGACCTTATCCCCTATCATAAAAAGCTCGGAGGGATGGCTTATCCTCCCCCAGGACATATCAGTGATGTGGAGGAGTCCGTCGATACCCCCTAAATCAATGAATACGCCATACTCTGTTATATTCTTGACAACACCCTGGACCTTTTCTCCCTCAGAAAGCTTTGACAGGGTTGCCCCTCTCCTTTTCTCCCTGTCTTCCTCAAGGACAGCCCTCCTTGAAAGTACAATATTTCCACGTTTCTGGTTTACCTTGAGTACCTTCATCGTATAGCTCTTCCCAATCAGGTGATCCATATCCCTTATAGGCCTGAGATCAATCTGTGATCCTGGGAGAAAGGCCTTCACCCCGGAGATATCTACCGTCAACCCTCCCTTTATCTTTGCAACAATAATCCCCTGCATCGGACTTCCCTTTATGCAGGCCTCCTCGATAGCCTCCCAGATCTTTATCTTGTCGGCCTTATCCTTGGAAAGGACTATGTTCCCTTCATCGTTCTCCTTATCTTCCAGATATACCTCAATCACATTCCCAACCTTAAGTTCTGCCAATTCCTTTCCGCTGAACCCTGCTATAGGAACTATACCTTCAGACTTATATCCAATATCTACCATAACCCCTTCCTGGCCTATCTTCATAATAGTTCCCTTTATTACGGTTCCCTCCTTAACAGTCTTGAAGGTCTCTTCATAAAGTTTTTCGAGTTCTTCTTTGTTCATTAACTCATCGGCAATGCCTTCTGTCTTCATTATTTTATACCCCTCTCCTTTCGGACAATTTTTTATCTATATCGTGAATCCTTTCAATAACGCTGTCAATAATCCATCCGGGTGTGGATGCACCTGCTGTAACACCAACCTTTTCCATCCCGTAAAACCAGTCCTCTTCTATTTCCTCGGGGACTTCGATATGGAAGGTCCTGGTCCCCATCTGCTTACATATGGTTGCAAGCTGGGTTGTGTTTGCACTGCATTTACCGCCTACCACAATTACAATATCTACCTCTCCTGCAAGTCTTTTTGTCTCATCCTGCCTCGTAGTTGTTGAATTGCAGATGGTATCATAAACCTTTACCTCCTTGGCCTTTTCGAAACATTTTAACACAACCTCCTGAAAAATAGAATGCCTCTGGGTTGTCTGTGCAATAATCCCGACCCTGTCATTCAAAGGAATCTCATCAATCAGTGATGCCCTGTTCACAACGACAGCCCTGTCCCCGGCATAACTAAGTATGCTCTTAACCTCGGGATGATCCCTGTCACCGACGATTATAACCTGATACCCCTCTTTACCCAGAAGATGGGCGTATTTCTGGGCGTTCTTTACAAAGGGGCAGGTAGCATCAATAATCTCAATACCCTTTTCAGACGCCTCCTCAATAACATCTGTTGGAACGCCATGGGATCTTATTATCAACTTCCCGATATCCTCCTTATCGAGGTCTTCTACGGACCTGACACCTTCATCTGCCAGCTTTTTTACTACCTGGGGATTATGGATAATAGGGCCAAGGGTATAGATCCCTTCTTTACTATCCCTGGCGGACTGGAAGGCTATATTTATTGCCCTCTTAACACCAAAACAGAAACCTGCATTCGCAACAGTAATTACCTTCATTCCCTTCCATCCCCTCTATTAACAGCCTTTTCCTGCATCTTAGTTATCTCATCCATTATCTTCATATTTATATTATTATAATGTATTTTCCTTTCGGCTGAAAGCCCTTTCTTTGTGGCCTCTCCAGAAAATTCGAGGGGTTCACCAAAATATACGGTCACAGGTACAGGCTTAAATATCCATGCCCCCCTCGGAAATGCCTTTTCGGTACCTTTAATAAATGCCGGCACCACCTTCGCCTTACTCAGCGAGACTATCATCCCCACACCACCCTTTGGCTCCTGCAGCTTTCCATCGTAACTCCTCGTCCCTTCAGGGAAGATTACAACAACATTACCTTCTTTAAGAAGCCTGATGGCATTTTTGATTGCCTTTGTATCAGCCTCCTCCCTTTTTATGGGGAAGGCCCCTATAGCCCTGTAAATAACCCTGCAAAATGGGTTCTTAAAAAGCTCAGACATCGCCATAAAATTGGCACTTCTTAATATCGAGCACCCGATAAGCGGAGGGTCGAGATAGCTCACATGGTTGGCCGCTACAATGACCCCGCCTTTTCTCGGAATATTCGAATGTCCGACAATCTTCAGCCTGAAAAATATCTTTGCAAACAGAAAGATTATAACATGAACAGCCCTGTAAACCAAACCCCTCAACCTTCATCCTTCTTAATCTCTTTTAGCATTGTTTCAACAACTTCCTGAACGGTCATATTTGATGAATCAATATACAGGGCATCCCCGGCCTTCTTTAATGGTGCCAGGGTCCTTGCGATATCGGCCTCATCCCTCTTTCTTATCTCATCTGTAACCCTTACGAGATCATCCCCCATACCTTTAGACTTGAGATCAAGATGTCTCCTTTTCCCCCTTTCCTCAATCTTAGCGTCAAGGAAAAATTTAATATCTGCATCAGGGAAAACCACAGTACCGATATCCCTTCCTTCCATCACTATCCCGCCGTTCCTCCCCATCCCCCTCTGGAGTTCTAATAGCCTCTCTCTGACACACTGAAAGGCAGATACGGCTGATGCCATCATACCCATCTCGGGTGTCCTTATCTCCTCTGTCACATCAATGCCATCAACAAAGATCTTCATCCCTACTCCGGTCGGGGACCTATCGAGTCTGATATCAGTAATGGAACAGAGGTTTTTTAACGACTCCTCAGTAAGCAGAATCATTTCTTTCTTTGTCTTCCAGCCAATCGCCCTGTACATCGCCCCTGTATCTACATAGATATATCCAAGCCTTTCTGCCAGAGCCTTTGCTGTTGTACTTTTACCAGCCCCTGACGGGCCATCTATAGCGATGATCTTTCTTTTAGCCATTTCTTAATCCATTTAATGTCTCTATAAATCCTGGAAATGATGTAGAGATACATTCCGTATCCTCTATTACGGTCTCCCTATCAGCAAGAAGTCCTGCAATAGCGATGGCCATAGCCACCCTGTGGTCTCCATGACTGTTGCATACAGCCCCTTTAAGCCTCTCCCTCCCTTTTATCCTGATTCCATCAGGAAACTCCTCAATCTCAACCCCCATCTTCCTCAATTCCTTTACCATAGCAGAGATCCTGTCAGACTCCTTTACCCTTAGATCTTCTGCCTCTCTTATCACTGTCTCACCTTCCGATAGAGATGCAGCAACACATATTATCGGAAATTCATCTATTGCCTTTAAAATTTCATTCCCCTTTATCTCTGCTCCACCGAGATGGCCTGATTTCACAGATATATCTGCCATAGGCTCACCGCCAATATCCCTCAGGTTTTCTAAATGGATCTCGGCCTTCATTCTTTTAAGAATATCCAGCAAACCGGTTCTTGTAGGGTTCACCCCTACATTTTTTATAATGACCTCTGAATCAGGTACAAGTATCCCTGCAACTATAAAAAAGGCCGCAGAGGAAAAATCTCCTGGCACTACGATATCCCTTGCCTTAAGTGCCGGCCTTCCTTTTATGGATACAGTAAGGTCAAATTCCTTGAGATCTGCACCAAATGCCATTAACATCCTCTCTGTATGGTCCCTCGATTTCCCCGGCTCTTTCACCTTCGTCTCACCCTCTGCATAAAGTCCTG
>CAKKRL010000053.1 GCA_919902655.1 Thermodesulfovibrionia bacterium
AAATGAAGACACTGATTATAAAAAGAATGTTTTTGATTTTTGCAACAAATTAGGGCAGGAGAAAGACTGGAGAGAATTGAATTTAGAATTTGCTGAGAAAAAGATTGAGTTTCAGGTAATATTCGGTGATGAATGGGAAGCTAAGATTAATAAAATATTTGGAATTTAAGGCGTTGAGGGAAAAGAATTATAAGGATTTCAAATCTGAATATGAGGCAAGGCAGGAGGGATAGGAAAATGATTGAAAAGGGTAGTGGATGAAAAAGATTACAAAAGCCAATACTTATTCCTCCCTCATCACCGACCTTGCCTCTCTCATTGAGCAGGGGCGAAAGGCGGCGGTGCGGTATGTGAATACTGCACTGGTGACTACTTACTGGCTTATTGGGAGAAGGATTGTAGAGTATGAGCAGAAGGGGAAAGAAAGGGCGGAATATGGAGAGGGGTTACTCCAGAAGGTATCCAAAGACCTGAACAGAAAATTTGGACGTGGTTTCTCCTCTGACAATCTTGAAGCAATGAGGCGTTTTTATTTGAGTTATCCGGTTAGGATTTCCGAGACAGTGTCTCGGAAATTAGAAGGGCAGAAATCCGCAACGCTGTCTCGGAATTCCGAGATAACTTTAGCAATCCATCCACTCACTGAAAGATTCACCTTATCTTGGTCCCATTACCGTTTATTACTTCGTCTTGATGAACCATTCCAGCGTGAATTCTACGAGGCGGAATGTGTAAGGGGCAATTGGTCTGTAAGGCAGCTTGATAGACAAATTCAGTCAATGCTATATGAAAGAACCGCTTTATCCAAGCGTAAGATGGCAGTTATTGCCAAAGCACACGAAAAGCCTATTATTCTTAAGCCTGAGGATGAAATCAAAGACCCTTACATCCTTGAATTTCTTGGTTTGAAAGATGAATATTCAGAGTCTCAATTAGAAGATGCTTTAATCCATCATCTTGAGCATTTCCTTCTTGAATTAGGAAATGGCTTTACCTTTGCTGCCAGACAAAAAAGAATAACCCTTGAAGGAATCCATTACCGCCTTGACCTTCTTCTTTATCACAGGGTTTTGAGATGTCTTGTTGCTATAGATTTGAAGATTGGTGAATTTACACATGCAGATGCAGGGCAGATGAACCTTTACGTTAATTATTTTAAAGATAAGGAGAAATTGCCTGAAGAAAATGATCCTGTTGGTCTGATACTCTGTACGGACAAAAAGAGAACCGTAGTTGAATATGCTCTTGGCGGAATGAATAATAGGATATTTGCCTCAAAGTATAAGTTACAATTGCCTGACCCGGAAGTCCTGAAAACAGAGATAGAACATGAAAAACAGAGGCTTCTGGAAATGAAAATCCTTAAGGATGATAAATTACGAAAAGTTTAATGAATCCTAACAAGAACAATAAATTATTTCAAATCAGAGCTTGAGGCGAGGGTGGAAGAATAAAAAAGTTATCTTAAGATAATGCAATGGGACATGGATGGCGTATATCTTTATGGACGAAATCAGGGAATTTGTCGATGACTCGTAGAAGGGTTTGAAGGGGGGCTGGGGTGTGTAAGAAATAGAGGATTAAAAACAAGGAATAATCAGATGCTTTTTATTATAAAAACAACAAAAAATGGAGTAAAATTATTTAATGGCAAAAGTGGTTGATTTTATAGTAATCTTTGATGAAGGGGTGAGAAAACGTCATTATCATGAATTAGAAAAAGGTAAGGTTACACATTTTGTGGTGCAATTAGAAGTCGTGGTTAAGGGCGAATGGAAGGCGGTTATAAGATATGATTGTTCACATGGATTTTCACACGTAGATAAATATGACATAAAAGGCAATAAGACAAAGACGATGTTAAATTTAAGTTTTGAAAGTGCCCTGACCTATGGAGATTGGGATATTAACAAAAATTGGTTAAAATATAAACAGGAGTTTTTGAAAGGAGTGCAAAATGAGTGATTACTCAGATTTTTTAACAATGCTCTCAACAGAGTTCCAAAGATACTTGATAGAGAACGAAGAATTTGCAGAGAAAATACCGGCCAATGCTATGGTCATATTCCAAATCGAAGGAGAAGACGATTTTAATCGCTGGCATAAAGAGACCTCTCTGAGGAATAAAGAATCAGAACAACCCGTGATTTTTGTCTATGTAAAAAAATGGAGAAAACACTCCTCCCTTGAAGAATTAAATCTTTCGACCGTATCCGCATAGTTATAAGCATATAAAGCTTAATAATGAACAAAATGCAATACGAGGCGGTCATAGGGCTTGAGGTTCATGCACAGCTTTTGACGAAGTCGAAGATGTTCTGCGGATGCTCGACGAAATTCGGCTCCGAGCCTAACACGCAGACATGCCCGGTATGTATCGGCATGCCCGGCGTGCTCCCGGTTATGAACAGGAAGGCAATCGAGTTCACGATAAAGACAGGCCTTGCATTAAACTGCTCCATTGCTTCTTACAGCCGATTTTCAAGGAAGAACTATTTTTATCCCGACCTGCCGAAGGGTTATCAGATATCTCAGTATGAACTGCCTATTGCGACAGTTGGTTATATTGAGATAGTGGTTGACGGAGCTATAAGGAGGATAGGTATCACAAGGGTTCACCTTGAAGAGGATGCGGGCAAGAATATTCATGAGGGGATTGCCGGGGCGAGCCATGTTGATTTGAACAGGGCAGGTGTTCCCCTTATGGAGATTGTTAGTGAGCCTGATATAAGGAGCCCTGAAGAGTCGGCAGAGTATGTGATGAAACTGAGGTCAATCCTCAGATATCTCGGTGTCTGCGATGGGAATATGGAGCAGGGGAGTCTCAGGTGCGATGCGAATGTCTCTATCAGACCGGTTAGGGCAGGAGAGCTTGGAATAAAGGCAGAGATAAAGAATATGAATTCCTTCAAACATGTCAGGCAGGCACTCGAGTATGAGATTGAAAGACAGAAAGGGATACTGGAGGAAGGGGGGAAGGTCGTACAGGAGACGAGGCTCTGGGACCCAGATAAGGGGATTACGGTTTCTATGAGGACGAAAGAAGAGGCCCATGACTACCGCTATTTCCCCGAGCCTGACCTTGTCCCGCTTGTGATAGGTAGTGACTGGATTGAAGAGATCAGGAAGACCCTCCCCGAACTTCCATATGTAAAGAGGGAGAGGTTTGTGAAAGAATACGGACTGCCGGAATATGATGCTGATTTACTTACTTCATCAAAGGCCATGGCCGATTATTTTGAATTGTGCCTTAAGGATTATGTACAGCCCAAGATAGTAAGCAACTGGATCATGGGAGAACTAATGAGGCTCCTTAATCAGGAAAACAAAGAAATAGAGGAATGCCAGGTTCTGCCAGGACAGCTTGCAGAGATGTTAAAACTTATAGATGAAGATGTGATAAGCGGCAAAATTGCCAAGGCAGTATTTGAGGATATGTACAGGACAGGCAAGGATGCAATCGCAATAGTCAAAGAAAAGGGGCTGATTCAGATATCAGATGAGAATGAGATCCTTAGAATAATCGATCAGATTATAGGGGAAAATCCAGGTCAGGTTGCCGAATATAAGGCAGGTAAGGAGAAGCTCTTCGGGTTCTTTGTAGGCCGGGTAATGAACTTAACCCAGGGGAAGGCAAACCCTGCGATAGTGAATGAGTTATTAAAAAGGAGATTGGGGGATAATTAGAGGAGTTCCATTACCTCTTTTTCTATCTGGGCAGGAAGGGAGTCATCGAATCCCAGGTGATGGTGCTTAAGGATTCCATTCCTGTCCAGGATGAACATCTCCGGTATCCCTATCAAACCGTAGTCATTCTTCAGCCTGTCATCTCCCATAAGGACAGGGTATGTCATTGTGATTTTCTTCCTGAAGTTCCTTACAGTATCGGTGTCTCCGTCAAAGGATATCCCGAGGATAACAAGACCCTTCTCCCTATATCTCTGGTGAAGACCTTCGAGAAAGGGGATTGAATCCTTGCATGGGGGGCACCAGGTAGCCCAGAAATCTATGATTATCACCGTCCCTTTGTAATTGGAAAGGCTCACTTTATTGCCGTCGAGATCGGTGAGTGTGAAATCAGGGGCCTGGGAACCTATAATCGCCTGATATTCCCTCTTTTTACAGTTGGTGATAAAGAAGAAGAGGGATAATAAGATGATTCCTGTTGTAATTACTTTTACCCTGGTCATTTCTCAATCCTGTCTGAAATTTTCTTCTATGTATCTTTCTGCTGATAGGGCAGCTATTGCCCCGTCACCTGCGGCAGTTACAATCTGTTTCAGGTCATTTGCCCTGACATCCCCGGCTGCATATATCCCCGGCACAGAGGTAGCCATTTTTTCATCAGTGATTATGAATCTATAATAGTCGAGTTTTACCAGACCGCGGAGAAATTCAGTATTGGGGCTGGAACCTATATAGATAAATATGCCGTCAACACGAAGATTTTCTGATTCTTTACTCCTGAGGTTCTTTAATCTAATACTGCTTAAGGTTTCGTTTCCCTCTATCTTCTCGACAACAGAGTCCCAGATGAATTTGATTTTACTCTCACTGAACGCCTTTTCCTGGTTGATCTTTGTTGCCCTTAGCGTATCCCTTCTGTGGACAATAAAAATCTCTTCTGCAAAACGGGTTAGGAAGATTGCCTCCTGCAAGGCCGAGTTTCCACCGCCTATTACAGCTACCTTCTTATCACGGAAAAAGGCCCCATCACATGTGGCACAGTAGGAAACACCTTTCCCCCTTAATCTTTCCTCACCCTCCACATTCAGTTTTTTAGGGTCTGACCCTGTGGCGATGATAACCGCTTTTGTCGATATCTCTGTACCATTGTCGGATATAAGCACCTTTTCTTTACCATTAATCCTGATATCATCAATACTTCCCGTCCTTAAATCGAGACCGAATCTCCTTGCCTGTTTTTCCATCTTTTTCGAAAGATCCAGACCTGATATGCCTTCATCAAATCCCGGGTAGTTCTCGATCCAGTAGGTTGCAGCCATCAGTCCTCCGGGAACACCCTTCTCTATGAGAAGTGATTTAATCCCTGCCCTTGAAGTATAAAGCCCTGCAGTAAGTCCTGCAGGGCCTCCACCGATGATAGCTACATCGTATTTTTCACTCATACAGTCAAAAAAGATAGGATTCGATGGTTCAGGTAAAATAAATATCAGTTACTCGAATCCTTGACCCCTTAAATCCTGGTTCTTATTGCTTAGCTATAAGCAGGGAATCTATCTTTGCCTTGAGCTGGGTCTTCGGAACAGCGCCAACAATCTGATCAGCTATCGTTCCATCTTTAAAAAAGATGAGTGTAGGAATCCCCATAATTTTATAACGGCTTGCAATGTCAGGATTCTCATCGGTATTTAACTTTACGACCTTGAGTTTGCCTGCGTATTCGGTTGCCATTTCTTCAACTATAGGGGCTATCATCATGCAGGGTCCGCACCACGAAGCCCAGAAGTCCACCAGGACAGGTCCTTCTGCCTCCAGAACCTCCTTCTGCCATGAATCACTGCTCACCTTCAATGCACCTCCCATACCGAGTTCCTCCTTACGACATGTTTGAATTTTTGTAAGTATATTATACACACTCTTCTATTGTCAATCTAAAACCGAAAGAAATATCAGGACTGTTTAAAATAAGACCCCATCCCGATTTACGACGGGATGGGGTTCGGAAAGAAGGGTTAAAATGTCAGATCCAAATATCTAATTAATCTGGATTTTGACTTTGATTTTCTTAATACATTCCTCCCATACCTCCACCAGGCGGCATCATGGGTTCCTTCTTCTCCTCTGGAATATCTGTTATCATGACAGATGTGGTGAGAATAAGCCCTGCAACGCTGGCAGCATTCTGAAGGGCGTAACGGGTAACCTTTGTGGGGTCAATGATACCTGCAGCCATCATATCGACATACTGTTCTGTATTTGCGTCAAATCCCCTGTTGGTCTTCTCAGCCTTAACCTTCTCGACAATTACAGAGCCTTCAAGACCGCAGTTATTCACAATCTGCCTTATTGGCTCCTCAAGGGCCCTTTTAACTATCTCGACGCCCAACCTCTGGTCTCCTTCAAGTTTAAGTTTCTCGAGTGCAGGGATACACCTCAATAATGCAACTCCACCGCCAGGTACGACCCCTTCCTCTACAGCGGCCCTTGTTGCATGGAGGGCATCTTCCACTCTGGCCTTCTTCTCCTTCATCTCTGTTTCTGTAGCAGCACCTACATTGATAACAGCAACACCGCCAACTAATTTTGCGAGTCTTTCCTGAAGTTTCTCTTTGTCATAATCGGATGTTGTTTCTTCGATCTGTGTCTTTATCTGCTTGACCCTGCCCTGTACCTTTGAGTGATCACCGGCACCCTCAACGATTGTGGTATTATCCTTATCTATATGGATCTTCTTTGCCTTTCCGAGGTCAGACAGTTTTACATTTTCGAGTTTAAGACCGATATCTTCTGAAATCATCTGGCCACCTGTAAGGATTGCTATATCCTCAAGCATGGACTTCCTTCTATCACCGAATCCAGGGGCCTTAACTGCTGCTACACTGATGGTCCCTCTTAATTTATTAACTACGAGGGTAGCAAGGGCCTCGCCTTCGACATCTTCACCGATTATGAGAAGTGGCCTTCCCATCTTTGCGGTCTGCTCGAGGATAGGCAGAAGGTCCTTCATTCCGCTTATCTTCTTCTCAATGATCAGGATGAAGACATCTTCAAGATTAACCTCCATCCTCTCCGGGTCCGTCACAAAATAGGGAGAGATATATCCCCGGTCAAACTGCATGCCTTCAACAACCTCCAGAGAGGTTGACATGCTCTTTGCCTCTTCGACAGTGATTACTCCGTCTTTTCCGACCTTATCCATCGCCTCTGCAATCAGATCCCCTATCTCAGGGTCATTATTTGCAGAGATTGTTCCTACCTGGGCGATTTCCTTCTTTTCCTGCGTCGGCTTTGAGAGTTTTTTGAGTTCTTCAACAACAACCTCCACTGACTTCTCTATTCCCCTCTTTACATCCATTGCATTTGCACCAGCGGTTACATACTTTATACCTTCCTTAAAGATGGAATAGGCAAGGACCGTTGCTGTTGTGGTACCATCACCTGCCACATCACTTGTCTTGCTTGCTACCTCTCTTACAAGCTGGGCCCCCATGTTTTCGTACGGGTCCTTCAGCTCTATCTCTTTTGCTACTGTTACACCGTCCTTTGTGATAGCAGGAGCGCCATATTTCTTATCAATAATAACGTTCCTCCCCTTTGGACCAAGAGTAGCCTTGACTGCATCGGTAAGGGCTGTTACCCCCTTAAGGATGGATGTCCTTGCAGCGTCATCAAAAAGCAATTGTTTAGCCATAGTCTTCCTCCTTATCTTAATTTCATATTTGCGATTTCGGATTTGGATTTAAAAAAATCCGCATTCCACCCCGATAAATCGGGGTCAATCCACGATTCAATTCTTTACTCAATTATTCCAAGAATATCCTCTTCCTTAAGGATGAGGGATTCTACGTTATCGATGTTTATCTTTGAGCCCGAAAACTTGTCGAAAAGGATTGTATTGCCCACCTT
>CAKKRL010000054.1 GCA_919902655.1 Thermodesulfovibrionia bacterium
GGAGGTAAATACAGGATCATAGATTTTACTCTTAGCAATTGTATAAATTCCCAGATCAGAAAGATCGCAGTCCTCACCCAGTATAAGTCCCTCTCTCTCCACCGTCATCTCACCCTCGGATGGAATCTCTTCAGTGCGGAACTTGGGGAGTATATAATAGCTATCCCTGCCCAGCAGAGGACAGGGGAAGGGTGGTATATGGGGACGGCAGATGCTGTCTATCAAAATGTATATATGATAGAGAAAGAGGCGCCTCCCTATCTCCTTATCCTTTCAGGAGACCATGTATATAAGATGGACTATTCAGAGATGTACGAGTTTCATCTCTTAAAAGGTGCTGATGCTACTATCGCAGCAATAGAGATGGACAGCAAGAAGGCATCTGATTTCGGTGTTATCGAGGTAAACAGGGGGTCAAGGGTGATAGGTTTTGAAGAGAAACCTAAGAAACCTAAGACTATTCCGGGGAATCCGAGACAGTCCTTTGTCTCAATGGGAGTCTATCTCTTTAAAACCGAGGAGATCATCCAGGAACTCAAGGATGATGCATTAAGGGATACAGCCCATGACTTCGGTAAGAATATCATCCCCGGAATAATTGCTAAAAAGAAAGTCTGTGCCTATAACTTTAAGGATGAAAACAGGAAGAAGGCGAAATACTGGAGGGATATCGGGACCCTTGACGGATACTGGGAGGCTAATATGGACCTTGCCTCTGTAGACCCCCTCTTTAACCTGTACGATAAGGAATGGCCGCTAAGGACATACCAGGGGCAGTACCCTCCTGCAAAGTTTGTCTTTGCCCAGGAATATAAAGGCGGGCGTCTGGGAATAGCCCTGGATTCTATAGTTTCAGGAGGGTGCATTATAAGCGGTGGCAGGGTTCAGAATTCTGTCCTGTCGCCCAACGTGCGTGTCCGGAGCTATGCAGAGGTGAAGGAGTCTATTATTATGGAAAATGTGGAAATCGGGAGATACTGTAAGATACGGAGGGCTATTATAGATAAGGATATAAAGATACCTCCAAAGACAGTTATCGGATATAATCTGAAAGAGGATGCAAAGAGATTCCATATTACGCCCTCAGGAATAGTGGCTATACCTAAAGGGTATAAAGATTAGTTAGAGGGATGAACCTATGAGTCTTGTAGGGCGATTGGAAGACCTTGCTTTACCAGATATATTCCAGATAGTAAGCTTAAGCCGGAAGACAGGTGCTTTAATAATAACGGGGAAAGAAGGCAGGGGGATTGTGGTTTTTAAAAACGGTCAGGTTATACAGGCAGCAGCAGATTTCATGAAAGAGGATATCGGGGAGATACTTCTTTCGGGACAGATGATAAAGGAAAAAGACCTGAATCTCGCAAAAGAGATAAGAAAGAAACTTCCAGCGGATAAGCCTATAGAGGAGATTCTTTTTGAGATGGGGATAGTATCAAAAGAGACATTGGAAGAGGTGAACAGACAGAAGATAGAGGATATAGTTTACAGGCTTCTGATATGGCAGGAAGGGGATTTCAGCTTTGAGTTAGGGGAAGGTGATATGAAGGAAAAGGTGAAGATGAACCACCTCGGATATCCCCTCCAGCATGGCATGAGTCCTGAGTATCTGATAATGGAGAGTACGAGGCTCTATGATGAAAGGAAAAAAGAGGGGGCAGGGATTGTATCCAGGATGCTATCGCCGAAATTCGAACCTCTCGAAGAGGCGATAGACACGGAGGAGTGGAAAGAGGAGGACCTCTTAGAAAAAGCCGGAGAGGACAGGAAGACGTTATCTTCGCTCAAGGCGATGGTTACCGAACTCCGGTTCCCTTCTGCCACATCCGAAATAACATTGCTTATCCTCCGATATGCGAGTGATGTTATAAGCAGGGGAATTATCTTCATGGTAAAGAAGAATGAGATTGTAGGATTGGGTCAGTTCAGTATAGAGACAAAGGGAGAATCCCCCGACCAGAAGGTGAGAAATATCAGGATTCCGCTTAACGAACCATCTGTCTTTACCATGGTTCTGGAGACACGTCAGACCTATAAAGGCGCACTTGAGGAGAACAAATGGAATGACTATCTCATCAATGAGATAGGCGGGGCAGCCCCGCTGGAGGTGCTGGTGATCCCTCTTATCAGTGAAGGCAAGGTCATAGCGCTTCTTTACGGTGACAATCTCCCTGAAATGAAACCTATAGATGATATTGAGGGTTTAGAAATCTTCATAAATCAGGCCGGGCTGGCTATGGAAAAGGCATTACTGGAGAGGAAAATTTTAGAGCTTGAAAGAATGAAGAGGAAAGAGCCTGAAAGGAGGTACCAGTGAAAAATATCCTTGTAGTTGAAGATTCTTCCACAACAAGATCAATGATCAGGGCTGCCCTAGAAGAGATAGAAGACTTCTCATCTGTAGAGGCAGGCACCGGATTCGAGGCATTGAAGACACTCCCCACGCAGAATTTTGACCTCATCATTACGGATATAAATATGCCGGATATTAACGGCCTTGAACTGATAAGTTTTGTGAAAAACCATCCTTCCTATAAAGATATACCGCTTCTGATAGTAAGCACAGAAAGAAGCGAGGAAGACATGAGAAGGGGGATGGAATTAGGCGCCTCAGGATATATAACAAAACCTTTCCGCCCTGAGAACCTCCGTGAGATTGTAAAAAAGACCTTAGGCATTTAGGTCTTTCTTAAATACGGAACTACAGCCAAAAACTCTATCAATAATATTTATCTGACTATAAAACCCCTTGACTTTGAATATCGTTTTTGATAAATTTAATTTCTCTTTTTCTTAAGAAATAAAACTAATTAATAATCGTTCTTCTAATACTGTTCTATCGCAACATCAGGTATCCATCGGTCTTTTTCTAAAGGTTTTTTGAAATTCAACAGGGGGCACAGAAGGTGAATCCACAGTCAAAGAAAGAAGATCTTTTGGGGGATATCTTAGAAAAATACAGAGATACGAAGGGAAACATCATACCGCTTCTCCAGGATATTCAGGATATCTTTGGTTATATCCCTGAGGATGCTGTGGATCTTATCTCTAAAAGGCTTGATATTCCCGAAAGCAAATTATATGGCGTGACCACCTTCTATGCCCAGTTCCATTTAAGACCGAGGGGAGAGAACATCATCACTGCGTGCTGTGGAACAGCCTGTCATGTGAAGGGGTCTGAGCGGATTATCAACTCGATCAGAACTATCCTGGGTCTCGGTAGCGGTGAGGATACAACAAGGGATCAAAAATTTACACTCGAGAAAGTGGCGTGCATAGGGACATGCAGTATGGCACCTGTTATAGTCATAAATAAAGACGTATATGGCGGTATAACACCTGATAAGATTACAAGGACTCTTAAAAAATACCAGACAAAAAGGTCCGATGATAAGGAATAGCAAGAACAAGAAAGAAACGGAAAGGGATATTGTTGTAAAGGTCTGCCTTGGCCCTGGTGGTATTGCATCAGGCGGGGAAAGGGTCTTAATGGCCTTTAAAGAAGAGACCGGGAAGAGGGGCATAAAAGCATCTTTTGAGCCAAACTGTTCTGTCCATCAGGTAGGCTGCATGGGGCTCTGTTCAAAGGATGTGCTTGTAGATGTACTGCAGAATGGTAAAAAGACAACCTATCAGTTCATTAAACCTGAAATGGTCGGAAGGATCGTAGAAGAACATATCATAAACGGTAGGGTTGTAGAGGAATGGACTGTCAGAGAAGACTATAATGCCTTCTACGGGAAACAGATGAAGGTTGTCCTTGATGCCTGCGGAAAGATAGACCCGGAGGATATCGAGGCATATATTCTAATGGATGGATATGAATCTGCAAGGAAGGCACTGACTAAAATGACTCCTGTTGAAGTGATAGAAGAGGTTAAGTCCTCTGGACTTAGAGGCCGTGGCGGTGCCGGGTTCCCCACAGGGAAGAAATGGGAGTTCTGCAGGTCCCAAAAGGAGGAAACGAGGTATTTTATATGTAATGCCGATGAAGGAGACCCTGGGGCCTTTATGGACAGGGCGATCATTGAGGGGAATCCTCATTCTGTGATAGAGGGAATGATCATTGGAGCGTATGCAATAAATGCAAAGGAAGGTTATGTATACATAAGGGCTGAATATCCCCTTGCTGTAAAAAGACTTGGCATTGCCCTCGGGAAGGCGAGAGAAAAGGGTTTTCTCGGTAAGAAGATCTTCGGGACTGATATAGACTTCGATATAAAGATAAAGCTCGGTGCAGGGGCATTTGTATGCGGTGAGGAGACTGCGCTTATAGCATCCATTGAGGGCAGAAGGGGAATGCCGAGAACAAGGCCTCCTTTTCCGGCCCAGAAAGGATTATGGGGAAAGCCCACAGTCATAAATAATGTTGAAACACTTGCGAATCTTCCACTTATCATAAAGAATGGGGCAAAGTGGTATAGCTCAATAGGGAGTGATGGCAGTAAAGGGACAAAGGTCTTCGCGCTCACAGGGAAGATCAAGAATACAGGGCTTATCGAGGTTCCCATGGGAATTTCTCTGAAGGAGATAATCTACGATATCGCAGGCGGAATAGAAAAGGACAGGACCTTCAAGGCCGTACAGACAGGAGGGCCATCAGGAGGTTGTATCCCGTCATCGATGATAGACCTTAAGGTTGACTATGAGACCCTTGCAAAGGCCGGATCCATAATGGGCTCTGGAGGTATGATCGTTCTTGATGAGACAGACTGCATGGTTGCAATTGCCAAGTTCTTCCTCGAGTTTACCCAGAAGGAATCATGCGGTAAATGTCCCCCTTGCAGGATAGGAACTAAAAGGATGCTTGAGATACTCGAAAGGATTACAGCAGGCAATGGTAAAGAAGAAGACCTTGCCCTCCTTGAGGAACTTGGCGGGAAGGTAAAGGTTACATCCCTCTGCGGCCTCGGTCAATCAGCACCGAATCCTGTCCTTTCAACAATAAAATATTTCAGAGATGAATATGAGGAACATATAAAGAATAAGAAATGTCCTGCAAAGGTATGTAATGCCCTGATAACCTTTTCTATCCTTGAGTCCTGTAATGGCTGCGGGGCATGCAGGATAGCCTGTCCTGCCGTTGCAATTACTGGTGAGAAGAAGAAACTCCATAGGATTTATCAGGATCTGTGCATAAAATGTGGTGCCTGTTTTGAGGTATGTAAATTCTCTGCTGTGGAGAAGTTATGATTACTCTTACGATTGATGGCAAGAAAGTAATAACTGATGAAGGTAAGACGGTCCTTGATGCGGCAAGGTCAGCAGGCATACATATACCGACACTCTGCTATCATCCGAAACTTACCCCTCAGGGAGGTTGCCGTCTCTGTATTGTTGAGATTAAGGGACTGGGTAGACCTGTTACTGCATGCACTATGCCTGCTGATGAAGGTATGGAGGTAACGACATCTTCCCCTTATATAGAAGACCTGAGAAAAACAGTCCTTGATCTGCTTCTCTCTGATCACCCCTATGACTGTATGGTTTGTCAGAAGGCAGGGGAATGCGACCTCCAGGACCTTGCCTATCAATATGGAAT
>CAKKRL010000055.1 GCA_919902655.1 Thermodesulfovibrionia bacterium
CGACCATCTCCTTTATACTTCTAACGGAGGAGTCAATAAAGGAGGCCATTGTCCATGTTGGCCTGCAGCCGCATATATCATAAATAAAGTTCTGCAAGATCTTTGTGCCTTCCGGCGTATGGACGACTTCAGGATGGAACTGGACAGCATAAAATTTTCTCGACCTGTCCTTCATAGCGGCTACAGGAGAGCTTCCTGTATGGGCGATAGGCGTGAATCCCTCGGGTTGCTTTTCTATCCTGTCACCGTGGCTCATCCATACAACAATAGTCTTGAGTCTTGAGTCTTGAGTCTTAAGGTCTTTAAAGATATCAGAATCATCATCGATTATTAATTCTGCTCTTCCATATTCTCTTTTCATTGCCTTTGCGACACGGCCGCCGAGGAGATGGGTAATAAGCTGCATACCATAACAGATCCCGAGAACAGGGATGCCGAGTTTAAAAACTTCAGGATTACAGATAGGTGCATCCTTATCATAGACACTGGCAGGGCTACCGGATAATATAATCCCCTTAGGGCTAAAGGCCTTTATCCTTTCAACAGGTACATTGAAACTGAATATCTCGGAATAGACCTTACCCTCCCTAACCCTCCTTGCTATGAGCTGGGTATACTGGGCACCAAAGTCGAGTATTAAAATCTTGTCTCTATAGTCTTTTTCCATATTAAAATAATCCCCCTCCTTCCCCCTTTGCTAAAGGGGGATGAAAAAGGGATTAAATCCACTCCAGCCTGTAATTGGGGGATTCCTTCGTGATTATTACATCATGGACATGGCTTTCCCTTAAGCCGGCATTTGTTATTTTTAAGAACCGCACCTTCTTCCTGATCTCTCCAACATTTTTACATCCGCAGTACCCCATCCCTGACCTGAGACCTCCCATAAGCTGATGGACGCTTGCTGATAAAGGGCCTTTATAGGGTACCCTTCCTTCAACCCCCTCAGGGACAAGCTTTGCCTCCGTAACACCTTCCTGGAAGTATCTATCCTTTGCACCTGCCTCCATCGCCCCGATGGAACCCATCCCCCTGTAAACCTTGTAACTCCTTCCCTGAAAGAGAACAACCTCGCCTGGACTTTCCTCGGTCCCGGCAAAGATCCCTCCGATCATTACAGAGCTCGCCCCTGCTGCAAGGGCCTTTGTTATATCCCCTGAGAATTTTATCCCTCCGTCAGCTATCAAGGGTATCTTATATTTATTCGCAACCTTAAAGCATTCCCAGAGGGCTGTTATCTGCGGGACGCCTGCACCTGCAATAACCCTTGTAGTACATATAGAACCAGGACCTATGCCCACCTTTACTGCATCGGTTCCTGCCTTTATGAGATCCCTTGTACCTTCTGCTGTAGCAACATTTCCACTTACCACATCGAGTCTGGGGTATTTCTTCTTTATAAACCTTACAGTTTCTAAAACTCCTTTTGAGTGTCCGTGGGCTGTGTCAACAACAATAAGATCGACACCGATTTTAACAAGGGCGTCGACCCTGTCCGGGGTATCAGCCCCAACACCCACAGCAGCTCCCACCCTGAGCCTTCCAAGCCTGTCCTTGCAGGCATTTGGATATTTTCTTCTCTTCTCGATGTCCTTTATAGTTATGAGGCCCCTCAGCCTGAAATCATTATCTACTATTGGAAGCTTTTCTATTCTGTATTTATGGAGTATCTCTTTAGCCTCGTCGAGGGTTGTGCCGACTGTAGCGGTTATGAGTCTTCCCTTTGTCATAACCTCCGAGACCTTAAGGTTCATCCTCGTCTCGAACCTCAGATCCCTGTTTGTAAGTATGCCTACAAGTTTTCCGCCCTTCGTAACAGGTACTCCGGAGATACGGTAATTCTCCATAAGCCCGAGGGCTTCATAGATCTTCTGGTCAGGGGATACAGTGATGGGGTCAACTATCATACCGCTTTCTGATTTTTTGACCTTATCCACCTCTGAAGACTGGGTCTCAATGGACATCGCCTTATGGATAATGCCCACCCCTCCCTCCTGTGCAAGGGCAATGGCAAGATTCGATTCCGTGACAGTATCCATTGCAGCGCTCACAATCGGGATATTGAT
>CAKKRL010000056.1 GCA_919902655.1 Thermodesulfovibrionia bacterium
TCACCCTGTCGATGTTTTCAAGGGCAATCCTGAGTCCCTCAAGGATGTGCGCCTTTTCTTCTGCCTTTCTGAGGTCAAACGAAGTCCTCCTTAATACCACCTCCCTCCTGTGCTGCAGGAAGGGGTCCAGTAGTTTCTTAAGATTAAGGACCCTCGGTTGATTGTTAACGAGGGTGAGCATTATCACACCGAAGGTGGACTGCATCTGTGTATGCTTATAGAGCTGGTTAAGAATTACTGGTGACATCTCTCCCTTTTTAAGTTCGATCACTATCCTCATCCCTTCCCTGTCTGATTCATCCCTCAGATCCCCTACACCTTCTATTTTTTTGTCACTGACAAGCTCGGCAATATTCTCAATAAGCCTCGCCTTGTTTACCTGATAGGGTAGTTCTGTGATAATGATACTTTCTTTTTCGGTTCTCGGCTCCTTCTCTATATACGCCTTTGCCCTTACCTGAATAAGGCCCCTCCCGTGCATATAGGCGTTATGGATACCCTCAAGGCCATAGATAATACCTGCCGTTGGAAAGTCAGGCCCTTTGATAGTCCTCATGAGATCCTGAATTGTTACTTCAGGTTCATCTATCATCATTATGAGTCCATCCACTATCTCCCCTAAATTGTGTGGCGGTATATTCGTTGCCATTCCAACGGCAATACCGGATGAACCATTAATCATAAGGTTCGGGATCTTCGTCGGAAGGATTATGGGTTCCTCGGTATTTCCATCAAAATTAGGTATAAACTCCACGGTCTCTTTATCTATGTCGGCAAGCATCTCTTCGGCTATCTTCATAAGTTTCGCCTCTGTATACCTGTACGCTGCAGGCGGGTCTCCGTCCACAGAACCAAAATTGCCCTGACCGTCTATAAGTGGATACCTCATATTGAAATTCTGGGCAAGCCTCACAAGGGCATCATAGACAGCCATATCTCCATGGGGATGGTATTTCTTCAGCACCTCTCCAACAACACCCGCACACTTTGAGTACTTCTTCCCTGAGAGGAGTCCTTCCCTGAACATCGCATAGAGGATCCTCCTCTGAACAGGCTTCAGTCCATCCCTTACATCAGGTAACGCCCTTCCCACGATTACGCTCATGGCATAATCGAGGTAAGAGGTTTTCATCTCGTCTTCGATGTTTATTGGTAATTTTCTTTCCTGTATCTGCATAACATTAAAATAAAGGATTCAAGGGGTCAGGGGTTCAAGTGATTTTCTCTGGAACCCTTGAATCCTCGAATCCCCGAATCCTAAGGAATACTATACATCCAGGTTCCTCACTTCGAGGGCATGCGTTTGTATAAAGTTCTTCCTCGGTTCAACCTGGCTGCCCATAAGGGTCGTGAATATCTCTTCTGCCTTTACATAATCCTCTATTGTTACGATCAACAGGGTCCTCGTTTCAGGGTTCATCGTTGTCTGCCAGAGCTGATCGGGGTTCATCTCACCGAGTCCCTTATACCTCTGTATCGAAAGACCTTTCTTTCCCACATTAAGGACATAATCCAGCAATTCCCTATGGGAATTAAAGACCGCCTCTTCACCTTTATCCTTCAGTTTATAGGGCGCCTCTCCGATTGTCTCTATAACAGACCTGAGACCCTGAAGTTCTCTGAATTCTGAAGAGGATAAAAGTTCTTCATCTATGATAAGCCTGTGTCCCTCGCCATCTTTTTTGTACTCGGCAGAGACCTTAAACGACTCGTGTTCTTCATCCTTTTCAAGTTGTATGGTTATAGGTTCTTTATATCTTTCTGAAAGATATGCCTTTGCACTTTCTATAATCGGTTTAATCTTCTCCTTGTCCTTTAAACTCGCCTTGCTCAAACTCTTTTGAAGCAGAAAGGCCATGAGCAATTCAGGATCGTTCCTTCTTCTTCTGAATCTCTCCATCACCTTATCAAAGGTTATGAGTTTCTTAAGGACTGTGACGAGTCTTTCACCTGTCAGGTTAGATGATGCCTGCCCACGGGATCCTGCGGAGGACCCGCCTTTTGATGCAGAGAGTTCTATTTCCTCTGCTGCCATATCAATAAGCATATCATTCAATAATGCCTCATTCTGCACGTACCTCTCCGTTTTCCCGCGTTTTACCCTGAAGAGGGGTGGCTGGGCAATATAAAGATATCCCTTCTCCACTATCTGGGGCATCTGTCTGTAGAAGAAGGTAAGAAGAAGTGTCCTTATATGTGCACCGTCTACATCTGCGTCAGTCATTATAATGACCTTATGGTACCTTATCTTATTTATATCGAAGTCATCGATTCCTATGCCTGTGCCCAGGGCTATAATCATGGTCTTTATTTCTTCACTCGATAGCATCCTATCTATCCTTGCCTTCTCGACATTAAGTATTTTCCCTCTGAGGGGAAGGATCGCCTGATTTTTCCTGTCCCTTCCCTGTTTGGCAGAGCCACCTGCAGAATCTCCCTCAACGATGAAGAGTTCACTGAGGGATGGGTCTTTCTCTGCACAATCAGCAAGTTTTCCGGGCAGCCCTCCTCCGTCCAGCGCCCCCTTCCTTCTTGTGAGTTCCCTTGCCTTTCTTGCAGCCTCTCTGGCCCTTGCAGCCTGAAGGCATTTCTCGATTATCTTCCTTGCTACTCCAGGGTTCTCCTCCAGAAACTCTGAAAGACCCTCATTAACAGCAGCCTCAACGATCCCTTTCACCTCACTGTTGCCGAGCTTCGCTTTTGTCTGCCCTTCAAACTGGGGATTTTGAAGTAATACGCTCAAAACGGCTGTTAGCCCCTCCCTTATATCATCTCCTGTAGGTGTTTCTTTTCCGTTCTTTAGCAGACCTCTTGATGTCGTATAGTTATTGAACGTCCTTGTAAGGGCTGCCTTAAATCCTATCAGGTGTGTTCCTCCGTCCTGAGTATTTATATTATTTGCAAAGGAAAAGATTGTCTCCGTATAACCGTCGTTATACTGAAGGGCAACTTCTACTGAGATGCCGTCTTTTTCCTTCTGTACATAAATTGGCTTGGAGTGCAAGGGGGTTTTGTTTTTATTAAGGTGCTCCACAAATGATTTGATGCCGCCTTCATATATAAAGTTCTGTTTCTTCTCAGTCCTCTCATCATGTATCGATACATGAAGCCCCTTATTCAGGAATGCATACTCCCTCAGCCTCTGGCTGAGGGTATCATAGCTGTACTCCAGTTCTTCGAATATCTCCGGGTCCGGCTTGAAGGTTATTTTCGTGCCCGATCCCTTTGTCTT
Organism: Thermodesulfovibrionia bacterium; assembly: GCA_919902655.1. GTDB lineage: Bacteria > Nitrospirota > Thermodesulfovibrionia > JACRGW01 > JACRGW01 > CAKKRL01. The sequence goes on from CAKKRL010000056.1 coordinate 3,233, forward strand.
CCCTGTAACCTTGAGGGATTCCTGCGGTACACCCCTTTCATACCTCTGCTGGTAGACAAGGCTATTTTGCTTAATCTCGAGTTCAAGCCACTCTGAAAGGGCATTTACAACAGAAACGCCGACCCCATGTAACCCTCCAGAGACCTTGTAGGCCTTGTTATCGAATTTCCCCCCTGCATGGAGCTCTGTAAGCGCAACCTCTGCTGCTGTTCTCCCTGTGGAATGCATCCCTGTAGGGATCCCTCTTCCATCATCAACCACTGTTACACTGTTATCCGTATGGATTACTACATCAACCCTTTTGCAGAATCCTGCCAGGGCCTCATCCACACTGTTGTCCATCAGCTCATAGACGAGGTGGTGCAGACCGGGAGTGCCCGTACTGCCAATGTACATGGCTGGCCTTTTTCTTACAGCCTCTAATCCTTCAAGGACTTTTATATTATCTGCATCGTATTTATCTGCCATCAAATCCTCATCGGCATTACAACACACTTATAACCGGTCTCCCCTTCTTCTGTAAGGAATGCAGGGGATAAAGGGTCATAGAGATTTAAAGTAACGTTCTCCCCATCCATCGCACTAAGGGCATCAAGGAGGTATCTGGCGTTAAACCCTATAGAAAGGGCCTCTCCCTTATAGGATATCTTCGTCTCCTCTTTGGCCTCCCCTATATCAGGGTTGTTCGAGGAAAGTATAATCCTGTCCTTTTCAATATCAAGCTTAACCGCATTCGTCTTTTCTTTCGAGAGGATAGAAACCCTCCTTAATGCCCCGATAAAGATTTCTCTGCCTATTGAAACCTTTTTATCGTGGGTAGCAGACAGCACTTGTTCGTAGTTAGGATAATTACCTTCTATAAGTCTTGATAGAATGATTGTATTCTCCCTTTTAAATATAATATGGTTCTTATCAAGACCGACGGATATGGCAGAATCTCCTTCCTCGATTAGTTTCTTCAGTTCTACTGCGGTCTTTTTTGGAATTATCACGTTTTTATCTTCCTGCAGTCCTGTTTCATTTGTTTCTATACTTTTATTAATAATCGCAAGTCTGTGTCCGTCTGTTCCCACCATTGTAAGGGATATGCCTGGGGGTTGCGGCTTTGCCGCAAAGAGCAGTCCGTTTAGAACATATCTTGTATCACTTTCCCCTGAGGCATATATCGTCTTCTTCAACATCTCACTTAAAAGTGATGCCTCAATTGTTAAAAGGGATGTCTCTTTTGCCTCAGGTAAGGAAGGGAACTCCTCTTTTCCAAGGCCCATGATTCTGAACTCACTATTTCCGTCCGTAATCTTTACCCAGTTGTTCTTTTCTTTCTCGATCAGTATATCTTCTCCTATTATCTCCCTTAATATTTCAAAGACCTTCCTTGCAGATACGGCTACGGCTCCGCTCTCTATGACCTTGGCAGCACATCTGTCCTTTATTCCTATCTCAAGATCTGTGGCAATTATGTCTATTCCCTCACCACCTGTTTCAATGAGAAGGTTCGATAAGACAGGCATGGTGCTTTTTCTCTCCACCACCCCCTGGGCCCTCTGTATTCCTTTAAGTATCTCGTCCCTTTTAACCTGTATCTTCATTAATCCCCTCCGTTTTCCGGATAAGGCTGAGGCGTATTAAAAAACCTCGTGACCCTTATCCTTTTAATGTCTTTATTATTGCCTCTATCTTCTCTTTCAGTTCCTCATCCCTGTTTATTTTCCCTTCTATTAGCTTTGTCGCATGTATTATGGTTGAATGATCTTTTCCTCCAAAATGTTTTCCTATCTCATTTAAGGAGACCTTGGTAAGTGTTCTGCAGAGGTACATTGCAATCTGTCTTGGATATGCTATGTCCCGCGTCCTTTTTTTTACCTTCATCTCCTGAGTTTTAATACCAAAATTATCGGCCACCATTTTCTGGATCTGTTCTACTGTTATAGGCCTTTCTTTCTCATCAATAATGTCCCTGAGTGTGTCTTTTGCCATTTCCAGGGATATCGCAACCTTTTTAAGGGATGAGTATGCCCCTAACCTTATTAGACATCCTTCCAATTCTCTAATGTTTGTTTTGACCTTAGATGCAATAAAAAGGGCCACTTCCTTGGAGAGTTGAATCCCTTCTGTTTCTGCCTTCCTCTCAAGGATGGCCACTTTTGTTTCTAGGTCAGGCGGTTGTATATCAGCTATAAGGCCCCATTCGAACCTTGATCTCAGTCGTTCTTCTATCTCCGGCATCTCCTTGGGAAACCTGTCACTTGATATTACTATCTGCTTATGGGTTTCGTAGAGGGTATTGAAGGTATGGAAAAACTCTTCTCCTGTCCTTTCTTTCCCTGCAAGAAACTGAATATCGTCAATAAGTAGTACATCTATTCCTCTGTATTTGTTCCTGAATTCCTCCATCTTCTGATAGCGTATAGATGTTATTAGTTCATTAGTAAATAATTCTGAGGGCATATAAACCAGTCTTAATTTTGAATTTGTAATTATGATATTGTTTCCTATTGCATTCATAAGATGGGTTTTCCCCAAACCAACCCCGCCATATATAAATAAAGGGTTGTAAGACATCGCGGGTTTTTCTGATACTGCCCTCGCTGCAGCATGTGCAAATTGATTACTGAGTCCCACAACAAAGTTTTCAAAGGTATATTTAAGGTTTAGATTTAAACCCCTTTCTGCTCCGTGGGTCTTTTCCTCTTTTTTATATTCATTTTTTTTAATACCCTCTTTGTCTTTCTTTGAAATTGAAATTTTTAAAAAAAGACCGCTCTTCTCTGCAAATCTTTCGAGGGTTTCTGTAACCAAATTCTGATACCTATCCTCTATCCACTCTTTGAAAAATCTATTTGGAACCTCTATTACCGCTTCCTTATCAGATACTGATAATAATTTTATGGGCTTAAACCACATTTCAAAGCCCTGAGGGGGTATTTTTTCCTCTATTATACCCAGAGTTTTATTCCAAATTTCCTTTATTTCCATATTAAAGTAATCTTAAAGTTATACACAACCTTATCAACAGATGTTAATAAGACTATTTTATTTTATTTTGCAATAAGTTGTGCTGTTTTCTTATAATGAATTGTTATGTGTTCTTATTCTTTAAGGCATTGATTTATAAGGTAACATTTTTAAATAAAATATCCTCTTTTTTTCTTGTTTATCATTTAGAAAAAAGGTGTGAAAATCATGTTTAATGATGTTAATTTATTTTATAAAATTTTAATATTTAAGGCAAGCTTTTTTTATTTGTTAGTAATGTGGATTTTACTAACTTTTTATTTATTACTCTTTCGTTTTTTAATCCATAAGTTATATCCTTATCAAGATAATCACTTCATTACTAATACGACTACTAATTTAAATATATTAAGTAATAATAGATTCTTTTACGTTTTTTCTTCTTCTCCACCAAGCACAGACTGTTCAATCAAAGCTTCCCTAAATACAGGACTAATATTCATGGGTTTTATTTCCTTAGGTATATTAGAAAGGAGCGTATTTAATGCAACAGGGGTTGCCTTCTTTAAATTCTCAAAATTCACAACGATCTCTAACTGTATCTTTTTTATTGTATTATTTAACATATTTTTGAGTCTTAGAGCTGCATCTTTATCCAATGCACCTTCAAGATCAACCAAAAGAGAATGCCCTTGAATAAGATTCATAATCTCTGTTTTTCTGGTTCTAATTTTAAGAAAACCACTGACATCAGAAGACAGATCATCCACTTTATCCTTAATAGAATCTATAGTGTTGTGTATAAACCCAGAGGTTTCTTTTACTGGAATAATACCCTGAAGTTTTTTAAGGACATCTGCAATAACAGGAAGACCCCCTTCCGGTGCCCGTAAAACCATTCTCCTATAGCCATGGTTCAGTAAAAATATTTTTAGAAAATCTTCAGGAAAATGAAGAATCCTTTTTAACATAGACCGATACGAATAGAACTGTCGATATGTCCAGAAAAAACCATCCTGGAGAGATTCAGGAGTCATAAGCTTTGGTTTGAATACTATATGTCTGCCATCATAATGGGTCCAGTCTCTGTCAATAATCCTTCCCTCCTGTTCTACTTTTTTGTAAAAACCAGTACCTGGTAAGGGGGTAAGAATGCTGAATAGCACAAGACCCACATGATTTTTTATAAGAAAATCAACCGTCTTTTCAAAAACAGATTCGTCATCATTATCGAAGCCGAATATAATGCCTGCATTTAGCATTATACCATTATCATGAAAACGCCGAATCAAATCATTGTAAGAAGAAACCCTGTTAAAGCCCTTATTTACCCCCTGAAGGTTATCCTGTGATAATGTCTCAATCCCAACGAACATCCCACCACAACCACTGTCCGCTGCAAGCTTGAGAAGTTCAGGATCATTAGCAAGTGAAAGGCTGCTCTGACTACCCCATCGTTTCTTCAGAGGCTTAAGTGCAGTGAATAACTCCTTTGCATACCTCCTGTTCCCTGCAATATTATCATCTACAAAGACAAGGTAGTCTCCCGGAAGGGATTCAACTTCTTTTATTACATCCTTTACAGGTCTGTAGCGATAGGTTTTCCCAAAGAATTTAGTCACAGAACAAAAATCACACCCATGCGGACATCCCCTGCTTGTCTGCACACAATTGTTTGTCATATATGCACCGGGCTTAAGCAGGTCAAGCCTCTGAAAAGGAAGGTTCTCTAAGCTCGGCAGTCCTTCCTGTCTGTAAATGGGTTTAAGTTCACCCCTTTTGAAATCTTTAATAAGCCTTGGCCATGTCTCTTCGGCCTCACCTATTACTACAGAATCTGCGTGGAGCCCTGCCTCAGCAGGCATTGCACTCGGATGAATTCCTCCGAGCACTACCGTAACGCCCCTCTTTCTGAATCTCTGAGAGATCGCGTATGCCCTTGGGGCATGGTAGGTCATCACAGATATTCCTACGAGGTCTACGTCCATATCGAAATCGATATTATCCACGGTCTCATCAATTATCTTCACCTCGTCTTCCTGAGGAACAAAGGAAGCAAGTGTCGTCAGGCTCAGCCTCGGGAACCAGAATGATTTTGCCTCCTTTTTGGTAAACCTTAATTGAGAATCCTTAATCTCCGGCGATATAAGCAATATCTTCATTTCTCCTCCTTATCTTATCTGGGCCTCCACCTCTTCTGAATGAAGGCTCTCGTTCGGTTTTGGTGCATTATCTACTACGGTTACTCTGTAATAGTATTTTATTTTAGGTGATACGTCCGTATCTGTAAATGTTGTCTTAATAATCGCCGCAGGGGTTAAGAGTATAAAACCTGTTTTTGGTCTGAGGGAACGGTATACCTTATAACCCGCAAGTTCAGGCTCCTTATTTTCATCCCATGTAAGAAAGATTTTCCCCTCTGCCGGTACCGCTATAAGCCTCTTCGGGGGGTCTGGTGGCGTCATCTTCTGTGGAGTAACAGCTATCTCTGCAGAAGGCGGGCCCTCATTCCATGGAGGCGTGAGCGTATTGACGGCCTTGATAATATAGTAATATGGCTTATTGTTTTCAAGCCCCTGGTCCGTATAGGTCTGGCTCAAGATCAAGCCGGGATTTACGGGCGTATCGCCATAGACGCCTTTTTCCCTGCCCCTGTAAATATTATAACCCCTAAGGTCTGTTAGTTCTGAACCATCAATCCTCTTTGAAGGAGGTGTCCAGTTAAGCATTACCCTTGCATCACCAGAAGTCGCCATGAAACCCTCAGGATGGACTGGAGGGATTGAGAGGGTTACCCGAGTCTCTCGCTCCTTGCCCAGTATTTTTGATTTATTTATGCTGAAGACCTTATAGCCGTAGGTCCTGCCGTAGTTTAAACCCGGAAGAGATAGGTCTTCCCCGGCATCTTTTAAGTATACCATATTTTCTTTTAAAATAGAAGGCTCAGGTTTATCCAGAGCGATAACCAGAATCTTTTTGTATACATACTCTTTAACATCCTCTGAAAGATCTGCCCTTAGGATTACAAATCCTGTAAGGTCTTTAATTGGAGAACCGTCTGCATTCTTATCGGGACTGCTCCAGCTTAGAATAACCGTGTTCTCCTTTGGCGTTGCCACGAGGTCTTCAACAGGACCAGGGATATAGCGGACAGGAACCGTGGGGTCCCCCTTCCTCCCGCAGGCAGTAAGGACAGCGAACAGTGAACAGTGAACAGTGAACAACAAACCGAGCACGAAGATCAGAGAAGGTCGATAATAAATCCTTTGACTCCCGACTCCCGACTCCCGACTTACAACCCTTTTTAGCCCCACTGCTTCTTTAACCTCTTTATCCTTCTGAGGACATTTCTCTTAGATGTCCCGCCTGTGGAGGATTTGAGTTCTACGGATTTCTCAGGCGAGAGGTATTTATAGATATCATAACCTATTAAATCTGAAAACTGCTTTAAACGTTGGAGTGGAATTTCTTCCAGCCCTTTTCCCCGATCAATTGCAAATCTGACGATCTTACCAACCGTCTCATGAGCCTTTCTGAAAGGGACACCTTTCCTTACAAGGTAATCTGCCATATCTGTTGCAGTAATGAATCCCTCTCTTGCAGCCTCAAGCATCCTTTTCCTGTCTATCCTCAGATCCTTTATCAACAGGGAGTAAATCGTTAACGATCCCTTAACGGTATCAACAGTATCGAAGAGAAGTTCTTTATCTTCCTGCATGTCCCTGTTATAGGACAGGGGAAGCGACTTCATCATTGTGAGCAGACCGACGAGATTTCCGTAGACCCTCCCTGCCTTTCCCCTTACAAGTTCAGGAACATCAGGGTTCTTCTTCTGGGGCATTATACTGCTTCCGGTTGTGAATGAATCGGGCAACACGAGGAAAT
>CAKKRL010000057.1:0-7345 GCA_919902655.1 Thermodesulfovibrionia bacterium
TCTCTCCCCCTTACCACCTGCAAGGACAAGGGCGAGGACATCGTTCATCATCGCAAACCTTTTCTCTTTATTCATGAGCTGTCAGAACAGAAAAAGTATATCAGAAACAGTATAATGTGTCAATAAATCCCGCACCCTGCTTATGCCCCTTCACCCTGCGATTACGCGTAAGTGCAGGGTTCATCCCCCGACCAGCCGGGGGTATTTGGGGAAGGTGCGGGATAAAGTTAGCCAAATATGTATCTTCGTGATATAATTTTAAAATAATGAATTTTTTACAAAAAAATATCTTAGAAGAGAAAGACAATCGCTATATCTGGCACCCCTTTACTCAGATGAAGGACCGGACTGGAGAGAGGCCCTTGATTATCGAAGAAGGGAGAGGTAGCTTCCTCAAAGATATCTACGGGAGGTGGTACCTTGATGGGGTATCATCCCTCTGGGTAAATGTCCATGGACACAGAAAAAAGGAGATAGATGAAGCTATAAAGAAACAGCTTGATAAAATTGGACACTCAACCCTTCTCGGGTTGAGTAATCCTCCAGCTATAGAGCTGGCGGAAAGGCTTATAAGTTTAGTCAACAGTAGTCTCTCAAATCCACACTTACCAACCGATAATCCCCCCATCCCCCCTTTAGAAAAGGGGGGCGAGGGGGGATTTGAAAAGGGAGGGCTAAGTAAAGTCTTCTACTCAGACAACGGCTCCACAGCAGTAGAGATAGCCCTGAAGATCGCCTTCCAGTACTGGCAGTATAAAGGAAAAATGGAGAAAACTAAGTTTCTGTCCCTGACTAACGGCTACCACGGGGATACCCTCGGAGCAGTAGGCGTTGGAGGTATCTCCCTTTTCCATGAGATTTATGGACCAATCATAATCCCCTCAATCAAGGCACCATCTCCTTATTGTTACAGGTGTGAATTAGGACTCACTCATCCTTCCTGCGTGATGGAATGTGCAAAAGAATTAGAAGGGGTAATATCAAAGCGCAACCATGAGATAGCGGCCTTGATCATTGAACCCATGGTCCAGGCAGCAGCAGGAATACTCATTTCACCACCCGGATATCTAAAAGAGGCAAGGAGGGTCTGTACCGAGAATAATATCCTGATGATCGCCGATGAGGTGGCAACTGGCTTCGGAAGAACAGGAAAGATGTTTGCCTGCGAGAATGAGGATGTAAGGCCTGACATAATTGCACTCGCAAAGGGAATAACAGGAGGTTATCTCCCCCTTGCAGCAACTTTAACAACCGAAGAGATATTTAATGTCTTTCTCGGTGAATATCAAGAGTTCAAGACATTCTTCCACGGACATACATATACAGGGAACCCCCTTGCCTGCGCCGCAGCTCTTGCGAGCCTTGAGATTTTTGAGAAGGATAAAACAATCGAGAGTCTTCAGGGGAAGATCTCCTCTCTTGAAGATAAGCTAAAACCCTTCACTGAACTTTCCCATGTTGGAGAAGTAAGGCAGAAGGGGTTCATGGTAGGTATTGAATTGGTGAAGGATAAGAAGACAAAGAAACCATATCCTCTTGAAGATAAGATGGGCATAAAGGTAATCCTTAAGGCAAGGGAGAAGGGTCTCATTATAAGACCTCTCGGGAATGTGATCGTCATTATGCCACCACTTAGTATAAGCCTTGAGGAGCTTGATAAGATGGTGGAGATGGTACATCGGGCAATAAAAGAAGTGACGGAGTGAGGTTAATATCCAAGAAAGTTTTAGGGTTTCACAAAATTAAAAACCCCCTCTCCCCAATGGGGAGAGGGGGGGGGTGAGGGGAAATGAAGCGTGAAAATATTGGCAAATGTAGGAAACTACGAAAAAACCAAACAGATGCTGAAAAGAAACTTTGGACAATATTAAGAAATCGACAAATAAACAGAGTAAAATTCAGAAGGCAATTTTCTATTGGCAGGTATGTATTAGATTTTTATTGTCCTGAATTTAGGCTCGGCATCGAAGCTGATGGTGGACAACATTATCAAGATAAGGATAGAAAACGAGATGAAATCAGGAGGGGAAATTTGAAGAAACTCGGTGTAGAAATAATAAGATTTAATGATCGTGAAATATTAACCAATATTAATGGGGTCTATGAAATAATTCAGAAGGCCATAGAGAAGAAGAAAGGTAATCCCCCCTCACCTCAATCCTCTCCCCAAGGGGAGAGGAAGCAACTGGCAAAATTCCCCTCCCCTTTAAATAAGAGAGAAAAACCACTATATAAGGTTGCCCCAAAGATTTACGATAAAAGATTAATAACTATCTGCACAAATTCCTCCTGCCGTCTGAGGAAGGCTGGATGCAGGGGATTCGAAGGATGCCCGGGGTATATGGGGAGGTAAGCGTTTCATTTTTATATTTTTGTCCCCCTCAATCTCAGGGCATTACCAACTACTGATACCGAACTGAAGCTCATTGCAGCAGCAGCGATCATCGGGCTAAGGAGTAAACCGAAGAACGGGTAAAGTACACCTGCCGCGATAGGGACTCCGAGTGTATTATAGATAAATGCCCAGAAGAGGTTCTGTTTGATATTACGCATCGTCGCCCTGCTGAGGCGTCTTGCACGAATTATTCCACGAAGATCCCCTTTTACAAGTGTTACACCTGCACTCTCCATAGCAACATCTGTCCCGGTTCCCATGGCAATCCCTACATGGGCCTGGGCAAGGGCAGGTGCATCGTTTATCCCATCTCCTGCCATTGCTACAAACCTTCCTTCTCCCTGAATTCGTTTCACAATCTCTGCCTTATGATCAGGAAGTACCTCTGCAATCACATCGTCAAGACCGAGTTTTTTGGATACTGCCTCAGCAGTGGTACGGCTGTCTCCGGTAAGCATAATAATACGCATACCTTCCTCATGGAGGTTCTTAACAGCCTCAGGGGTCGTCTCTTTTATCGGGTCAGCAACGGCTATAAGACCGACAGCCTTACCGTCCAATGCAACAAACATTGCCGTCTGGCCTTCACTTCGCATTCTTTCAGCCCGTTCTGGCAATTTACCAGAATCTATGCGGAGATCGTCAAGGAGCTTTTGATTACCGAGCCCTACTTCATGTCCATCAACCTTACCAATGACTCCTTTTCCTGTTATTGATTCAAAGGACTCTGCATTTTTAAGAATAATGCCTTTTTCTTCTGCCCCTTTAACGATCGCCTCTGCAAGAGGGTGTTCGCTTCCCTTCTCAATGCTTGCCGCATAATAAAGTATCGTCTTTTCGTCAAACCCGTTAACCGGGAATACCTCAACAAGTTTCGGCTTACCAACTGTTAGAGTACCTGTCTTATCAACTACGAGTGTATCTACCTTTTTCATCACCTCGATCGCCTCTGCATTCTTGAATAGCACACCTCCTGTCGCACCTTTACCCATAGCTACCATTATTGACATCGGGGTCGCGAGCCCTAAAGCACAGGGGCAGGCTATTATCAGTACTGCAACCGCATTAATTAATGCATTAGCCATTCGTGGCTCAGGCCCGATCCATGCCCAGACAATAAAGGTTATTATGGCAACCGCAACTACGACCTGGACGAAGTATCCTGCGAATATATCTGCAAGTTTCTGGATAGGGGCTCGGCTCCTCTGTGCCTCTGCAACCATCTGGACAATCTGTGATAGCAATGTTTCGATCCCAACCTTCTCAGCCCTCATAATTAGCGTGCCTGTGCCATTTACCGTAGCACCGATAATGCGGTCACCTTTCTGTTTTTCAACAGGGATAGGCTCTCCTGTAACCATTGACTCATCAACAGCGCTTAACCCTTCAACAACCACTCCATCTACAGGTATCTTCTCACCCGGACGCACGCGGAGAAAATCTCCGGGCTTTATATCTTCAAGTGGCACATCCTCTTCCGTTCCGTTCCTGACTCTCCGCGCTGTCTTCGGTGCCAGTCCGAGAAGCGCCCTTATGGCCGCACCTGTCTTACTTCTCGCCTTCAATTCAAGCACCTGTCCTAACAGCACAAGTGTCACAATAACGGCAGCGGCCTCGAAATAGGTTCCAACCTCACCAGTTTCACCTCGAAAGGAAGGAGGGAATATACCAGGGAAAAGTGCAGCAACTAAACTGTAGAAATAAGCAACGGCAACTCCAAGCCCGATCAAAGTGAACATATTTGGGCTGCGGTTTATAACAGACTGCCATCCACGAACAAAAAAGGGCCAACCACCCCATAGTACAACAGGTGTAGCGAGGAGAAGTTCCATCCACATAAGTAACCTCTGTGAGAAGAAACGCTCAAGTGACAATCCCGGGATGATACTTCGCATTGCAATCATTATCAGGGGGATGGTCAGAACTACTCCAACCCTGAACCGTCTTGTCATATCAACAAGCTCAGGGTTTTCCTCTTCCTCTACAGAAACAGTACGTGGCTCGAGTGCCATCCCGCAGATAGGGCAACTGCCCGGAGAATCTCGGGCGATTTCAGGATGCATGGGGCAGGTCCATAATCCCCTCTCACCCCCCTTTACCCCGGCCTCGCTCCGCGAAGCGGGGCGGGCTAAAGTGGGGGCAGGGGGGATTTTCTCACTGACAAATACCTCCGGATCCTTATCAAATCTCTCCTTGCATCCCATCATGCAGAAATAATATGTGGTGCCTTTATATTCGGATGTGGCAACAGCATCCCTATCTTCAATTATCATCTTACATACCGGGTCTGTAACCCTCATCTCTTCCTCCCTACGCCGAATTGTTCGTTATAAGCCCTTCGAAGGGTTCAAGCTTTATTCCTTTGCTGCATACTTCTCCGGATTTTTATCAAATTCCTCCTTGCAGAACTTTGCGCAGAAATAATAGGTCTTGTCTCTATATTCGGTTGTGGCTGCTGCGCTCTTCTCATCAAGCATCATATTGCATACAGGGTCCTTCTGCATTTTACTCACCTCCCTTCGATTCCGCATCTCTGAGATACCTCGCTGCATCCTCAGGGGCAACTACATTTATATACATCCCTGTGCCGAGTTCGAATCCAGCGGATATCGTGAGTCTCGGTATTATCTCTATATGCCAGTGGAAAAGACTCTGATAGCTCCATGGCGCATTTATGAACATAAGGTTATATGGTGCGTCATCAAGACAGATATGTATCCTGTGGAGGGTCTCCTTAAGAATTTCAGCAAGGCACTTCAACTCCTCTGCCATCGCCTCGAAGAAATGGGGCTTGTGTTTTTTTGGAATTATCCATGTCTCAAAGGGATATTTCGATGCATAGGGCTCGATGCTCAGGAAATATTTATTCCGGGCGACCACCCTTATCTCCTCGGATTCTTCCGCTTCAAAGATGTGACAATAAACACACCTCGCCCTGTATTCATAGTACTGCTCCATACCTTTTACATGCGTCCATACCTGCTGTGGTATTACAGGTGTCGCTATAATCTGGGAATGGGAATGATCGATGGATGCACCTGCCACCTTCCCGTAATTTCTGAATACGAGGACATATTTTAAATATGGTTCGCGTCTGAGTTCCATGTATCTTCTCTGATATACCTTTAAAATATCCTGGATCCGATCGATTGAGAGGTCAGAGAACCGACTCCCGTGTTCAGGTGTCTCAATAACAACCTCGTGAGCACCCATCCCGTCCATCCTCTCATAAATACCTACAGAATCCCTTGTGAATGAGATTTCCCTTTCCAGAGCAGGAAATTTATTAGGGATAACCCTCACCTTCCATCCTGGGCTGTCAGGTCTTGTTGAGATATCCCTTAAGGCGCATATCTCTGAAGGTGTCATGGCCTCATTCCCTTCGCAGAAGGGGCATACAGAGTGGTCCTTCGTAACCACTGCTGCCTCCTGCCTCTGGTGATTGAAATCTCCTGGTCTCTTCATCCTTTCTTTAGCTATTACAACCCATTCCCTCGTTATGAGATCTTTTCTTAGTTCAGGCATTTTTCACCTCACAAATTCTACTGCCTCATCCTTCGACATCCTCGATGGTGGCATTGGTATCCTTGCAGGGTAGCCTATCGGGATGATAGCCACAGGTCTCAGATTACCCGGAAGTTTTAAAACCTCTTTTACCTCGTCCTCCATAAATGCCCCGACCCATACACTGCCAAGGCCCAGTTCGTATGCCGTAAGGAGCATATTTTCAATACTCGCTGATACATCCTGAATAGAGTAAAGGTTGATACCTCTTCCCCCATACCTGAAGACTATGCTGCTATCTGCACAGGCAACAACAGTAAGCGGTGCTTTTGCAATAAACGACTGATTAAGTGCAGCCTCAGCAAGCCCCTTCTTTATATCCTTATTAAAAATAAAATAGAACTTCCTGCTCTGGAGATTACCTGCACTTGGTGCCCACCTGATGGCATCTATCAGTGCATCGATCGCCTCTTCAGGAATATCTTTATCCTTAAAATCCCTTACACTCCGTCTTCCTTTAATGATATCTAAGATACCCATCACTATTGTCACCCCTTCGCCTTGCCATAATGGAGGGGAAGGGTCGCTATGCCAGTCCTCATAGCCACACTTTAATTATAATCCTTCTTATACTAAAATCAATCGGGATTTTGTCACTGGTAGTGTAAAATGTTTTGTATAAAAAATCTTAAAGGATAAAAAACAGGGAGCCCGGGGCCGACCTTAGCCCCGTTCACTATTTCACCCGCCTATGTTTCTCGGCACGTATACCAGGAAATAGAACGCCACGACGGCGAGGGAAATACACGCGCAGACCGCGGCGCCGATGAGCCGCAGGCGCGTCTTGCGCCTGAGAGCTTTCTCGTCCCCCCGCACGATGTGGAAGGGAGTGCTCGTGATGTTGGGATCAGCGAGAAGGCCGCTTCGCTCCACCGAATATATCCCGACCGCATAGACCGCCTCGCCGGGCCGGATAATCTTCTCATCGAGGTCGCAACTCCTGAGGTCCCTCGGAGGGTCGCCTATGCTCATGTCCACGCGGAAGTTCCCCGGACCGTTGACCATTTCGCGGGTCCTCGACTTTCCCCCCAAGACGCTCGTGATGGTTTCTCCGAAGTCCGTAGTCTCCAGGTACGCGCTTGCCCGCTCGTACGCGTCTCCAAGATCTTTACGCGGAAGCTCGTAGAACAACTCCTTATCCGCCTCGGCCAGTATCCTCACGTCGCCCAGCGGGCTCCGGATGGCGAACGGCGCGAGAGCATACCCCTCATAGTCCGTCCATGTGGTGGAACCACTGCTCCTATCGGCTGTCCGGTGCGTGACCGTGTAGTGGTAGCCCACGCACTCCTTACCGCTGAAGGGGGCAGTAAGGAGCGACCCCTCTGGTCTCACTGTCCCGCACACGAGCGCCCGCTCCCCGTCCCGGAGGCCTCGTTTCTTGAGGAG
>CAKKRL010000057.1:7355-41613 GCA_919902655.1 Thermodesulfovibrionia bacterium
CTGCCGCGCGTGCAGCATGTAGAGCACGGCGAACCACATGAAGAACCCTGCGATGGGCGCGGCCACCTCCGCACCGTCGGCAAAGAGCAGAAACGTTGGGAACGGCTGCCGGAGGCAGAGGAGAACGTAGAATCCGGCGACCATGAGCGCGAGGACCGAGACACGAAAGACGCACCCCTTGGTGAAATCAAACACCCATTTGCGTTTCTCGATCATTTCGTCCTCGCCCGCTCCAAACAGGCATCACTTCAGCGTTAACAGAACCTCGGGGAAATACCGCTTCTCGTCATAGGTCGAGTCCTGCTCCTCGATGACGATGCGGACCGTCTGTCCCGAAGAGACGCCGATCTCCGAATAAGGGAAGGTAATCCCGACCTCCCTTTCCTTGATCGTCTCGTGCGGTGATTTTGAAATCCAAAAGACGTCATGGATCCCCTTGCTCGATGTTTTTCCCTGTTCGTATTTTTCCGTGTTGTATCCAGACACGAACTCAGACGGCTCGCTTCCCTTCAATCCGCCGCTGCATGCCATTCCACCATTTTGATACTTGATGCAGGCTGCCAGCCCAACCTTGTACTCAAAACCCGTGCTTTTACCCCAGAAAAGCTTGCCGCCGGTCTTGGAATTGTTGTCGGTATCGAAGTGGAGGGTCAGCACGTCTCCCGCCAGGCCCTTTGTCAAGTAGTGAGAGATTTCATCCTTCAATACCGCCTTGACGCGCAGATTCTTCCCATCGCTGTTGATAACGACTTTCACCACGTCCTTTCCTGGCCCTTTACTGTCGCTTTGCACGTCGCCCGCCGCATCCTTCAACTCCACTGAGTGCCTGGCTTTTAGTGTCTCAGCAAAAGGCGCTTGTGATACGAAAACAAGCAAGAACATCACTATCCAAGAACTTGTTCTACTCATTTTTCCCCTCCTCTGCTTATAAGCTCCCATTTCCACCAATAGGTCCCTTTGGTGACAGTGCTATAAGACCCCCCTATTGGCCAAGATTTC
Organism: Thermodesulfovibrionia bacterium; assembly: GCA_919902655.1. Lineage (GTDB taxonomy): Bacteria > Nitrospirota > Thermodesulfovibrionia > JACRGW01 > JACRGW01 > CAKKRL01. The sequence goes on from CAKKRL010000057.1 coordinate 8,355, forward strand.
AGGGCCTTTGCGTTATCGACTTTTTGTTAAGGAGTTTTATTTTTGGATTAGACCATACTTCTTAAAGTGCTGTCAAGAGATTATTTCTTGACAAAGGAGTTATAACGTGTTACTTTTGTTATAAAGGTAACACGATGGGCATAAGACGGTTTGGAGTTTCACTGGACTCTTCCCTTCTTAAGGGCTTTGACAGCCTTATAGCAAGGAAGGGCTATGCTAATAGGAGTGAAGCCTTAAGGGATCTTATTAGGGATAGCCTTGTAAGGGAAGAATGGGAAGATGGCAATAGGGAGACAGTTGGCACTATTACCATAGTCTATTCCCACGATACACGGGAGCTTGTTGATGTCCTGACTGACCTCCAGCATAATTTCTATACCTCAATAATATCATCTCTGCATATCCATCTTGACGGGCATAACTGCCTCGAGGTCCTTGTTACTAAAGGTAAGGCGAAGGATATAAAGAAGATAGCCGATAAGCTTATTGGTACAAAGGGAGTAAAACACGGCAGGCTCTCACTCACAACAACAGGCAGAAACCTGAGATAAATCCTCTATAGAAAGTGTATTAGATGCATATACCTGATGGATACTTAGGGCCAATTACTTACGGCAGTCTCTGGGCGGCTATAATCCCTTTATGGGTTTATGCATCAAAGAAGATTAAGGAAACCATGAAGGCATCCCGGATACCCCTCCTTGCTATGGCATCGGCCTTCAGCTTTGTTATCATGATGTTTAATGTGCCTGTACCTGGAGGTACAACAGGACATGCAACTGGCTCAACACTGATTGCCATACTCATAGGGCCATGGGCTGCATCAATAGCTTTATCCATCGCCCTTATTATCCAGGCCATTGCATTCGGAGACGGCGGGATCACTGCTATAGGTGCAAACTGTTTTAACATAGCCTTTGCAGGTGTGTTTGGAGGTTATGGGATATACAGGCTGATTTCAGGTTTTAATCCCCCCTCACCCCCCTTTATTAAAGGGGGGCAGGGGGGGATTAATAGTCACCTGATCGGTGCCGGGATCGGTGCATATATTGGGATCAATATTTCAGCATTACTTACAGCTATCGAACTCGGTATCCAGCCTTTAATTCATACAGGCGCTGACGGAAGTCCCCTTTATAGCCCTTTTCCTTTAAGCATTACCATACCTGCAATAATGATCGGAAATCTCTTGATATTCGGTATTATAGAGGCAGTCGTTACTATTCTTGTATTAATCTATCTGAGGAAATCTCATCCTGAATTAATAAGGGGATAGAAATGGAAAATTCGAAATTCGAAATCCGAAATCCGAAATTAAAAAATCTCTGGATATGGATTGGAATATTGATACTACTTGCTCCAATAGGGTTAATCCTGCCTGAGATATTTAAGGCAGGTGGTGCATGGGGTGAGTGGGGAGCAGATGAATCAGAGAAGATAATCGGCTATGTGCCTGATGGGCTTAAAAGACTCTCTAAACTATGGTCATCGCCAATCACTGATTATACCTTTTCCGGATGGGAAACCGGGGTTAAGTCATATATAGGCTATATCCTTTCCGGGATCATAGGAGTTGCTCTTGTTATAGGGTTATCAATCCTTATCGGAAAATTTCTTGTGAGGAAGAATGGAAATACCTGAGTGGTTGAAAAAACAGTCGGGAGTCGACAGTCGACAGTCGACAGTCATCAAGAGACCAAAAGAAAATTTCCTTGATAAGACCCTCAGGCATGTCCTCTCTTTCACAGAGGATATAATGTTTAATGAAACTGTTTCTGCTAAAAGAGGGATTCTTCAGGGTATTGAACCGAGACTAAAGATACTCAGCCTCATAATATTCATAATCGTATTAAGCCTCCAGAGATCTATCGCAGGAATACTTATATTCCTCATAGTATCATTATCCCTTATGTCCTTATCCGGAATACCCTTAACACTATTCCTTAAAAGACTCCTTCCTGTATTCCTGTTTACAACTATCATTGCCTTCCCTGCCTCATTCAGTTTTATCGTAAATGGAGACCCACTATTGTTTTTATATAGATCCGATGCACCTCATAATGTCGGACCAATAGAGATCCCGGCAGTAATCTCTCTGACAAGGCAGGGTGTCTTCAGCGCATTAACTTTGATATTTCGTGTCATAACCTCGGTCTCTATCTTATTCTTAATAACACTTACAACCCCTCCTAACAGGCTGATAAAAACTATTACATATTTTATGCCGGGGACCCTGAAGTCAATAGTATCTGTAAGTTACAGATACATCTTCTTCCTTGTCCAGAAGGTTGAGCAGTTAATAATGGGCATTAAATCGAGGAGCATCTCTGCAGTCAGCGTTCCTGTCCAGCAGAGATTGGTTGCATCAAGGATAGGTCTTTTATTTTCGCTGAGCTTGAGGCTTAGTAATGATCTTGAAAGGGCGATGGAGGCGAGAGGATATAACTACAAGTTTGAAGTTAAAAGTTCAAAGTTCAAAGTTAAAGATTTTTCAGGTGCAGATACTATCTGGGTTATCGTAAGCATAATATTTGCGGGGGTGATGCTTTGGAAGTCTTTGGAATAAAAAATATTTCCTACACATATAAGGGTAGTAAGAATGCAATCGATAATATCTCTTTTAATGTGAGAGATAGTGAAAGCATTACAATAATAGGAACGAATGGCTCAGGCAAATCAACACTCCTCTATCTTCTTGACGGTCTCATCGAACCAGAATCAGGCAGTCTCAGTGTATTCGGAAAAATAATAAGGAATGGTTTCCCTTCAGAGTTCAGGCAGAGGATAGCCCTTCTCTTCCAGAACCCGCAGGCACAGCTATTCTCTCTGAGTGTATGGGATGAGCTTTCATTTGGACCTGTGCAGATCGGCCTTGAGAAGGATGAGGTGGCTGGCAGGGTTGATGATCTTCTCAGACTCCTCGAAATCGAACATCTGAGGGACAGAGGTCCCTGGGATCTGAGTATGGGAGAAATGAAGAAGGTAGCACTCGGTACATGCCTGAGTATCAACCCCGATATCCTGCTATTAGATGAACCAACAAGCGGCCTTGACCCGAGGAGTCAGGTCGATGTGATCGACATGATCCAGAAACTCAGGGAATCCGGAAAGACCATAATTACAGCCACCCATGACCTTGCCCTCATCGAAGATATATCTGATAGAACCCTTGTTCTCGGAGAAAATCATAATTTGCTCAGAGAGGGGACTCCTCATGAAATCCTGAAAGACAGAGAGGCTCTTCTTACTGCAAATCTCATTCATAAACATCCGCACAGGCATGCCTGGTTTATCCATGACCATAGCCATTATGCAGAACACGAACATGAACATCTCGCTGAATCATACGATATAAATAATGCTATAAAGGAGGTTACCGGCAAAATGTCAGACATTGATAAAATCAAAAAGCTCCTTGAACACTGGATTGAACATAACAGGTCTCACAGGGATACCTATAAGGAATGGGCAGGGAAAATGGAGACCCTCCTCAAGGAAGAAGAGGCAAATATCCTTAAAAAAATAGTAGAAGAGACAGGAGAAATAGATAAACTATTTCTAAGACTCAAGGGGATACTCTGATATACTATGGGAATATTTTCTGTAAGTCCTGCGAAGGAAAACACACTAAAAGCAAAAATGTATTCCCTGAACATCTATGAAAAGGATGTAGAGGAGTCGTTTGTTCGTTCAGGGGGGAGAGGCGGGCAGAAAGTAAATAAGGCCTCGACATGCGTTTATCTCAAACACATCCCGACCGGAATTGAGGTCAAATGCCAGAAGGAGAGGTCTCAGGCGCTGAACCGTTATCACGCAAGAGCGATACTTGTAAAGAAGATTGAGCAATTGATAAAAGGCAAGGAAAGCGAAGAGAGGCAGAGGATAGAGAAAATCCGCCGCCAGAAGAGAAAACGTTCAAGAAGGGCAAAAGAGAAAATCCTTGCAGAAAAGAAGATCGTATCCGAAAAGAAAAGGCTCCGTTCTTCCTTTTCTGATTTCAAAAAATCATATTTCTGAAAAATTAGCAACAAGATTTAATGATCCCCCTTATTCCTTTCCCTTAAAGTAATTGACAAAGAGATCGGTATGATGTAAAGTAATACCAGGGGTGCTTATGGGAAAAACAAAAATTGCAATAACCTTGGATGAAAAATTTGTGGAAGAGATAGACCATCTCGTCGATAGGCATTTATTTCAAAACCGCAGCCAGGCAATTCAGAATGCTGTAGAAGAAAAGCTTTCAAAAATGAAACGCACCCGTTTGGCCAAAGAATGCGCTAAGCTCGACAGGGCTTTTGAAAAGGCAATGGCAGAAGAAGGATTAGCTGAGGATTTGAGCAAATGGCCAGAATACTGAGGGGCGATATCAGATGGGCTGACTTGAACCCTGTGAGGGGTCGTGAGCAGGCAGGCTTACGGCCCGTTTTGATTTTAAGCCACGACATTTTTAATGAACGTTCTGGAACTGTTATCGCGGTAGCTATTACGAGTAAACCACAACGAGCAGGTTTTCCACTTACTATTGAATTAAAGACTGAGGATTTGCCCAAACGATCATGGGTCAAAATAAGTCAGATTCGGACGCTTTCTGTTGAGAGGATTGGAAAAATGATTGGCAAGGCATCTCCAGAGGAACTGGATCAGGTTATTGAAGGACTTAACGAAATAATAGGGGCATAGCAAATCACTCGTGCGAATAGCATTCCGCCACCGCACACTTCGGGCGTTATGCACATTACAACCAGCAATCAATAAGTTTTAATCGTAGTCAATTTTGCGTACTTGTAGGTATAATACTTAGAATTAATTTCTTTCAATACTTATATCTCTACACTATTTTATTCTCGAGCTCTTTTCTCATCACATCTACAGGTGGTTCCTGGCCTGTCCAGATCTTGAAGGAAAGGGCGCCCTGATAGAGGAGCATACCGAGACCTCCCAGTGTCTTTGCACCTCTTTTCTTTGCTTCTTTAAGAAGGGGCGTCTCAGGAGGGTTATAGACGATATCATAGACAATCAGCCCTTGTGAAAGTAACTCAGGCAAAACTGGAAGAGGGTCTTCTTTCTTCATTCCAAGTGGAGTGGCATTGATCAGAATATCGACATCTCCTATCCTATCTTTTAAATCCTTTATGTATATTGCCTCTGCGGATATCTTGTTACTTATTGCGGATGAAAGTTCTTTTGCCTTTTCCTCTATAATATCCTTTATAAATATCTTTCCCGCACCTTCGATTGCAAGTGTGAAGGCTATTGCCCTTGCCGCACCTCCTGCCCCAATAATCATTATCTTCTTTCCCCTCGGATCTATTCTTCCATCTTCCCTGAGAGACCTCACAAACCCTCTCCCATCAGTGTTATAGCCTATTAACCTCTTCTCTTTATTAAGCACCGTATTTACCGCCCCTATTAGTTCAGCCTCTCTGTCAAGTTCATCAAGATAAGGTATTATCGCCTCTTTATGGGGTATGGTGATATTCACACCCTGCAGGCTGAGTGCCTTAATCGAATTGATAGCTGTCTTAAGATTCTCAGGGCGAACCCTGAATGGAATATAACAGTAATCAAGCCCCATAGCCTCAAAGGCCGCATTATGCATGTATGGGGACAGGGTATGCTCCACAGGATAACCGAATATTCCGATAATCTTTGTCTTACCTGTGATCATCATTGGATTAGCGCCCCTATCAGTCCCTCTGCTGTTGCATCAATCACCTTTGTCCTGACACCAACGGCATTCTCGATGTCCCCGGGTGTCATACCGTCAAGAAACATATCCCCACCGTCTCTCAGGGTAACGGATGGGATTAAGATGGTATCTCCTGAGATATTTCCTTTTAATGCCCCGATTATATCCTGTCCTGTCAGCAAACCGGTTACAGTAACCGAATCCCCGAAGAACCTGTTTTCAACTGTAATCACTTCAAGTTCTGGAATACCGGACTTATTTGATTTGTCCGCCCTATGGCCTATGGCTCGTGAGCCACGGCTCATAGAGGTTGGGTCTTCGACCAGTCTTTTCAGTAAAGGGGAGAAAGAAACACCCGTGAATGTTGTAAAAACTTTTCCTCTGTCCGCTGTTTTCTTAATTTCCGAAACACCCTTCTCGAATCTATCTATAAAGACCGGAACCAAACCGACCCCGTTTTCAATCTGAGGGAAATCGCCGTATTCCTTAAGAGGTGGAAAATCCAGACCTGCCTTTATATAAAACTCGTCAGAGGGATATACAAAGGTGTCTCCATATTTTTTCCTGAACCTCTTTCTTACATGTTCAAGTGACCTAACCACTCCGATCGCCTCATCCTGTGTGTAGGGTCTGAGATCGGGGTTCTTTCTGTATTTAGTAAGCCCCACAGGGACGACTGCTATAGACGAGACATAGGGATAGAACTTACCGAGATCCTCAACCGTCTTCATTAGATGACTCCCGTCATTAATACCCGGACATAAGACTATCTGGGCATGTATCCTGATTTTATGTGAGACAAGCTCCTTTATTTCTTTCATAATATCCGGTGCATTGGGATTTTCCAGTATATGGTTACGGAGCTTTTTGTCGGTGGCATGGACAGAGATATAGAGCGGAGAAAGCCTCTCCTCATATATCCTCTTTTTATCCTCAGCGGATAGATTTGTGAGGGTTACATAATTTCCATAGAGAAAGGACATCCTGTAATCTTCATCCTTTATATAGAGACTTTTCCTCATACCCCTGGGGAGATTGCTCACAAAGCAGAATATGCACCTGTTCCTGCACCGTCTTATCTTGAAAGGAGAGAGAGCTAAACCAAGGTCTTCCGATTCTTCTTTCCCGATTTCTATCTCCCGCTGCTTACCGTTCTCATTTCTTAGTTCGACTTTCAGTCTTTCTTCCTGCATATAGAAATGGTAGTCAATAACATCCCTCACGACCTTGTCGTTTATACTGAGGAGATAGTCTCCTTGCTTTATACCGGCCTTATCCCCTATACTTCCTGGATGAATACTTTCTATTTTGACGCCATTGCTTATCATAGAATATCTATTCTTCGAGATAAAATGCTGACTTCCTGTAACTTTCTAACGAACTTGTTAAAAAAACCTTCATTACCGCAGTAAAAGGTACAGCAAGGAGGATGCCGAAGAATCCGAATATATACCCTCCTGTCATTATCGAAAGGATTATGATTACAGGGTGTAGCCCGACCTTCTTCCCCATTATCTTTGGTGATAAGACTACAGTCTCAAGGGCCTGGACCCCTCCGAAGAGAGCCAGTACCCACAGGATATGTGCGAAGTCATGAAATTCGAGCAGGGATAAAATGATAGATACAGAAAGACCAAAGAAAAACCCTAAATAAGGGACAATGCTTCCTAACCCTGCCATGATCCCTACGAGGATAGCCATGTCTATCCCTATCAGGGAAAGGCCAATACTGAATATTACTCCCTCTATAAAGGCAATGAGGAGCTGGCCCCTGAGGAACTTACCGAGTATTGTATTTACCTCATCTATCTTCTCAATCCAGAGTTTCTTTTTACCCCTTGGAATATATTCCTTTACCCTTTCTTTTATAACCTTGAAATCCTTAAGCAGATAGATGGTAACTACAGGGATAATTACGATACTCAATAATGCACCAAATATTCCCCAGAGGCTTGAAAATGCCCTGCCGATAAAGGATACTATCGGTGAGATAGTCTCAGGGGATAGGCCATTGACCCTCAGGATTGCCTCATTGAAAATCTCATCTGCTGTCGCAGGTATCTTGATATTGAGTCTTTCCTCAATATAAGGAATTACATTTGCCTTTATCAACTCCAGATACCCGGGCATCTTCTTTATAAGGAGACTTATCTCATACTGGATTATAGGGACGATAAAAACAATCCCTGAGATAAAAATTCCGGAGAGGAAAAGAAGAATTATGGAAATTGATAGTCCCCGCGATATCTTCCATTTCTCAAGGAGCTCTACAAGAGGATTCAATATATAGGCAAGGATGAAGGCAAACAGAAATGGTGTAAGTACATCTCTTAGCAGATAACCTGTGATGAGAGTTAGAAGGATGCCTGCAGTAACAGTGATTCTATTTCTCAAGGTCTGATTCATTCATTTAATAGCTTATGACACTATCTTTAACCCTACATAGATATAGTGAAGTCCTGAGACCAGAGTTAAAATGCCGCTTAACCATAAAAAGACAGGAAGATAAAGTGCGCCGCTCTCATTGGGCTGGAAACCGAGGTTTATTGTAACAAGGATTATGGCTATGAGGAGGACCTGAGAGTTTGTCGTCAGCTTACCGAGGATACTCGGTGATACCTTGAGATCACCTGTAAGGATATATATACTCAGATTTCCGATGATAAGGATTGCATCCCTGCTTATAACGACTATAGTAAGCCATTTAGGTATCCATTCGAGCATTGTCAACGTTATAAAGGAAGATACAAGAAGGGCCTTATCAGCCACGGGATCGAGCAAGGCGCCCAGTTTTGTCTTCTGGTGTTTTATCCTCGCAAGAAGCCCGTCCAGTAAGTCCGTAAGCCCTGCCACGGCAAAGAAGATAACAGCATAGCCGTAATATCCGTAGCTCAGCGCCCCTATAAAGAAAGGGACAAGTATTATACGGAGGACGGTCAGGGCATTCGGAAGGGTTAACCCTGTCCCTCTAAGCTCCTGTAAAGGTGTCTCTCGAGAATTTTGTGATAGCTTGTCCATTTACCCTCTTCTGTACCCTCTCTTTCCATAAAAGATTGAAAACAGTTCACCTTTGCGTTCAAATTATCCAGGGAATACAGGATCAGTGCCTCAACTGTCTTTGGTACTATGGGAGAACCATATTCATTCTCCCCGTGATGGCTTATAATGAGATGTTCGAGGAGCATTTTTGATTCCCCTGGAAATCCTTTTATCTCTCTTACTTTTTCTTCGAGAAGACCTACCCCTATAGCGATATGGCCAAGGAGCCTTCCCTGCGTTGAATAATCGATAAATCTGTCATAGCTGAATTCATAGACCTTCCCTATATCATGGAGCAGTGCCCCTGCAACAAGCAGGTCTCTATTGATGTTCTTAAAATGATTCACGGATTCAAGACAGAGTTTTGTTACCTCAAGTGTGTGTTCGAGCAGTCCTCCAAGATAGACATGGTGGATTTCCTTTGCAGCAGGGGCCTTTTTAAAGAGCGACATGAATTCATCATTACCAAAAAAAGAGTCAAGAAGTTTATGAAGATAAGGGTCATTTATTGTCCCTATATACCCCCTTACCTCTTTAACCATCTCTCCGATATCCCTTGCTGAGACAGGGAGGAACTCTCTGATATCCACATCCTGCACCACATTCATCTCTTTAATATTTATTTGGAGATGGCCTTTGAAGGCAATAACCTTCCCTTTAATTTTCAGGAAATCCCCTTCAGTGAGGTTCTTTGTCCAGTCCTCTATCCCTTCTCCTCCGGAGGATCCTGTGGAAGAGATCCCTGTGGACCAGAGCCTCCCCTCTATTTCACCTGTCCTGTCAGAAAGTCTCATACTTAGATAGGGATTACCGTTCTGCGAGGTATAGAGACCTTTCCTTTTTACCTGAAAGACCTCCTCAACCAAGTCACCCTCTTTGAGTTCTGCTGCCTTTGGCATAATATATATTCTTCTCTACCAGTCGCTGACAATAATTTATCGAATTATATTCCCTATACATAATGATGTCAACAATTCTTATAGTCTGATATAATTCCTTTTAGGAGGATAACCATGAAGGCAATCCATGTCCATGAATTCGGAAACCCTGAGGTAATGAAATTAGAAGAGACAGAAGATCCGAAACCTGCTAAGGGAGAGGTCGTTGTAAAAATCCACGCAGCCGGATTAAACCCTGTTGATACATACATCCGTTCAGGGCTCTATCCATTTAAACCTCCATTACCTTACACCCCGGGTATGGATGGGGCAGGTATCGTCGAATCTTCCGGTGAAGGGGTAACCCGTGTCAAGGTCGGAGATAGGGTATACACTGCAGGAACGATCAGCGGTTCCTATGCTGAAAAGGCCCTGTGCAAGGAGTCTCAAGTATATCACCTGCCTGAAAAGATAACTTTCAAACAGGGCGCTGCGATCGGTACGCCTTATGCCACCGCCTATTACGCACTTTTCTATCGAGCACATGCTATACCCGGAGAGACCGTCCTTGTCCATGGCGCAAGCGGCGGTGTTGGTATTGCAGCAGTCCAGTTTGCAAGGGCATCAGGAATGAAGGTCATCGGGACAAGCGGCACTGAAAAAGGAAGGGGACTTGTTATCGAACAGGGTGCCCATCATGTCTTTGACCATAATTCACCGGGCTATCTGGAAGAGATACTCAGGACTACCGATGGTAAGGGTGTAGATGTCATCCTCGAAATGCTTGCGAATGTCAATCTTGGCAAAGACCTTACTATTCTTGCAAAGAATGGAAGGGTTGTGGTTATTGGAAGCCGGGGGACCGTTGAGATCGACCCCCGCAACACCATGGTCAGGAATGCCTCAATCCTCGGGATGATCCTTATGAGCGCATCAGAAAATGAAACATTTAGCATCCATTCCGCACTCATAGCAGGTCTCGAAAACCGAACTCTACGTCCTGTTATCGGTCGGGAATATCCTTTATCTGAAGCAGCACTTACACACCACGAGGTCATCGAATCAAAGGCATTTGGTAAAATAGTATTGATCCCCTGACTGGAACGTCATGCTTCCTGAGAGTCCCTAAAATGACTGTCCTATGCTGAGGTAAAAGGCAGGGCGATGTTCCACATCAGGCCCGATTGGTATTGCCACATCAACCCTTCCTATCCCAGGATAGATTCCCAAGAGGTTTGAATGGAAGCGGAAACCTATCCCGATATCATGTCTATATTCCCTGAAACGAAAGACATCCTTTCTATCCAAGACCATACCTGTATCTGCAAAAAGGGCGACCTGTAAGGTATGGGCAGTAAGAAGGCCAAAGAAATCTTCGTCCAGATCATGGATAAGCGGGAAACGGTACTCTGCGGTAAAGAGGGCGATATTCTCTCCCCTGTCGTCAGCCTTCGAGAAACCCCTTGCCCCGTTGATTCCACCGAGGAAGAATAGCTTATGTTCCGGCCTATCTCCATCTGATATGCCCAGTATAGTCCTCAGCGCTATTGATTCTTTCTTAGTTATCTGAAATTCCTTTATTGCAGTTAACTGGAGTTTATAGTACGAGTAGTCACTTCCGAGGTCTTTTGTGGAAAATTCAAGTGATGTCTCAATACCTCCGTCTCTGTATATTAAAAGAGGGCTTACAACATATCTCCCATCCCCGTATCTCGAAAATTCTCCTGAAAGTTTTTCGAGCCCCATGGATGCATAAAGGCTTTTATTCTTCCATCTGTATTCATACCCGCCTCTTATCCCATCGAGTTCAAACCAGTGGTAATAGTTAAATATAAACCTGTTGTTGGGGTCATAGAACCTCTGGAGTGATACCTGGATATTTGCCTCTACTGTGTATGTTTGGAAATCGTAGCTAAGCCTGAACCTGTGGAGAAGGAACTTCCAGCGCTGGGGAGTACGGTTATTGTGACGGTACATATCTGAAAGCATCTTCTCAGGGTCTATCTCTACAACCTTTATGGGTGACGTGGTATATCTTTTCAAAACAAATTCCCCGTCTTTTCCATCCCAGAGGATTTTATCTTCATCGCCTTCGGCATCTTTCATGTAAAGTTCAACCGGCTCTATTGCCTTTCCGTTCTTCCCGATTGTAATCTTTGTCAGATAACGGTCTTCATCTTGCTCCCTTTTTATCCCCTTGAGGTAATAGTCTGTGGGAGGTACTTCCTTCAGCCACTGGTTATAGAACCAGTTGAGGTCTTTCTTCGCAATATCTTCGGAAATCCCCCTGAATGGCCCGGGGGATCTGATATATTCTTTAATAATCTCTTTAAATCTTTCCTCACCTATGAGGTCTCTCAGCTTTGAAAATACCCTTCCTCCTTCAAGTCTTCTGTTGTTAAAGAACCGTATATCCTCACTTGCACCTGTGTGTCTTTCATTATTAAAATATGCATTACGGTAGGGGAGCCTTGGGGAATGCATGACTTCGTCCACCGCAGGGATAAAGGAAAATAACTTTATTGACTTCGCAAGGTCAGGCCTTTCAGGGTATCTCTCCTTGAGGTATAACTCCGTTGAATACTCTGCCATGCCTTCTGCAACCCAGCCCTCGTCTTTAAGTATCCTCCTCCAGAAGATTGTATAAAGTGATTTAACAAGTTGTATCTCATGAAACCTCATAAGGTAGGGATAGACCTTGAACATCCTGTTATTTATAAGTATTACATCTTCCCCTGCAATAGCCATATCTGAATATAGATAGACCTCGCCTACCCTTACCGGCACGGTTCCAGGGTCAGAGAAACTCCTTCTGAAAAAGTCAGTTGCATGATTCAGGACTTCCGATGCCTTTTCTATATACCATTCATCCTTTTTAAGGAAGAAAAACTCAAAAGGGATTGCGCCGTTCATGGTCTCCTTTTTGATAAACCGTTTAGAGACGATCAGAGTCGGAGACTTTATATCAGTCGCCTCAAATTCAAAGACCCTTTTATCCATGTCATATTCGTCCTTGATCATTATTCCTGTATGAAGGATATTATAAAAAGAAGGGGCTGTGAATCTGACCGTAAAGTCAGAAGAGGGCAGTTCACCATCAGGGGAATACGAGATGATCGGATGCCATCCGCCGTTAAGTGTTGTAATACCGCCATGATAACCGAAGAGTCCGAGTCTCTCAGGGATCTTTGTTATGAATTCTATCCTGATTACCGTGAACAGTGAACCGTGAACAGTGAACCGTGAACTATCAACAGGTTTTAATTCTAAAGGATTGCCTTCTCCATCTGTTATAGAGATTATACCCATCGAGCCAGGGTCAAACCTTACAGGATAACTCTCCGGGGCTACTTCTTTCTGATAGATATTGGGATAAAGAATAAGGGAAGGGGTTTCCATCCCATCGAGATGTACATTAAGAAAACCATGAATTGTATTCCTGTCAGGGTCAAAGGTTGCATCGATAGAATATTTTGTCTTTGCCTCTGCGGCAATGGGAAGGATGAAAAGGATTATTATAATGATGTATTTGGACACAGGGTATTATAACATCATTTCTATTTGCATAGAAAAGCTACCTCTGGTATAATCAAACCCTTAGCGATGTCTCGGCTTTGATGAAACAGATGAGTAAAATCAGTGTGGGGATCCCCCGGGCCCTCCTTTATTACGAGTTTTTCCCTGTCTGGAAGGCATTTCTTGAAGAACTGGGTCTGAATGTCATTGTATCAGGAAATACTACTGACAGGGTAGTAAGGAGGGGTATCGGTTCCACAGGGGGAGACCTTTGCCTCCCTGTAAAGACATTTCTCGGCCATGTCCATGAGATAAAAGACTCTGTAGATTTCCTCTTTATACCGAGATATATAAGTATCGAAGAGGACGCCTATATGTGTCCCAAGTTCCTTGGCCTTCCTGATATGGTGAGGGCAGCGATCAGCCCCCTCCCTCCGGTCATAGATTCTCCGATGAATATAAAAAAGGGTGGGCTTAAAGAGTTTTTTGATAGTATAAGCAATGTCCTTAGGAAAGATAAAAGAGTAATCGAATCCGCCTACAGCAAGGCATTGAGTTCGGCCGGTGCTATTACATATAATGATAGCTCGTCATCAGGCGATTTAAAGATTGCCCTCCTGGGAAGGCCCTATGTCCTTTACGATTCCTGTATCAATCGGTCAATTATCCAGAGACTTAAATCACTCGGTGCTGATGTAAAGATAAAGACCATGTTTTCACAGGAGGAAATAAAGAAAGCAATGTCACTCTTGCCTAAGGTATTATACTGGAGTACCGGGAAAGAGGTAGTAACCTCGGCTTATCACTTCATGAAGAAAAGCGTGGTTGATGGCATAATAAATCTCGTATCCGTTGCCTGCGGGCCTGACTCTTTTACTTCAGAGATAATAAACGGCCTCAAAAAAAAGATGGATGATATTCCCTATATGGTCCTCTATCTCGATGAACATACATCCGATGTAGGTGTTCTTACGAGGATCGAAGGTTTTCTCGACATGATAAGAAGGAAAAGAGGTGAGGCATGAGACTCACAGTCCCCCATATGGGCCTTCTCGATATCGCATACACAAGGGTCTTAAGGAACCTCGGTGTAGATATGTTGCCGCCTCCAAGACCGAATACAAACACACTTAACCTCGGAGTTAAATACTCACCAGAATATGCCTGCATCCCTTTTAAGCTGAACCTGGGTAATATGATAGAGGCCCTCGATAAAGGTGCCGACAGTATCATCATGCCTGGAGGCTATGGGCCATGCCGGTTCGGCTATTACGGCGTAATACAGGAACAGATACTTAAGAACCTGGGATATAAATTTTCCATGGGGAGGACTGATAACCCTGATAGCCTCAGGGATATGGTCATGACCATAAAAGAGATCGGAGGCCTCTCAAATAAATGGAAGGCATATACGGTATTCTATCTAATCCTTATGAGGATGTCAGCCCTCGACAGGGCAATGAAGTTATATCATTACTACAAGCCGAGAGAAAAGAGAAAGGGGGAAACTGACGAGGCGCTCAGAGACGCAATCAGCATTATCGATTTATCGCTTACATTTGGATCTCTCTTCTGGGCAGAATTAAAGGTGAGGGGAATATTCAAAAAGGTTTCTATCCGGAAAGATATAAAACCTTTAAAGATAGGAATACTCGGTGAGATCTTCATAGTGATAGAGCCCTTTGCAAATATGAACATCGAAAAGAAGCTCGGGGAGCTGGGAGTCGAGGTCGTGAGGGGTGTCTGGCTCGGTGACTGGCTTAATGACCGTTTCAGGTTCAAGCCCTTCAGGAGGAACCAGAACAAGCTCGCTACAAAATGGGCATATCCATATCTCAGATACCCTGCAGGCGGGGAGAGTATTGAGTCTGTGGGAAAGACGATACTTTTTCACAGGAAGAGGATCGATGGCGTTATCCATCTGATGCCATTTACATGCATGCCCGAGCTTGTGGCATTTACAATTCTTGAGAGGATAAGGAAGGATTTGAATTATCCTGTTATATCCCTTGTCTTTGATGAGCAGATGTCAGAGACGAATTTGATTACAAGGCTCGAGGCCTTTGTGGATATGATAAAGCGGAAAAGAAAATGAAAGGCTATTTAGGCATTGATGTCGGTTCGGTAACGACAAAACTTGTCCTCCTCGATGAAAGGAAGGATGTCCGCTGGCAGCTTTACACGAGGACGAAAGGCCAGCCCATAGTCGCCATCCAGGAGGCATTGAAATTACTCGAAAGGGACACAGGTAACGGGCTCACTGTCCTCGGTGTCGGGGCTACAGGAAGCGGAAGGAACCTGGCAGGGCACCTCCTCGGTGCAGATGTCATAAAGAATGAGATTATAGCCCATGCTGTAGCAGCGATAGACTGTATGCCTGAGGTGAGGACAATCCTCGAGATAGGAGGGCAGGATTCAAAGCTTATAATTATCAGGAACGGTGTTGTAGTTGATTTTGCGATGAACACAGTCTGTGCTGCAGGGACAGGTTCATTTCTTGACCATCAGGCCTCCCGCCTCGGCATCCCTATCGAGGAGTTCGGGGAATATGCCCTTTCATCATCATCGCCTGTCAGGTTGGCAGGAAGGTGCACGGTCTTCGCAGAGTCAGACATGATCCATAAACAGCAGTCAGGCCATAAGGTTGAGGACATAATCGCAGGCCTCTGCGAGGCACTCGTAAGGAACTACCTCAATAACCTCGGAAGGGGTAAGGAAATCCTTGAGCCTGTTGTCTTTCAGGGTGGGGTTGCGGCAAATAAGGGAATAAAGAAGGCCTTTGAGGAGGAGTTGAAGAAAGAAGTAGAGGTTGTGCAGAACCACTTGATTATGGGTGCCATCGGTGCTGCTATACTTTCAATGGAAAACAGGGGAGACAATGGTTCAAACTTCAGGGGGTTTTCGATTGCAAGGGAGATACTCGCTACAAAGACCTTTACCTGTGAGGATTGCTCAAATAGCTGCACCGTTGTTTCTATAGCAGGAGAAGAAGGTGCTATAGCCTCCTGGGGTGGCACCTGCGGGAAATGGGAGGGCAATCCTTGAAATTTCAAATTGTTGAATTCCTTAATCCCCCTCAATCCTCCTTTAGTAAAGGGGGACTTAGGGGGATTATTAACAAAGGGGGGTTGTGGGGGGATTTTCACATTTTAAATTTTATTTTTTCATTATTAATTCTATTGATTTTTTTACCTGTTAACTCTTTTGGGGAGATTGAAAAAGCCCTTAAGGACCTCGAGGAAAAGCAGAAGGCAATAGATACATGGGAGGCGGATTTTATTCAGACAAAGGTAACATCTCTTATGTCGGATAAGATCGTATCTGAGGGACATGCAGTCTTCAAAAGACCTAACCTCATCCACTGGCGCTATACAAAAGGGAGTAACCTCCTGATGGTGTTTAACGGAAATGAGGCATGGCTCTATTATCCTAACCTCAAAGAGGCAGAGAGATACAAGAACATCGAGAGGATGATCAGGAAATTTCCTCTCGCCTATGGCCTTGAGATAGAAACCCTCAGGAAGTACTGGGATATATCTATCATTTCTGATTCCCCCAGCGGATTTATTTCCCTGGAACTCCGTCCTAAAGAAAAGGAAAGCAGAAGGGTATTTGAGAAAATAACCTTATTAATAGAAAGGAAGATAGGGGTTCCCGGGAAGGTCCAGATCTTTGAGCCAGGAGGGGACCATACTATAATAGAGTTCAAAGAGATAAGGGTTAATGGAAAAATCCCATCAGATTTTTTTACCTTTAAACCACCTCCCGGAGTAAAGGTGATTACACCCTTTGAATAGAGATGAAAGTCCTTCTCATATATCCCGGCAGTTCTGACATATACCGTAAGGTCGGTTTCATTCTCCCGCCACTCGGTCTCGCATATATAGCCTCTGTACTTAGAGGGAATAACTATGATGTGGAGATCTTCGATATGAAGGTGTCCGGGAAGGAGCCTGAACTCTCAAGGTACGATGTTGTGGGGATCTCTGCAGATGCGATGCGTTACAAGGAAGGCCTCCGGATAGCAAAGTCCGCAAAAGGAGAAGGCCGCACTGTCATCATGGGAGGTCCACATCCCACATTCCTCGACGAGGATGCCCTGAGGAACGGTGCAGATTTCGTTATAAGGGGAGAAGGTGAAGAGACAGCACTTGAACTACTTGAGGCGATAAAAGGAGGTCTATCGCCTTATGGAGTAAAAGGGATAAGTTTTCACAATAACGGAGGTGTCCATAGAACCCCTGCCAGAAAACCTGTAACCGATCTTGATTCATTGCCGCTCCCTTCGAGGGATATCCTTCCAATGCACTCTTACAGGACCCTCGAGATGGGGAAGAGAAAAGTGACATCAATGATTACGAGCAGGGGGTGCCCATACGGTTGCACCTTCTGTGCATCCTCTGAGTTCAGCGGCTATAGCTGGAGGGCGAGGAAACCTGAGAGTGTCGTCAATGAGATAGAACACATTGTGAATAATTACGGTTTCAATGCAATAGCATTCCTCGACGATAACTTCACACTCAACCCAAGAAGGGTTATAGAGATATGCGATGAGATAATTAGGAGAGGGATAGACATTTACTGGTGGTGCTTTTCGAGGGCTGATATACTTTTAAGGAATGAAGGTATGGTAAAGAAGATGGCAGAGGCAGGGGCAAGGTATACCTTTATAGGGTTCGAGAGCGGAAGGCAGGAATTCCTCGAAGGTCATAAAAAAAGGACTAAGGCCTCAGACGCGAAGGAAACAATAAACCTGCTAAGAAGATACGGAATTGAAACCCATGCAAGCTTCATAATAGGTGGTATTGATGAGACTGAGGAAATGGCAAGGGATACCATAAGATTTGCAAAGGAACTGAGGCCTGAGGCTGCACAGTTTTCTATCCTCACACCCTATCCGGGGACGAAACTGTTCGAAGATGTTAAAGATAGGATTACGACATACGACTGGGATCTGTATGACTGTCTCCATTCTGTCGTAACCCTTGACCATCTCAAAAAAGAAGAAGTAGAGAGACTCGTCAGGCAGGCATACATTTCCTTCTATGTAACTCCGTCGAGGATCTTCAGGGGACTCCTGAGCGGTATCAGGGGGAAAGGGATAAAGCTTAGTTCGATACTTAATATACTCAGAGGAATCTGATGGGAAATTGCCGAACAGAGATTTAAGTAGAAGTGGCGATAAGACTGATTGAAGAAGCAAAAAGAGGAAAAAAGTAATTGCAGGATTTTTAAAAGGGAGCGACACTTTAAATATTTATCATAATCCTTTGCTGGAAATGTTAATCGGAATGTGAAGATTGAGAAGGCGGAGATATGGATAACAAGCGAGAAATGGAGTGAAGGGGGAGAGGTGGGATAAACTGTCAATTTAGTCCTTTATAAAGAGCTGATTATTTGGTAAAATTATGCAAAAATCAGGAGTTGATAAATGAAAACCGCATATGACAAGAAACACATAGCATGGTTTACAAATATTGAAGAATTAGACCTTGATAAAAAAGAAAACAGAAAATGGTGGATTAAACAGGTTCTTCTAAAGGGCCGCATGGAAGATATTAAAGACCTCGACTTCAATGAAGTTGAAAGGTTACTACCAGAATTCTATTTGCCTAAACCTATAAAGAAATTATGGGAGAACTACTTTGAGTGGAAAAGAAAAGGGACCATTGACGGAACTCCAGCAAGAGATCATTAACACCCTTAAAGGAATAGAAGAATCAAAGGAATTATATTTTACAGGAGGTTCTGCCCTTTCTGCTTATTACCTTCATCACAGACTTTCTGAAGACCTCGATTTTTTTACCCCTGTGGAAGACATGATTCAGCTTATTTCGAGAAAACTATTACAATCTCTTGAGAAAAAAGGCATGAAAGTTGAGATGGTCAGAAACTTTAAAAGCTTTGTGGAGATGATAACAAGCAGGGGCAATGAATCAATGAAAATTCAGATTGCCCTCGACAGTCCGTACAGGCTTGAAAGGACCAAAGAGATAGATGGTTTGATAGTTGATAGCCTTATGGATATAGCAGCAGGCAAACTTCTTGCCCTTTTCGGCAGGGCAGCGGAAAGAGATTTTGTAGATATTTATTTTTTGATAAAAGAAGGCAAGTTTAATCTTGACGAATTGATCAATAAGGCATCGAAAAAAGACCCGGGAATGGATAAATATTATCTTGCGATAGCCTTTGAACAGGTCAGGGATCTGCCGGATACATCTGAAGAATTAAAGCTCAGGCTCTTGAAGCCTCTGGATGTAAAAGAACTGAAGAGGCTTTTCATAGAAAAGGCAGTGCAATTGATTGATGAAGCAAGAAAAGGCAAGAAATAGTTTTTAAACTGAAAATCAGGGCGCTGAAAATAAACTCATTAACTCTGGAACTCTTTAACTCTTGAACTTATACGGTTGGGGTGAAGGGGAAGAAACCCTACTCAAAAGCGTCTCAGAGATACTTCTCTACGAGTCATAGACCAATAAAACAAGGATTGAAACTGGATATGACTACTTTGCGACCGCTTCTATCTCGAGGTTAATCGCATTTGTCCTTATCTTCCATTCTGCGAAATCTGATTTATGAAGTATGGACTCCGCTTCCTCAGTGGTGTAAGATGCCATAAGAGAGGACACAAATAGATTCCTCATATAATTGTCCCTTATCAAGGGGGCGAATATAAGATTTTCTTCTCTCCGTCTGAGGTCGTAGATAAGGGCGGTTCCGTCTTTCTTCAAAACCCTCTTCACCTCATTGAATACCGGGGCCGCATCCTTCCAGTGGTGGAGGGAGACGTAGCTTACTACTGCCTCAAAACTATTCTTTTTGAAAGGAATACTTGAGGCATCAGACCTTATGAATTTTACCCTTGACCCTAATCCCTCATCTATGATTGCCTTCTTTGCGATATTCAGCATATCCATCGATATATCAACACCGAAGACCTCAATATCCCTGAATCCCCTTGCGATCTCGATGCAGAGAAGCCCTGTTCCTGAACCGATGTCCAATACCCTGCCTGAAGAAATACCTGAGGACGAGAGCGACTTAATGATCCTCTTATGCCCTAATGGGTAGAGATATTTTTTCGCCTGGAGGTTATAGACCTCAAGCTCCTCATGATTCCCCATTACCTCCGGTTCTTCGATTCTTCCTCTCACAATTTAAATTGATATTCCTTCTTTCCTGCAAATCTCAACAGCAGACTTAAAACCGGAATACGCTGATGTTAATACGCCTCCACCCATTCCACCCCAATGTCCTGCTATAAAAAGATTATGCATGTTATGCCTGAAAGGTTTTATATAACCGGGCACCTGTTTCCAGCCATATGCGGCACCCTCATAATTAAAGGTATATTTTTTTAAAGTCAGCGGAGTAGCTGCTTCAATATGCACAATGTTTTTTCTGATATCCGGGATAAGATTTTCTGCCTTTTGCAACAATCTATCAATAAGCTCTGATTTATGTTTATTCCATTGCTCAACAAACCCGAAGTTGACCATTTCATGAAGTATCAGCGAATGGTGTCCGTCAGGGGAAAGGGTTTTATCTTCAATTGTAGGGACGGTGATGCCGAGAGATGATTTATTCCCGAAAGCAGATTTGGGATTGAATAAATGTTCCATATCGTAGGATGGGAAATAACCAATACTCGAACATCCCGGCAGATTAGATAGCCTCCCTCTGATCCCGACGTACACCATAAAGAAAGATGATGATATGCCAGGGCATCTCAGCCTTTCTTCTGCTGAGGAAACATATTTACCTCCTATTAGTTCTCTGAATGTATGCATGAAATCAGCATTGGAAATAATGAACCTTCCTGTATATATCTCTTT
The DNA here is from genome assembly GCA_919902655.1 of Thermodesulfovibrionia bacterium. Classification (GTDB taxonomy): domain Bacteria; phylum Nitrospirota; class Thermodesulfovibrionia; order JACRGW01; family JACRGW01; genus CAKKRL01. The sequence goes on from CAKKRL010000057.1 coordinate 29,312, forward strand.
GTCTGCGGTCTGAACACCATAACAGAGGTCCCCTTCTAAAAGTATCTTTTCTACCTGCTTGTTGAAGATTACTTTCCCGCCCTTGTTTATTATACCATCAACAAATGTATCAGAAAGTTTCTGGTACCCTCCGACAGGGCGATATGCCCCCATTCTGAAATAGGACATTACCAGTGATATCATCGATAATACTGAAGTCTTTGAGGGTGGCAACCCTATAAAGGGACATCTGTCTGAGAGGATGGAAATCAATCTTCTATCTGTGATAAAATCTTCAATAAAACCACTGTAAGAATCGTTCACAAACTTATAAAGAATATTATATTCAGGAAAAGGCCCTAATCTGCCACCGATAAGTGATTTGTTTATTTTCTCTATCAAAGAATATATTTCGTCTATTTTCCTGAATAGATTTTCTATGCCATCTTTCTCAAAAGGGAAAAGGCTTTTAAGATTATTAATATATACATTAATATCACTGTCCACATTTATTTCGACATCAGGGAATATGCTTGCACGTATAGGATCAACCCTTACAAAATCTATAAATCTTTCTGCACCGAGCCTTTCAAGAACAAGACTTATTATTCTTTCCGGACCAACCCCTGCTATGCAATCTACTACCGAGTTAAAAATAAATCCTTTTCTTATAAACGAGCTCAAATAACCTCCTGGCTTGCCCTGTTTTTCTATTACAAGAACTTTAAACCCCTTTGAAGACAAAAGGCTTGCACTAATCAGTCCACCAATCCCACTTCCAATAACAATAATGTCAAAATCTTTCACAATTCACCTTTTTTAAAGTAATACATAAATGATTCCCGCCGGTAGAGAACCCATTGACGAGGGCGGCTTCGATATTTTTCCTCCTCGATTCATTCGGCACGCAGTCGATATCACACTCAGGGTCAGGGTCTTTATAATTTATCGTCGGTGGGATTATACCTTCTTTTACTGAAAGAGAAGCCACTGCCACCTTTATCCCGCCTGACGCCCCGATCTCGCCTATCATAGATTTTATAGAAGAAGCAGGTGGATGGCTATTCCCAAATACTGACTTTACAGCTTTTGATTCAAGGGCATCGAGTAAGCTCGAAGAATCAGCAGAGGCTGAGATATAATCTATATCTTCAGGAACAAGTCCCCCGTTCTTTATCGCCCCTTCCATGGCCTTACAGAGACCGGTCGGTTCTTCGTCCCATCCGAGAAGTGGGGCGTGAGTGCCATAGAAACCAAAACCTGCGATTTCTGCATACATCCTTGCATTTCTTTTTACAGCGTCTTCCATCCTCTCAAGTATTAAAAACCCTGCCCCTTCTCCGAGAATAATACCGTTCCTCCTCCTGTCATAAGGGCAGGATTGCTCGCTACCGGTTGCAAGGACATTGAGAATGTCATGGACCTGATAAAGGATCCAGCAGATCTCATCGCAGCCTCCGGTAATAATAATATCCGCTTTTTTTCTACGTAAAAGATTATATCCGTAAAAAATTGCCTGTTCTGCCGACGACTGCTTATGGACGACTGTAACATTTGGCCCTTTAATCTCGAGTTCAATGGCTATATAACTTGCAGGTGCGTTTGATACGGTATTAGGAAAGATAAAGGGATTTGCCCTCGAAGGACCGTAATCTACAAGTCCGTTGAGATATTGAGAGGTGCTTTTTAGGCTACCGTATGCTGTACCTATAACAACACCTGCCCTATCTTGCCAGGAAAATTCCTTAAGTCCTGCATCCTCTAATGCAAGCCTTGCTCCTGCCACAGCAATATGGGAAAGCCTGTCCATCTTTCTTTCGTTCGATGAACTTATAAAATCTGAAGGATTAAATTCCCTGACCTCAGCACCCTTATGGGATGAGAACCTCGCTGTATCGAATGAACTTATCTCCCTTATCCCTGATATACCCTTAAGGGCATTCGCCCAGAAAGCTTCTTTTCCTATCCCTATAGGGGTGATGAGACCTATTCCTGTTATGACTATTCTTTCCATCTTCTAAAGACGAGACAGGCGTTATTTCCGCCAAAGGCAAATGAATTTGAGAGGGCAATATTTATATCCGCTTCCTTCGCTTTGTTTGCAACATAATCGAGATCACATTCAGGGTCTCTCGCAGAGTAATTTATTGTCGGAGGGATGATCCCATTATGTATAGAGAGAACAGATACTACGGCCTCTATTGCACCTGCAGCGCCGAGGGTGTGACCGACCATCGCCTTGATTGAACTTACAGGAACACCTGTATCATTGCCGAGGACCGACTTTATGGCCCTTGTCTCCATAAGGTCATTGAGTGGCGTAGCTGTGCCGTGGGCATTTATATAATCTACATCTTTAGGTGTTACTCCTGCATCTTCTAACGCATTCTTTATTGCCATGGCCGCGCCTTCTCCGTCTGGTAGAGGGGCTGTCATATGTCCTGCATCACAGCTTAACCCATAGCCTGAAAACTCTGCATAGATCCTTGCCCTCCTTTTGATTGCATGCCCGAGTTCCTCGAGTATAAGGAAGGCCGCCCCTTCTCCGAGGGAAAGACCGTTTCTTTTCATGTCGAAAGGTTTGCATGGTTCGGGGTCAACCAGTCTCAGGGAATTGAATCCGCTATATGTAAGCCTGCAGAGAGATTCTACGCCACCGGCCATCATTGCATCCTGATAACCGAGTCTTATCATATCAAGGGCATGACCCAGTGCAACTGCACTCGAGGAGCAGGCTGTCATGATAGTTGTCCTTGGGCCTGTAAGACCCCAGTAACCTGCAATAAGATCAGCGGTTGTTGCAGGCTGTTGTGAGATAAGAATAGAAGGTTTTACCTTCTTCCTTTTATAGACACCCTCATAATAGACCTCTCCAGCAAGCATCCCTCCTACACCGACGCCTATACTGACACCCATATTTCGGAGTTCAAATCCCCCCTTACCCCCCTTTTCTAAAGGGGGGGTGGGGGGATTATGGGGGAAGATAGACGCATCTTCCATTGCCATCTTAGTTGCCAAAAGGCCAAGCCTGTCACTTCTCGAAAGTCTGTCTTTTCTGTATACTCCATGTCTGAAGTCTGATGTCTGAAAGTCAGGTATCTCTTTGACCTCTGCGGCTATATGTGTCCGATAATCCCTGTGGTCGAAAAGCCCGAATTCTTTTATCCCGCATTTACCCTCTATGAGGCTATGCCAGAAATCGGTAAGGTTACTTCCTATTGCTGTGATAATACCAAGGCCAGTAATTACAACTCTGCGAGTATTACTCATTCTTCCAGCAGGTGGGGTCTGATGCGAAAGGGTCACCTGTCATCTGATATGCTACTCCCCTGCATCCATAACAGGAAGGACTCAGGTTACAGTCCCTGCAGGGACCCTTAAGGTTCTCTTTTATGTTCCTTAGTCCCTTACGCAGCGATGAATTATTGAGGATCGAAGAGAGACTGTCATTCCTTATATTCCCTATAGCGATATCAACTCCGGCACAGGGGTTAACATTACCGTTGGAGGTTATGAGACAGCTATAATAACACCTGTTACAGGTGAGTGCGGCTATCGGAGGTTTGGGTTCCCATTTGTATCCAAAATATTTCTTATCCATGTCCGAGAGTTTTTCAAAAAGCGCCTTGATCTCTTTTGGTGAAACCCAGAGGGAATTATTCCTTGCCCTCCCCTGCGGGGTAATGGTTTCAAAATATGGTATAATCCCCTTCTCCCTTGCCCACATCCATATATCAGGTAGTTCCTCTATGTTCTGGCGGCATATTATCGTTTCCACACCGAGCTGGATTCCATTCTCGTGATAGCCCACATCGAGAAGTCTCTGGATACCCTCGGTTATCTTCTCGTATGTACCCTTAATCCCGCCTGCCAGATAGTCCTGTATCTCTTTATTAAAACTGTTAAGCTTTACACAGACAGAGACCTTATGGTCAGAAAGTTTCTTTGCCATTTTTCTGGATATAGCAGTTCCGTTTGTAAAAACAATAGTCGGGATATTTCTACCCTTCAGGTAAGCAGTTATTTTAAAGAAATCAGGATATATAAGTGGTTCACCTCCGCCTACTATGCTCACCTTTTTAGCGCCGAGATCGACCGCCTGATCGATTACATCGAAGATCTCTTCAGTTGTCAACTCATTCTCTAAAGGCTCACCTCCATTTGTATAACAGTATATACATCTGAGGTTACACCTCCTGCTCAGTTCGAGGTCGAGTGTGAGGAGCCTGCCATCCCTCATCGCCCTTTCTATCTCTTTCCAGTCAAGGTCAAGGCCATAGACCTTTTCCATTATCCCTCCTGTCGAAAAACCTTCTTGGCTTTCTGTCTCCCTCTTTATACTGCATGTCCCTTATCATCTCAGGGTCGTGGAGTGTTATCTCCGGGGTAACCCTTGCATGGGCATTGATCTTTTTCCCTATCTCTTTCCTGAATAACTCATCCCTTCTCCCGGAACCGACTCTCACATGGAGTTTCTCACCGTGGTCATCGCCTATATACGCCTCGAGTACATAATTTACAACTTCAGGTATCCCGTTAAGGATGTCTTCAACCTGAGAAGGGTAGATTGCTGTCCCTTTCAGTTTTATTGCCTGTTTCTCCCTTCCGAGGATCGGTCCTATCCTCGGGGAGCTCCTTCCGCATTCACATTTTTCGTTTATCATAAAGGTAATATCCCCTGTCCTGTATCTAATAAGTGGCATTGCCTCTGTTCTGAAGGTAGTAACAGTTAGCTCCCCTGTTTCCCCTTCAGGCAGGACATTACCCTTCTCATTTATAACCTCACAGTAAACAAGGTCGGGATGGATATGCCCTCCCCTCTTTACCTTACATTCGCACATCGATGTGGCAATCTCTGTATTCCCGTATGTAGAATAGAGATCGAGGTCCCAGATTTCCTGGATAGCCTTGCCGATATTATTCATGCTGAAATCCCTGTTCTTTATACTCTCTCCTATCAGGACAGCCTTCTTGAGGCCAAGGTCTTTAGGTCTAATGCCTTCATTTTCTGCCTCCTTAGACAAGGCGATAAGATATGTCGGTACACTCACTATTCCGTTCGGCCTAAGCTCCTTCATCACCTTAAGGTGCATCTTTGTGTTCTTCGTACCCACCCTTATAGCCTTTGCACCGAGCCCAGTTATTCCGAGGTAATATGCCATCCCTGCTATAAACATGCTGTCGAGGGTCACTGCAAGCTGAAAGGTATCCTGATCGGTTGCCCCTGCAGTAGTAAAACTTTTCATCTCGTTCTCCTTCAGGCGGATAAGGTCATTTGATGAGAGGGCAATATATATCGGTGCACCAGTTGTCCCGCTGGTATTAACATATTCTACAACCCTCTTTTTAGGGACAGAGAGAAAGTCGTTATTTCTTTTTTGAAGATCTTCTTTTGTTGTAAATGGAAGGGATCCTATATTTTCAAGGGTAACATCACCTGGATCTATTTTACTAAGCCTCTCTTTATAAAAAAGGGAGTTTTTCAGGATGTAATTCAGGGACTCTCTTAAAAGCTTTTCCTGTGCCTTCCTGATTTCTTCTTTGTTTTTAAATTCTAACTCGTCTATTCTCACGGCCTTTTAAGGATAAGAAAGGATGATTTTTTAGTATAGCAGAGGCTCAGTATTCCTACAACAGAAAATTTCTCTTTCCATAGGGATGCCGCAGCAACAGAGAGAGGCCCGTGCGCCCCGAAGGTCTCACCCAGAAGTGGTTTCAGATATACAAGAGAAGGGTTATGCCTGAATATAGAACCTATAGCCTTCTGCTCGATCCTGTCTATAAAAGTAGAGTTGGCGCTCAGAAACAGGGCATCTATACTTTCCGGGTTGCATCCTGCCTCTCCGAGGGCATCCTCGATAGATCTCGTTATTGCCCTATTAAAATCCCTGTTACAGGAGAATCCGTATCCTATGACCTCGGCATAGATCCCTGCACCCCTTTTAAGGGCACCGGAGATATCTTCAATTATAAAAAAAGAAGCCCCCTCTCCCGGGATAAATCCATTATCTTCAAAGGGTACTATATCCCTGCTCTTTGAGAGCGACTTCAGCCTGCTCAGGCATTTATGGAGTATCTCCCCGTATGCGTCAACCCCTCCTGCAAGGATAGCATCGGCATGTCTCTTCCTGAGCGTAAGTGATCCCAGACCTATTGCATCGAGGCCGGAAGTCCAGCCAGAACTCATGGTCAGGTTCACCCCTTTCATCTTAAACTCTATAGCAAGCTCCCCTGTAGCAGCACTCGGAATTGTGTAGGGGAAAAGAAAGGGGCTCACCCCCTCCGGCCCCAGTAGGAGCAGATCCCTGTAAAACCTCTCGTTTGTTATGAGGCTACCGTATGCCGTACCCAGGACTATACCGTTTCTTTCACCATCAGGGGTTAATCCTGAATCTGTTATTGCGAGGTGAGAACCTATCATAGCAAGGCTGGAGACCCTGTCGAGCCTCCTGAACCTGTCAGCCTGTGCGACTTCCTGTTCCTTTCCATATCGGGTTTCGTTTAAATTGGCGGCGAGCCATTCATCAGGGATAATGTCTTTTATCTCTGAAGAGAACAAATATTGATAAGGCGATGGGTCGAATGAACCTATTTCAGAAATACCTGACTTTTTATTTTGAAGACCCTTACAGAAATCATCCTTACCAATACCAACTGGCGAAACAACACCTATGCCTGTAATTACTGGCCTCCTGCTCCCCCTCACCATTCCTCTCCCCTTAGGGGAGAGGGCGGGGGTGAGGGGGCATTTACTCAAAATAACTGCCGCATTATTCCCTCCAAAGGCCGAGGATGTAGACAGGGAGATATCAACTTCTGCCTTTCTCGGTTTGTTAGGTATATAGTCAAGGTCACATTCAGGGTCGGTTTCATTATAGTTTGCCGTCTGTGGCAGCAATCCCCTTTTCATAGCAAGTATAACCATTATAGCCTCAAGCGCACCTGAGGCACCGAGACAGTGCCCTGTAAGTGATTTTATAGAATTTACAGGAATCCTGTAGGCACCCTTTCCGAAGACCTTTTTAAAGGCGAGGGTCTCCATCCTGTCATTATAGAGCGTACCAGTTCCGTGGGCGCTTATGAACCCGATATTGTCTTTACCTGCATTACTATCACTTATCGCCATCCTGATTGCCCTCGCAAGGCCTGAGCCGTCCCTCGATGGACCTGTCATATGCTCTGCATCAGAGCTCAAGCCATAACCAAGTACCTCTGCCCATATCTCTGCACCCCTTTTTTTAGCATTGGAGAGTTCTTCGAGTATAAGGAAACCTGCGCCTTCACCGAGTGCAAGGCCTGTCCTGTCCCTGTCAAAGGGTCTCACGGGTTCATCAGTTGTAGCTCTCAGGATATCAAACCCGCTGAATACAAAGGGAGAAAGGACATCCACGCCCCCACAGATCATAATATCTGCCCTCCTGTCTCTGATAATCTCAAGACCGAGGCCTATCGCCCCTGTCCCGGAGGCACAGGCGATAGAGAGTGTGATATTTATTCCAGAGAGTCCGAAATGTTTTGCTATCTCTGATGAAGGGCCATAGTAAGGGGACTGGAGTATCAACCTTAAGGGATCATCGCCTCTGGCATGAACCGTATGGCTCATGCCTCTGTAATATTTCTCTCCTGATGACATGCCTCCGAGGGAAGTGCCGAGGACTATGCCGATATCATTTTTTGACGGGTCTAATCTGGAGGATCTAAGTGCCTCTTCTATTGCGGTGATCGCATACCGGGAGGCCATGCTGTACCTCGTGGTGAGACTGCCGAACCATCCGGAGAGACCCTTTATCTCTGCTGCCTTTCTGCAGCGGTATCCGTTTGTATCAAAACCCCCGATCTCCTTTATCCCTGTCTTGCTGTCTATCAAGGCATCCCAGAAATTATCGAGGCCGATACCAATGGCAGAGACAACTCCCATCCCTGTAATTACAACTCTTTTATTCATCGAGATGCCTGTGGCTAAACCTCCAGCTTAACGTTGTCTCACTGCTTCATAAAGGCAGATAGCAGCAGAGGCAGCGACATTAAGACTTTCTGCCTTTCCTATGATTGGAACCTTAAGAATAGAATCAGCATTCCTTTTCATTTGATTGCTAACACCGTGAGCCTCATTCCCGAAGACAAAGGCAACAGCATTTTTAAGGTTTGCATCAAATAAAGATACCTTAGCATCCACATCAGTAACGATCAGGGGTATTTTCTCCGAGGTCAGCCATTTGAGCAGGGCGTCGGTTTCTGCATGGATAACCGGTATATTAAAGATACTTCCGGCAGTCGCCCTTATAGTTTTCTGCATAAAGGGATCGCATGTGCCTTTAAGGATTATCACAGCATCTGCACCGGCTGCATCAGAAGTCCTGATGATTGTGCCGAGGTTTCCAGGTTCCTGAACACCATCGATTACCACGATAAGAGTGACCGATCTGAATCTTATCTCCCTGAGATTTCTATGTGTATAAGATGCTATCGCAATTATACCCTGAGGGGTTTCTGTATCCGTGAGTTTATTAAGTATCCGGTCTGTAACTTCAAATATCTCAAAAGTCTTTTTCAAAATCTCCCTTAAGAGCCTTTGCCCTTCCTTTTTTGCTGAGAATGAAGATGTAAAAAATGCCTTCTTTACCGGGCTTCCCGATGCCAGAGCCATCTCAACAAGATGAGGGCCTTCAATGATAAACGCCTTTTCCCTGTATCTGTCCCTTTTATTCTTTATATCAAACGCTTCCTTGATTTTTGGGTTCGAGAGACTTGTAATTATTCTGATTGCTTCCATAATTAAATCCTTATCGCCTTATGGTCCTTGACCATGCAGACCTCAGGCTCAGGTTCATTGGTAAGAAGATCTGTAGTCCCCTCATAAAACCAAAGAGCCTCTTCCCGATTGAAGGCAAGGAGTAGAACTCCTTATATGCAATTTCATGGCCTATCCGGAGCTCCTCTGGTGTCATCCCTTTGGGCCTGAATACTACATGGTCCATGTCGTAGAAAGACCAGTCCTTTGTGAGTATCCTCCCTTCTCCCTCTAACTTTTTAAATATCTTTGTCCCGGGGAAGGGCGTGAGTACAGCGAAGATGATAGCATCGAGCTTTACCTTCTGGACAAAGGTGAGGGTTTTATCGAAGATGGATACATCGTCATCGTCATAGCCGAAGATAAAGGAACCCTGTATCCTTATACCGTGGTCATGTATCTTATTAATTATATCTTCATAATGGGCTACCCTGTTAAACCTTTTGTTCATCCTGTTAAGGGTCTCCTGGTTAAGGCTTTCAAAACCCATAAAAAGGCCATAACATCCACTCTCAGCGCAGCTCTTGAGAAGCCCATCATCATGTGCTATAGTTGTGGATGCCTGGCTCATCCATTTAATCCTATATTCCTTAAACAGACCGAAGAGTTTGAGGGCATACCTCCTGTCCCCGACTATATTGTCATCCACAACGAATATATACCTCCCCCTCCAGCCTTTCTGCTCGAGGGACACGATCTCCTTTTCCACATCTTCTAACGGTCTCTGGCGGAAGGACTTTCCATGAAAGGCCGTTACAGAGCAGAACTCACAGTCAAAGGGACAACCCCTTGTAGTCTGAATGGTATTGTATAAAAGATATTTGTCTCTGTTCAGCAGGTCCCTCCTCGGTACAGGGATATTAGAGATGTTTGACAAACCGGGCGCCCTGTAGATTTTTTTTATGTTTCCGCTCTTATAATCCTCAAGGATCCCTGCCCATACACCTTCTGCCTCACCTATAACCACAGAGTCTGCATGTTCGGATGCCTCTTCAGAAAGCCATGTGGGGTGGTAGCCACCGAGGACTACTTTTACATCCCTTTCCCTGAAGGTGTCCGCAATTTCATAAGCCCGCGGTGCAAGGGGAGTTATTGAAGATATTGCAACAAGGTCAGGCCGTGAATCAAAATCTATCGGATCAATATTTTCATCAACTATCCTGAGATCAAATTCAGAAGGTGTGAGCCCGGCCAGGAGAGGTACCGAAAGATAAGGGAATCGGAATGTCGCCTTTCCCCAAAGGCTGAAGGAAGGCCATTTAGGGATTATGAAGAGGATCTTCATATCACTTGACTTGAAACGTGATACTATATAAACTTAACCAAATTGTGTCAAGGGATTTATGCGGGTTCTCCTTATATCAGCGAATAACGAAAAGAAACCTTACCCTGTTGCACCCCTCGGCCTTGCCTATCTGTCAGGGGCACTGATCAAAGAAGGTCACGATGTAAGGATACTCGACCTCTGTTTTGTTGAGAATGTTGAAATTTTTCTAAATACTTCTATAGGAGAGTTTTCACCTGAATTGATAGGTGTCTCTATAAGGAATGTGGATAACCTTACATATCCTCTGAGTATTTCCTATCTACCCTTTATAAAATCTGTTACCGATCATATTAAAGCTATCACGGATGCCCCTATTGTCCTCGGTGGTTCAGGGTTTTCTATATTCCCCAATTCAATGCTTGACTACCTCGGACTGGACTTAGGCGTAATAGGAGAAGGAGAAAAAGCTATAAAAGGGCTGGCAGGAGGAGAAGGCATTGAAGTCATACCGAATCTTGTATTCAGGGAGGGTAACGGTTTCAGCAGGAATATGATAGAACCAATCGAAGATTTCGGAAGACCATTCAGGGGGGGTATTGACAATGAGGGCTATCTGAAATGGGGAGGGATGGGAAACATCCAGACAAAGAGGGGATGCCCATTCAACTGTATATACTGCACATATCCGTTAATAGACGGAAGGAAGGTGAGGCTCAGGGAACCTGATGATATAGGTGAAGAGATCGGGCGTATGCACAGGGAATACGGGATAGACCATATCTTTTTTGTCGATGATATCTTTAACTACCCTGTAGAACATGCAGAGACCATCTGCAGGGAGATGATAAGGAGGAAAATCAATGTCCGGTGGACCGCCTTCTGTAACCCTGCCTTTATGTCTCCTTCGTTATTTACTTTGATGAAGGAAGCAGGCTGTCAGGGGATAGAGTTCGGAACAGACTCTCTCTCTGAGCATGTATTAAAGAACCTCGGAAAATCCTTCAGCCCTGAAGATGTGGTAAATGCCTGTGAGTCATCCGGAAAGGCCGGTCTCGGAGCAGCCCATTATATAATCTTTGGAGGGCCGGGTGAAACTCCGGAAACCATGAAGGAGACCTTTGAGAAATTGGACAGACTCGACCCAACTGCCGTGATCGCTATGATAGGGATTCGGGTATATCCTGGGACAACTATAGAGGCGATGGGAAGAGGTGATGGTCTCTTAAAAAGGGGTGCTGTAATAGACGATGGGAAGGTCAATGACCTCGATCCTTTCTTCTACCTATCTTCAGTCGAAGACCCGACCCATAGGGAAGAAGATACCCTGATAGAGATGGTCAGAGAACACGCCATCAGCAGACCCAACTGGGTTGTACCCGGTCTCAACATTAGAAGTGGAGGAGAGGATTTTATTAAGCTCAGAAAGATAGGTAAGAGGGGTCCGCTGTGGGACCTCCTTAAAGGTAATGCTCAGAGATTTTAAACCTGCTGTTGACAGGAAGGCATTGATATTTCTGGCAGGTATTGTCTGGAGTATTGCAGGCATTATTCTCTGCAGTTATGCCGTTAGCTGGCTCTCTTTAAGCGGGAAGGGATTATCTTTCGGTCTTGCAGGTCTGTTAATCTCTCTTATTGTCTATCATTTCGGCTTCTCCGATATCGTTAAAAAAAATATAGACCGTATCTCCCTGATGGGAGAGAAGGTATGTATCTTTGCCTTCCAGCCATGGAAGAGTTACATTGTGGTAGTCTCAATGATGGGTATGGGTATCCTTCTCAGACAACTCCCAATCCCAAAGCATTATCTCTCTATAATCTATATAGGGATGGGCCTTGCCATGATATTCTCAAGCATTCAATACTATAGAGTCTTCTTAAAGGTGTCTGTAGAAGGTGGATGAAAGTTTTCAAGAATACTAACTTTGTTTTAGAACATATAAAACCCTTTACAACTACCTATCTCAGATTCTATAATTACTTTATCTATTTTCTTAACTCAAAACTCTTAACTCTCAAACTATTAACTATTTTTCATGGTCCCATCGTCTAGAGGCCTAGGACGGTGCCCTCTCAAGGCATAAACACGGGTTCGAATCCCGTTGGGACCACCAAAGACGATTTGTCGCCTCGCTCGGGGCTTCGCCCCTCGCTTCGGCGGGCATTTCGGCAAGATAATTCCAAGGATTTTTGAAATCAATCGCCAATTTTCTCGCCGAAAGTCGGCGGTTCGAGCCGATGGAAACAAGAAAATCTCTCATCCGTGAG
>CAKKRL010000058.1 GCA_919902655.1 Thermodesulfovibrionia bacterium
TGGGGCTTTAAAACAGGACAATGCATCCTGATCTCTTTAGAGCTTATCCTGTTATAGGCCCTTAGTGGTGCACCTGATCTCTCAGGTCCGTATTCAGGAAATGCCTGTACATACCTTCCACCACTAAGGCATGCATTGGCAAGTACCTTTGCTGCGGTAACAGTCCCCTGTCCTCCCCTTCCATGCCATCTGATTTCTATGGTTTCAGCCATGTTCTACCTCCAAAAAATTATTTAAAGGATTCCAGGATTCGAGTGGCCAAGTAAAATATTTACTTTAATCCCTGACCCCTTGGACCCTTGAACCATGTTTGTTTCCCACCTGTAACTACAAATGGATCAAGTATCTCCCCTAACTTTTTCTTTGAAAGGATTCCCTTCTCAAGTATAATATCCCTTACGGATTTTCCTGATTTAAAGGCCTCTTTTGCAACCTCTGCAGATGCCTCATAACCTATATAAGGGCTCAGGATTGTAGCTAAACCCAGACTCATTTCATTTAGCTCCCGGCATCTTGCAGGGTTTGCTGTTATCCCTGAAATGCATCTGTCTGTAAAGACCCTGATACTGTTTTTTAAGATTTCAAGCGACTGGAGTATATTAAATGCCATTAAAGGCATCATTACATTCAACTCAAGCTGGGATGCCTGAGTTGCCATTGTGATTGTAAGGTCATTTCCTATAACCTCAAATGCAACCATATTAATCATCTCTGCCATTACAGGATTGACTTTTCCTGGCATTATCGAAGAACCCGGCTGTACTGGAGGTAAGTTTATTTCTCCGATACCTGTCCTTGGCCCGGAGCTCAACAGTCTGAGGTCATTCGCAATCTTTATGAGGTTCACTGCAAGTTCTCTTAATGCCCCTGAAAGGATAAGTACTGCAGTAGGGTTCTGCGTAGCCTCTACAGGGTCCCCTGCAGGTCTTAAATAAAGACTGGTTATTTTAGAAAGCCTTTCTACAACAAGTTTCCTGTAACCCGGCCCTGTGTTAATCCCTGTACCAACCGCAGTGCCACCGAGACTGACCTCTCTCAGGGAATCCTTAGCCTTTTCAATACTCAATATATTTTTTTCAATAGATGATGCATAGGCATCAAAGACCTGATCAAGTCTTATAGGAACTGCGTCCTGAAGGTGGGTCCTTCCAGGTTTTAGTATGCCATGGAATTCTTTTGATCTGGTCTTCAGGGCATTCTTAAAGGAGTTAAGGACAGGGATTAACTCATCTGTAAGGGATAATGCAGCAATATACATCGCCGTAGGAAAAACATCGTTTGTCGACTGGGACATATTCACATGGTCATGGGGATGGACGGTTGAGTATTCACCTTTCTCCTTTCCGAGAAACTCGAGTGCCCTGTTCGCAAGAACTTCATTTGCGTTCATGTTATGGGATGTACCTGCACCTGCCTGGAATACATCAACTGCGAATTGGTCCATGAATCTTCCTTCCATTACCTCCCTTGCGGCTCTTACTATCTCCTTCCCAATCTTTTTTTTAAGCTTCCCTAAGGTTATATTGGCCTCAGCAGCAGCCATCTTTACTGCGACTGTTGCCCATATAAGTCTTTGATGTGCCTTAATACCGCTTACTGGAAAGTTCTCTATAGCCCTTACAGTCTCTATCCCGTAATAGGCATCAGCAGGAACTTTTTTACTACCGAGGGTGTCCTTTTCTATCCTGAATTTCATTATTTGGGCAGGAAGATATTTAAAAGGAGTTTAAACTCTAAGTTCTTTACCTGATGAGCGAGACCAAAGGTCACTTTATATTTTCCTCGCATCCCTCACACTCAGAACAGTATCCATAAAACTCTACCCTGCTTCCGATAATAGTATGGCCTGATCTGGCTGAAACAAGACTTTCTATTTTACTTAAATTATCTATATCTATGTCCTTGATTACTTTACATTTTAAACAGACTAAATTTGCATGAAGGTTCACATTCCCATCATACCTGCAGCCCTCTTCCCTGTAGCCCAGTTCTGATACAAGACCTATATCCATCAGGACTTCAAGGGTCTTGTAGATAGTTGCAAGGCTTATCATGGGGTATTTCTTTTTTACCTGCTGGTAAATATCATCAGCCCTCGGGTGGTCATTTCTCAATACAAGGGTCCTAAAAACAGCCAGACGTTGTGGTGTAAGCTTATAGCCTCTTTCCCTCGCAATTCTTATAAAGTCATTGAGTTTTTCTTCAATACTATGTAGCATAAAAAAATTATACATCTCATAATGTTTTTATGTCAATATAATAATAATTATTACGTAATTATTGTTGTTTATTCAACAAATATTGGGTGTCATACCGAATCCACAGGACCATGTTGGGCGGAGTCGATGCATCTCGTCGTATAATTTTTATGAAGACATTTGAACATGCTTTAAGTAAAATATTAGTCTGATTCTAAGGAAATATGTCCAGAAAGGTTCTCGTCGGCATGAGCGGAGGGGTCGATTCCTCTGTAGCCTCGGTGATACTAAAAGATAAGGGTTACGAGGTAATAGGGGTAACTATGCAGATATGGCTTGCAAGAGAAACGTCATCCTTTAAGACCTGTTGTTCTCTTGCATCAATCGAAGACGCACGCCGAGTTGCAGAGGAGATCGGAATTCCCCATCATATTATTGACATGCGGGACATATTTATTGAGAATGTTATAGACAATTTTTGTAATGAATATAGCTCCGGAAGGACGCCGAATCCCTGCATAAGATGCAACCAGTTTGTGAAATTTGATTATCTCTGGGAGAAGGCAAAAGAACTTGGCGCAGACCTGATC
>CAKKRL010000059.1 GCA_919902655.1 Thermodesulfovibrionia bacterium
TTATCTTAAATTCTTCTTCAAGGGTTTCGAGTACCTTCTGTGCACCCCTAACATGACAGGCAGTTCCCACACATACCTTCACGACCTTTTTACCCCTCGGCGTGAAATGGAACTGCTTGTAGAAACTGGCAACGCTGTAAATCTCTGCAAGGGGTAAATTAAGTTTTTTTGAGAGATTCTTTAAGACATCCTCAGGGAGATAGCCGTGTTCCTCCTGGATCCTGTGGAGCGTAGGGATCAGAATCCCTTTATTCTTATCATGTTTAGAGAGTACATGGCCTACATTCCCTATCTTTTCATCTACATTGAGTTCTTCGATCTTCATTAAGACTCCAGATATAGGTCATATATGACTTATATGACCTATATAAATACCTCTCAATAAATCCCTATATGCGGTTTCGCTGCCCTCTCAGCCTTTTCGATCTCACGTCTTGCTGCCATATCCATAAGAACACGTTCTTCACCGAATCTCCCTGGTTCGTATTTCCTGAGTTTCAGGAATGCCCTTGCATTATCTATAAACTCAAGGGTCCTTGAAAAAATCTTCTCAGGATCAGGTTCAAAGATCAGGCAACCCCTGAATCTCTCATACCAGACATCGGACATTATCCTTATAACCTCCTGACTGGCAGCTATGGGCGATGGTGGCCTTCCACCAAATATAACCGGAACGCCTGACGCAGCGAAGTAGCATCCAATAGATATTGCCTTTTCTGTCATCCATTCAGGGGCGATACCTACAGCAGGCATGTTTCCTATCTCATCGGAAAGCCCGCCTTCTGCAGCCATTGCAGTTGCAACAGTAAGAATCCTTGTGTTATCTACACAGGCACCCATATGGAGTATGGGAGGAATTCCAATTGCCTCGCAGACCTCTCTGAGTCCCTGTCCGGCGTTCTCCAGTGCCATCTCAGGTGTGAGAAAACCTGCAACTCCGCAGGCCTGAGATCCGCATCCGGTAGTAACAACGAGGACATCGTTTTTAATAAATTCAGTAACAAGGTACTTATGTATACCCGTTGCAGGGACCCTCGGGTTATCACACCCTACAACAGCAGCAATACCGCGTATCCTTCCTGCCATTATTGCATCATTCAGCGGCCTGAAGGATGCCCTCCACCTTCCGCCCTGCATGTATTCAATATATTCGTGTGAGAATCCTGCAATAACAGAATACTTCTGGGTAACCCTGCTTCCTTTAGCCTTTCTGTTAGGAAAATTATCAATGGCAAGTCTGATTATCTCTCTTGCTATATCCCTTGCCCTGTGCTCATCGAACTGTATATGCTGGGCCCCGGGGATCTTTGCCTTCTCTGATGTAGTAATAACCTTTGTATGGAACTTCTTTGATACCTCAACAATAGCAGGCATGATGCACTGGACATCTACGACCATAGCCTCGACAAGGCCTGTCAATATGGCAAGCTCCTGATTTGTAAAACCACCGGCAGTGGGTATGCCGCGTCTCATAAGCACCTCGTTTGATGTACAGCATAATCCGCCGAGGTTTATCCCTTTTGCACCCTTTGACTGAGCATAAGAGAGCATCTCCGGATCGCAGGCAATATCAACAATCGTCTCAGCAAGGGACGGCTCATGACCATGAATGACTATATTTACCTCGTCCTCTTTGAATATACCCATGCTCGCCTCAGCCTTTACAGGTCCGGGAGTGCCGAAGAGGGTATCTGAAACATCTGTCGATATCATACTTCCACCCCATCCGTTCGCAAGGGCAGTCCTTAACCCATGTGATAAAAGAGAGTCAGGATCAGAATCCATCCCCATTGTTGTCCTGTCCATCGCCTCTGCGATCTCTCTATCTATACCTCTCGGAACAATCCCCCATTTCTTCCATCTCTCCTGTGTCTTCTGGGGAGCCCTTTTTACATAGTTCGTCTCGCCCCTCTGTCTCCCGAAGTCTTCAAGGAACTTATTGGCAACATCCAGAGCAACATCGTTTACAGGTCTCCCTTCAAACTCAACACCAATGATACCCGCAATCCTGTAGAGCTTCCTCACGTCCTTAACCTGGAAGTCCTTTGTTTCACCTTTTGCTACCGCTTCAAGCGTAAATACCATATCCCTTCCATGGTCTCCATGGCTTGCAGTCCCTGCAGCTATCATCCTCACAAGGTTCCTTGCAACAACTGTCGGGAGGCTTGCCCCGCATATACCTTTAACCTCCTCTTCGGCATTTTTACCTACGAGCCTACAGGGTCCCATATAGCACATCTTACAGCATGCGCCTGTCTCTCCTATGGGGCAGGGCTTCATTGCCTCGACCCTGTCAAAGCAGGTCTCTATCTTTTCCGATATGCTCCAGTCTATTATTTTTTCTGCTGATGGATCAGCGCTTTTTATTCCCTTAGACATTTTTACCTCCA
>CAKKRL010000060.1 GCA_919902655.1 Thermodesulfovibrionia bacterium
TGAGAGAGTTGAGAGAGAATGTTAAATATGCCCCTTCAAGGGGAAGGGCAAAGATTTATATCATAGATGAGGTTCATATGCTCTCCACCTCTGCATTTAATGCCCTTCTTAAGACCCTTGAGGAACCTCCTTCCCATGTGGTCTTTATCTTTGCAACCACAGAACCCCATAAGATACCAGCTACTATACTTTCAAGGTGTCAGCATTTCGAGTTCCGCAGAATCTCTCATCAGGAGATAGTGGATAGATTAAGGAAGATAATCGAAGAGGAAGAGATATCTATTGCTGATAGGGGACTCTCGATAATAAGCAGGGCAGCAGAGGGAAGCCTGAGGGATGCATTGAGTCTTCTCGATCAGGTCGTAGCCTTTGCGGGCAAGAAGATAGACGAGGAAAACCTCCTGTCTATACTCGGAGTTCCTGATCAGGAAACACTGAGGGCCTTCTCGAAGTCGGTTCTTTCTAAGGACCCTGCTGGGGCAATAATACTCCTGGATGGTCTTGTGAATAAAGGTTTTGATCTCAGACAGTTCTCAAGGGATCTGACGGAGCATTTAAGGAACCTTATTATGGCAAAAATAACTGAGAGACCGGAGACATTGATCGATCTGCCAGCAGAAGATATTGCAGAAATGAAGGGGGAGGTATCAGCTGTAAGCCTTGAAGACCTTGAACTCCTTTTCAATCTCTTTTTGAGGCTCGAAGGAGATATACGTACTAGTACAAACCCGAGATTCCTCATGGAGATGACACTCGTGAAGGCATCACAGATTAAAGGCATTGAGTCCCTTGACAGGATTATAAAGAGAATTTCTGATTTTGAAGAGGGCCTGGAAAGAATTCCAATAAATAGAGGAGCTAAAGAATCAGGACTAATCCCCGAAATCAGAAAGGCTGACTCTGAATTCAAGGGTCCCGTATCACCTCAACCCGGTTCATCAAAGCAGGATTCAGGAAAAGACACAGAAGCAGGACAAGTGGATGGAAAGGAGAAATGGGGAAGTATAGTTGAGACAATAAAAAAGAAGGACAATCCGCTCGGTTCCAAACTTGAACAGGCGGTGCTGATAAATTTTAATGACGATGAGCTTACAATAGGTTTTAATGGTGGGGCCACAATATTTATTGACTCTGTGAAGAAGTCTATGAAGAAGATTACAGAAACTGCAGCAGATATCTGTCAGAGAGAAGTTAAGGTGAAGATTCTTTCTATGGAGAAGAATAATTTAACCAGGGGACGTGTGAAGAGTGCAGAGATAAGAGAAGAGGCCCTTCAAGACCCACTTCTTAAAAAGACCCTCGATATCTTTGAGGGGAGACTTATAGATGTGAAGCCCGTTGAGGGTCTTAAAGAAAAAGATGGAGGCTAATATGTCTAAGAAGATGTTAGGTGATATAATGAGGCAGGCACAGATGTTTCAGGAGCAGATGGCAAAGATTCAGGAAGAGGCAGGATCAAGAACTGTAGAGGCTGCCTCAGGCGGAGGCATGGTAAATGTTGTGGCGAATGGTCGTGGTGAGGTCATTTTGCTAAAGATAGAGCCAGAGGTTGTAAATCCCCAGGATATCGAAATGCTCCAGGATCTGATAGTCGCCGCTGTCAATGAGGCATTAAAAAAGTCTCAGGAGATGATGAAAGAAGAGATGGGGAGGCTGACAGGAGGACTTAAGATACCAGGGCTTTTTTGAAAACGAGGTTAACCACATGAATTCCGATGGCGTACTTAAGAAGGTAATCCAGGAGCTTACGAGGCTCCCCGGCATAGGACAGAAAACGGCCCAGCGATTGGCATTTTTCATGCTTGGAATGCCTTCTGAAGATGCGAAGGCTATTGCCCACGCAATCATAGACCTGAAGGATAAAGGGAGGTACTGCTCCATTTGCAATAACATAACAGAGGGTGATCTCTGTGAAATATGTAAAGACATCAGAAGGGACAAGAGGAAGATATGCGTGGTTGAGGAGGCGAGTAACCTCTTTGCTATAGAGAGGACGAAGCAATACCAGGGGCTGTACCATGTACTTCTCGGGGCACTTTCACCTATAGACGGCATCGGCCCTGACGATATAAGAGTTAAAGAACTCCTTCACCGCATAGAGAAAGGAGAGGTTGAGGAGATAATTATAGCTACGAATCCAAATACGAAAGGTGAGGCTACGGCACTGTATATATCAAAACTCATCAGGCCCCTCGGCATAAAGGTTACGAGGCTTGCCTACGGGCTTCCCATCGGCGGGAACCTTGAGTTTGCAGACGAGGTTACACTCACAAAGGCCTTTGAAGGCAGGAGGGAGATGTAACAAAATTCTTGATAAAATACAATCTTTGTGTTATCGTTTATGACTAAGGAGTATATAAAATGCCGGGGTTAGACTTAGTATTATATGAAGAGGAGTTCAAACAGGTAGATGCAGAACTCCAGAAATTGCATTTCCAGGCAAATTCAAAGGTAGTATTTTTAGTAGATAAAAACGGCCAGCTTATTGCAAGCGCAGGGGAAACCCAGGGCATCGATACCACATCACTTGCATCACTTACGGCAGGTAACATAGCAGCTACAGGAGGTATGGCGAAACTTATTGGTGAAAAGGAGTTCTCGATCCTCTTCCATGAAGGGGAGAAAGATAACATCCATATTTCGGTAATCGGGCAGAGGGTGATCCTTGTTGTGATTTTTGATCAGCGGTCATCCCTGGGACTTATAAGGTTAAGGGTGAAGAAGGCCTCAGAGATTCTGGGAAGAATCTTTGAGGATATAGTCTCGAAAGCGGAGAGGGAAAGAGAAGAAGGGAAAGTTCCCGAATCCCCCTTTGCAGAGATTAGCGATGAAGATATCGATAACCTCTTCAAATAAAGGAATCAATTTCGAATGTCCTTCATTAACTACTCCTCCCGGGAGATCAACTGCAAGATAGTTTACTACGGTCCCGGCTTGGGGGGGAAGACCACAAATCTCCAGTACATATATAAAAAGACCAATCCCGAGCACAAAGGAAAGCTTATATCCCTGGCTACGGAGACTGAGCGGACACTTTTCTTTGATTTCCTTCCCCTGGCATTAGGGGATATACGCGGATTCAAGGTGAGGTTTCATCTGTACACCGTTCCAGGGCAGGTCTTCTACGATGCGAGCAGGAAACTCATTCTGAAAGGGGTGGATGGTATCGTATTTGTGGCCGATTCCCAGATAGAGAGGATGGAGGCGAATATAGAGAGCGTCGAAAATCTCAGAGTAAACCTGCAGGAACAGGGATACGACCTTGATAAGATACCGTACAGCATGCAATATAATAAAAGGGATCTTCCCAATATTGCACCCCTTGATGAAATAAATAAGGTACTTAATCCGAGAAATGTCACGTGGTTCGAGGCTGTGGCTCCGGAAGGGACAGGCGTATTTGATACGCTTAAGAGTGTTGCAAAACAGGCACTTTTTGAATTAAAAAAGAAGTATTAACTTCCGGCTCACAACCAAAACTCAAGACTCAAGTTATTCCCCGGTAGCTCAGTCGGTAGAGCAGGTGGCTGTTAACCACCCTGTCGCTGGTTCGAATCCGGCCCGGGGAGCCAATAAAAAACCCCTTGACCATCAAGGGGTTTTTTATTAACTAAATACAACCGTTGTATTTTCCTGCAAGTAACAATGCTTGTTGACAGAGGGTTAAAGCTCTTCTATACTTATCTACAGATATCAGCCCTGATGAGGTAAAAGAGGGATGAAGAAATTATTTACAGCTTTAGTGGTAATATTAATATCTTCTTTATCTCTTGTTTTTTCAGAAGGTCAAAGGTTGAAGGAGGTGGTTAAGATACTTGAGAATATAACATGGTTAGGCCATGACTGTTTCAAAATAAAAGGTGAGAAGTTGATCTATACAGACCCATTCCAGATAAAAAAGGGAGACCCCGCAGATATCATCCTTATTACTCATGAACACTATGATCACTGCTCCCCCCAGGATGTGAAGAAGATCCAGAAGCCATCCACAGTTATTGTAGCTACTCCTGATTGTGCAAAGAAGCTCTCAGGGAATATAAAGACCGTGAATCCAGGAGACAAGATAACAGTAGAAGGAATCAGTATCGAAGCAGTCCCTGCATACAATACGAATAAACAATTCCACACTAAAGGAAATAACTGGGTCGGCTATATCTTTACAGTGATGGGCCAGAGGGTATATATCGCAGGGGATACGGATTATATAAAGGAGATGGAGGGGTTAAAAACAGATATTGCACTTCTTCCTGTATCAGGTATCTATGTAATGACAGCGGATGAGGCAGCAAAGGCCGCTCTGGCTATAAAACCAAAACTCGCAATCCCTATGCATTATGGAGCAATCGCAGGCTCCGAAAAGGATGCAAAGAGGTTCAAGGAGCTACTTGAAGGGAAGGTTGATGTAGAGATACTGAAACAGCAGTGAAATTTATCGGGGGTCGTTCTGAGTCCCGATAAAAATCAGGGCGAAGAATCTTAAAAAATATCTTAACAGGAGGGCTTGATGGAAAAATTTAAGGAGTATCTAAAATCAATTTTGATTGCCTTGGTTCTTTCACTCGTTGTTCGTGTTGCAATCGTAGAGGGATACCTTATACCCTCTGGTTCAATGCTTCCGACAATTGCCGAGAATGACCGTATCCTGAGCAATAAGTTTATCTTCCGATTTACAGACCCGGCACCAGGTGATATTGTAGTCTTCACCCCACCTGAATGGGCCTATACCAATGCACCGAGATTTGTCAAAAGGGTGATAGGGGTCGAAGGCGATTGGATTGAAATAAAAAATGGTATTGTTTACAGAAATGGAAATCCTCTCTCAGAACCCTATGTCCAGCAGCCATCGGACTATACCCTACCTCCGTTTCTCGTACCTGAAGGCTATCTCTTTGTGCTCGGTGACAACCGCAGAAACAGCCACGACAGCCATGTCTGGGGCTTTCTCCCTAAAAAGAACATCATCGCCAAGGCCATGTTCCGCTACTGGCCACCAAAGAGAATAGGGGTTGTTAATTAGGAGGGTTTGAAAATATAATTCAATCAAATGAAGAAACAGTTTAAAAATAAATGTCATGCACAATAATTTATATTTAAACCATGGACAAATTTAAGACGCTTAAGAAATTGGAAGAATTAAAGAGCCAGATAGATAATAAAAAAGGTTTTGAATCAAAAGCTGAATTTCTTGACTGGGGTTCAAAGGTTGAACCTTTATTAGAGTTTAGTGTTTCATATCAAGAGCAGTTTTCTGAAGATATGAATAAGATCCATGCGAATTTGTCCTCTCAAACAGCAGGACCATTAGCTAACCGAATGAGAACTACATTAAATAAGGCAATTGAGCAACTACGACATGAGATAGATACCTCTAGTCAGCCAGAGGCAATAAAACTTAGCACCTCACAAAAAGACTATATTCATCAGTACAGAATTAAAGAATTAAGGGAAATATCTTCAGATAAATTCGATTTGTGTAAACTACTAAAGTTCTGTGAAGAACTGAATGATTGTTATAGAGCAAACAATTTGCTTGCTATTATTATGCTGACGAGGGCATTGATCGACCATGTTCCGCCAATTTTGGGGTTCAATACCTTCAGTGAGGTAGTAAATAATTACAGCGGCACAAAGTCATTTAAAGAAAGCATGGATAGGTTAAACACTTCGAGTCGAAAGATTGCAGATCAACATTTGCATACTCCAATTAGAAAAAGTGAAACTATTCCAACAATGAACCAAGTAGATTTTTCTAATGATATAGACGTATTGCTATCAGAAATATATAGAATAATGAAACGGCCGTAACAATCGGGTCGAGGTGACCGGGAATAAGCCTTGCACTTTTTCAATCTGGCGTTTGTGGCCCGGCGGCTGATGACCGGCGTTTTGCTAAAAAATATACTGTAACCACTTTTATTTGTGCTATTATAATTTTAAAGAAACCGATGTGTGAGGTGAAAAGATGAGAACCAAATTAA
>CAKKRL010000061.1 GCA_919902655.1 Thermodesulfovibrionia bacterium
ATAAGGGAAGGCGGAAGGACTGTGGGTGCAGGGGTTATAGGCGAGGTAATTGAGTGAACCAGAGAATAAGGATAAGGCTTAAGGGTTATGATCACAGGTTGCTGGATCAGTCTGTCCAGGAAATAGTTGAAACCGCAGTAAGAACAGGTGCAAGGGTTTCCGGACCTATTCCTCTGCCTACAAGGATTAAAAAGATAACGGTACTCAGATCTCCCCATGTAGATAAAAAGTCAAGAGAACAATTTGAGATAAGAACCCACAAGAGACTTATAGATATTGTTGACCCAACACCCCAGACAGTCGATGCCTTGATGAAGCTCGACCTATCTGCAGGGGTTGATGTGGAGATAAAGTTATAATGACTAAAGGAATATTAGGGAAAAAAATAGGCATGACACAGATATATGCTGATGATGGAAGAGTCATACCTGTTACTGTAATAAAGGCAGGGCCGTGCAAGGTCATCCAGATGAAGACACCAGAGAAGGACGGATATGAGGCGATCCAGCTCGGCTTTGAGGAGAAAAAGGAGAAGAAGGCTACTAAACCTTTATTAGGTCATTTTAAGAAAGCAAGTGTTCCTGTTTACCGTTATCTCAGAGAAATAAGGATACCTTTAAAAGATTTGACAGTGGGGCAGGACATAGGTGTAGAAATCTTTGAGAAGGGCGAGAGGGTGGATGTGACAGGGACCTCGAAAGGTAAGGGTTTTGCCGGCGTTATGAAGAGGCATGGCTATCGTGGTGGCCCGGGCTCCCATGGTTCTATGTTTCACAGGGCACCAGGCTCAATCGGGAGCAGTTCTTTCCCATCGAGGGTATGGAAAGGGAAGGGATTACCCGGCCATTTAGGGGCTGAAAGGGTAACTGCAAAGGGATTGGAAGTTGTGGATGTTAAGAAGGAACTTAATATCCTTCTCATTAAAGGGGCAGTCCCTGGTGCAAAGGAAGGGTTTTTGATAATATCGAAATCTTAATTAAGTTAAGAGTTGAGAGTTGAGAGTTATAAGTTAGACAAAAACAACTTTTCACTTTTAACTTTCAACCTTTAATTTATTAATAAAGCTTATGCCTGAGATGGATGTAATAAATACAGATAATAAGAAGGTAGGGAAGATTACTTTAAATCCTGAGATCTTCGGCTCGCCTGTAAAAGGGCATCTTATTCATGAAGTACTCGTGAATCAGATGGCAAATAAAAGGCAGGGAACAGCAGCTACAAAGAGTAAGGGTATGGTGAGAGGCGGAGGTGCTAAACCCTGGAAGCAGAAGGGAACAGGCAGGGCAAGGGCAGGGAGTAACCGGTCACCCCTCTGGAAGGGAGGGGGGATAGTCTTTGGCCCCCATCCGAGAGACTATTCATATAAAGTACCGAAACAGGTAAGGTGGGAGGCAATGAATTCAGCCTTTTCTGCAAAGGTTGCATCTCAGGATCTGGTCGTTGTTGATAAGATCGATCTTCCTGAACCCAAGACAAAAATTATGGCATCGATGCTGAAAAAACTTGGCCTTGAAGGAAGCCTTCTCATCCTTACAACGAAGAACGAAAGATTGATCGGGAGGGCTGCAAGGAATATACCATGGGTTACTGTAAAAAATATTGAGAGCCTTAGTCTCTATGACATAGTGAGTCATAGAAAATTGCTCATTACCAGTGATATCGTTAAAAAGATCGAGGAGGTCTTCAGTTAATGCAGAGTTCCTATGATATTATTAAGGGCCCGCTTGTTACTGAGAAGGGGACCAGGCTGAAGGATACCTATAATAAGGTCCTTCTCAAGGTGGCTCAGGATGCAAACAAGATAGAGATAAAGAGGGCTGTTGAAGAAATATTCAATGTTAAGGTTCTGAAGATTTCCACGATTAATCAGTACGGAAAGAAGAAGAGACATGGCCTTAAGCTCGGCAAGAGATCAGACTGGAAAAAGGCCATAGTAACTTTAAAACAGGGAGAGAAACTCGAGTTTCTTGAGAGAGTATAATGGCGATAAAATTATATAAACCAACCTCTCCAGGGAGGAGGTTTCAGACATCAACGACCTTTGAAGAGCTCACCAGGAAGGAACCTTATGAAGGTCTTCTCGTCTCACTTCCAAGGACGGGAG
>CAKKRL010000062.1 GCA_919902655.1 Thermodesulfovibrionia bacterium
GGGAGAGGGAATTCCTTTTATTACCTCCTCTCCCTCTGGAAGAGAGGGAATTTTTATTACTTCCTCCCCCCCATGAGAGGAAACCTTCATTACCTCCTCTCCCGTAAAGGAAGAGGGAATTTCTTTCATCACTTCCTCTCCCCTCTGGGGAGAGGATTGAGGTGAGGGGTTCTCAATTAATCCTATCCATCGATAAATAACCTTTGACAGGATGGCAGTCTTAATAAAGACAACAGATAGATGAAATCCTCCAAACCATAGATACCAGTCACCGAGATGACGCCAGAGGATCATCAATAAAAGAAATATCGGAATCAAACCATAAGTAAGGGAATCATACCTGTGGAATCGGTATAGTTCATCAAGATATTTATCACTCTCAGGGGGGATCAACCTCGAGAGGACAGTGTATGAAAGGGTAAAGAGGCCATAGAGGAGAGGGACCGAGAAGGAAAAGAATTTTCTCCAGATCTCCTCTTTAGGAAAACCTTTCCAGATGGCAGGATCAGGCGTCTTGGGTATATCCATCCATTTCCATAGGAAGGATATTGCAAGAAAGACTGTAAAGAGGATTAGAGATAAGACGGCAATCCTAAAAATATTATTTCTAAAGTGTAACTTCATCAATCCCGCATTATTTTAAACCAAGTTTTTTAAGGATATTTAAGAAAAAGATAGATATAATAGCATCTATCGGAAAACGAAAATATCTATATCTCCACCTTAATGCAGCCAGATGACCAAGAACCCTTTCCGGGAATGAGACATTGGTTGAGTTTTTTCTTATTGATAGCTTTCTATAAAGTTCAATATATCTCACCCTTTTATCAACATAGGGAGGCAGTGGTTGGTCGTAATTCCAGATCTGCTGGCTCCATCCTTCTATTGTTGTAGGGGCCTTGAATCCGTGTTTAATGGCTAGGTCAGAGAGAGGGGTGCCTGGCCAGGGGCCGTAGATATGAAGGTTACTCACAAAAACATTTTCTTTCTCTAATTCATCTATGAGGGCTAAAGTCCTCATCACATCATCCCATGATTCTTCTGGGAATCCGACCATAAGGCCGGCAAGGACTTTTATATTATATTTCTTACATAACTCTACGGTATGTCTTAACTGTTCAATGTGTATATCTTTTTTCATTAAATCTAACATCCTTTCCGAACCCGATTCTACCCCGATCCGTAATTCTATACAATTATTCCTGCTCAGTTCTCTGACATAATCTTCACCAAACTGTGGAAGATAGTTGGCCCTGATAGACGATGCCCAGGGGATATTGATTTCACGGATGATTGTGAGCGCCCTTTCTTTATCAGTAAAAAAGCAGTCATCCTCGAAGACGATGGCTGTGATGTCATATTTACTTTTGAGGTCCTGGATGTCCCTGATCACCCTCCGGGCTGATTGGGCACGAAAACTCCTTCTGTTTACAGCCTGGTTATAGCAGAATCCGCATCTCCACGGGCACCCCCTGCTCGTAATAGCAGCGGCAATCCTATCTCCTGGTAATTTCGAACCGAGGATCGAATAAAAATATTTTCCTCCATAGATGTATTTCTTTATATCCAGATAGTGCCAGGCAGGAAATAGCTCATCAAGATTTTTTATGAATGGCCTTTGATGTGTAATTACAGGGGATCCATTAAACCTGAAACCCAGGCCTGCAATTCGCCTGAGGCCATCTGGATTCGTTCCTCCCTCCCGTAGCATCCTTACAAGCTCTATTAGTGTCTCTTCCCCTTCACCTATTACTATTATATCAATAAAATCATTCATCAGGGTCTGTTCTGGAAGCATTGTAGGATGGATGCCACCCCATACGACAGGGACTTTACATTCTCTCTTTATCCTGCGGGAGGCATTCATCGTTGGAAGGAGTGACGGCCCTGTTATCGAAGAAAATCCTACAAGGAGGGGCGCCTCCTTCAAGACCATTTCAGTGAGGGCATTGATATTAGCCTCATTGCCTACTTCGTGGATAAGCTTCACACTCAGGCCATTCTTCTCAAGGGCATCTGCAAGGTAAAGTATACCAAAGGGAGGAGCGATCTTTGCAATATCGCCCTCGCTTTCGAGTTTTGCAAGGATAACATCAGTCATGGTTTGATTACCTCTTTATTGTCCTCGTCTATCTTATATCGGTTCTGGCTTATATCACTTCTAATTGCCATGGTGGTTGTTCCCCGATCAGGCTTTCTAATTCCTTTGGCTCATCCCTGTAGTAATCAATGAGAAAAGACCTGGTCTCAGGCATAATCTTTACATCTTCAAACGGTTGCCTGTTCAGTTTTAGGTACAAAGGCTCTATAGTAAAATTTATTGATCTTAAAATCTTCCAGATTAATGTCCTGTTATGGATATAATACAGAAATCTTCCCCTTAATTTCCAGTATATATAATGGACAATTGAACTCCTTACAGGATATGTCGGGTTAAATGTCCTGAAGTTGTAATCTTCGAAGAAGGCAGGGTCTATGCCTGCGAAGTTACAAATCTTCTGGACCGTCTCCTTTGGCTTTTCACATAGATCTTCAAACCAGACCACACATACATCCTCACGGCTAAAGATTTCAAAATATGGTTTCAGATAGACCGAATACCTTCCCTCTTCTAAAGTCCGCATCCACATGGGTCGTAATGAACCCTCTTCTATAGCCTGTAGCTGTTCTTGAACAAATAATTCAAAACTCATTGTTGGGGCTATGTGCCTTAACTGTTTTGCTAACTTATATAATGAAATCAGTCGGGATATAGGCTCTCGGAGGGTGAACACTATCTTGACAGAGGGGAGGGAGTTTTTGATCCTAATAGGCGTGTTTGGCGAGTAGAGGTAATGTGGTGTCGCCTCTACTCGCAGATCACGATGAGAGGGACAGTGGCAGAAATATTCATTATATTTGTCCATGCCTTCTTCAAAACGATACTTCACACGAAGTGGGTAGTCTTTATCCAGAAAAAAACGGGTCTCTTTCATATTTGAAGGGCAGACCTCTGGATGGTCGGCAAGATAGCGAAATATAGAGGTCGTTGCTGCCCTCTGCGTCCCCCCTATGATAAGGTATTTATAGTCTCTAACATCTATTCCCTTTGCCATAGCCTAAATCCACTCTTGCTTCAATATCCTTTAGCCTATCACAAAACTCGCTAACCCTTGATAATCAAGGACTTGTATACAGATAGTTTTTACTTCGCCTCCACCTCGCAAACCCGCATCAATATTTCATTTATGAGGCATCATTTTTAAGAATTTGCCTCTTTTACACCTTTTAAAAGGGGGGTGAGGTGAATTTTTTAACCGCTTTACTTCCTCTCCCATCGGGGAGAGGATTGAGGTGAGGGGGGCTGCTTTTCTTCTTCTCTATAGTCTTCTGAATTATTTCATAGACCCCCTCAATGTTATTCAATATTTCTCGATCACTAAATCTTAACATTTGCACTCCTTCTTTGGACAACCTTCTTTTCCTCCGTTCATCTCGTTCCCTGCCCTTATCTCTATAATGTTGCCCCCCATCAGCTTCAATACCAAGCTTATATTCGGGAGAATAAAAATCTAATATATATCTGCTAATAGAAAATTGCCTTCTGAATTTTACCCAACACAGTTGCCGATTTCGTAATATTGTCCAAAGTTTCTTTTCAGCATCTGTTTGATTCTTCCGAAGATTCCTACACCTCTCAATGTTGTTACGCTTCATTCCCCCTCACCCTATCCCTCTCCCCACTGGGAGAGGGTATTTTTTAGTTTTGTGACTTCCTTCAGTACCCCTCTCTTTATTAACAGATTTACAACCCTGTCAACACATTCTTCTATTGAAGAATTAGCAGTATCTAATATCAGATCAGGGTTCTCAGGCTCTTCATAGGGAGATGATATGCCTGTGAACTCTTTAATCTCACCTGTCTTAGCACGGCGGTAATTTCCCTTAATATCTCTTTGCTCGCATATCTCCAGCGGACACCTGCAGTAGATCTCAATAAAATTCTTCTCACCTAAAAGTTCTCTTACCCTTCGCCTTTCAGCCCGAAAAGGCGAAATAAAGGCTGTAATGGCAATCACCCCAGCCTCCACAAACAACTTTACCATCTCTCCGATCCTGCGGATATTTTCAGCACGGTCTTCTCTGGAGAAACCGAGGTCTGAGGACAACCCATGCCTTACATTGTCTCCATCAAAGACAAACGTCCGACATCCCATTTCATATAACCTTTTTTCTACCTCATGGGCGATTGTGGATTTGCCGGAAGCGGGAAGTCCTGTAAACCATAGGACTATACCTTTATGACCATTCAGCCTTTCCCTTTTTTCACGGGTAATTATAGTTCGTTGCATGATAGGCCTACCGTTCTACGAGAGAATGAATCAGTTTTCTCTTGCCTGTAGCACCCCAGTCAATATGGTCAACATTTTCAAAAAGAATTTCCATATCTTTTCCTGTAAGTTTTTTAATCCTGTGCTCTGCATGCTTCAGGGTATAAGAATCAAAATCTGAAGATCTTATGAATTCCACTTTAATTCTATCAAGGTCTAACTGGATCAATCTCCACTGGAAAATGCCCTTTACAGGATGAAATGCAATTATAACTGCTTCGGGAGGAAGTTTTCTCATGGAAGGAAGGGTTATGAACTCATTTCGCCTTCCTTCAATATCCTTCAGCAAAGGGAATCCCCTCCCGCATCGAGAGGGGCCATTTGATAATATAGCAATATCCTCTAAGTTATATCTGATTATTGGCATGGCATAGGAATGGAGGTTGGTTATCAAAACCTCGCCTCTCTGCCCTGGCGAAACCCTTTTTCCATCGGCTACAAGCTCCAGCACAACTGTGTCCGTATTAATATGATAGCCTCCGCATTCCCCGCATTCATAGGCTATGCATCCTCCTCCCTCCACTGACCCATAGATATCAATAACCTTTGTTCGGAAAACTTCGGCAATCAGTGCCCTCGATACTCTATCCAGCAATTCAGATGAACTGAAGATAGCCTTGAGCTGGAAACCAAGAATAACCTTCTCATCCCTCATGGTTAATGCAAGCATTTTAAGAGTCATAGCAGTACCGATCAGGACATCAGGCTTCCACATTTTCAATTTCTCGATTATCTCCCTGGGGTCTTCAAAGGATTTGAGATACCTTCTTCTCCATAGGCCAAGATACTCATACCATGGTCTCTTTTCAGGAAGGCGATGTAAAGAAACGATTTGTGCGATTCTATCCCGTAAGCCGACGCCATTAGAAAAATATGCCCTTGCAAATGATAACTTATAGATTGCATGAGCATAATCATGGAATAAGAATTCAAGGGGAATACCTGTAGATCCGCTCGTCCTTAATATTTTCAGTTTCTCCTTTCCTATATTTTGGGCGGTGAGTTCATCTATGGAGGTAGACTTAAAAATGCTCTTTGTCATGATCGGGATCTTCTGCAGGTCAGAAGTTGTACGAATATCATCAGGTTTCAGCCCGTGGCTCATGAACATGTTACGATAGAACGGGACATTATCATAGGCATGGCGGATCAGTTTCCTTAGTTTCTTATTCTGTATCTCAGCGAGTTCTTCAGGCTTTCTCCACTGATTCTTCATCATTCTGCATAGAGTCGCTATATGATATGGACGCATCTTTCTCTATCCCTTAACACAATCATTGGCATTTAGACTTTATTCTATGGCCTTTGAGCAATTGCAAGTAAAACATTTCCCTGTCCTAAGTATGTAAGAATACGGTTTGGTATTCTCCAGATTAAAGAGAGGTCTTTATAAATAAATTTTTTGAGTTTTAGATTTTTATAGGCATAACTTATATTACCGGTTTGCGTTGCCATTGCCCGACCGGATTTTTTACCCAGAATATCAATAAACCATTTTATTATACTGATATGAAAACCAGAAGGTTCACTATAATGTAGTATACGGATTGAAAGAAAACCGGCCTTTATTAACATGTTTGTAAGAGTATCCGGAGAAAAGTGTGATAAGTGTCTCGGAGGATCTAAATAACACCAATATCTTCCCAACAATTTAGATTCGAGACAGGAAAAATTAGGAACCTGAATGATACAATACCCTCCTGGAGCGAGGGTTTGCTTAATCTTATTTAAAGAGGCCATAGGTTCGGTTAAATGCTCAAAGACTTTAAAGAGTGTAACAATATTGAAATAAGAATCTGGTAAGTCTGCCATTTCAATCGGTGATATTTGTACATCTAAGTTGTAATGTTTTCTGGCATACCCGCCAAGCTCATTATCTATTTCAACTCCCGAAACTTCATAGCCCGATGCTCGAGCTATATTAAGAAAATGTCCAGCGGCACAACCTATTTCTAATAATCTCCCGTCAGGTAATAGGCTTTTTAAAAGTTTTATTCGTTTATTAAATAACCTGTATGGTAGTTCTTTCATATATTTATCAGCATAAACCCGCGGATAGACCTTATGGATATCTTCAAAGGTGGGCTGAGGATTTAAGTAACACATTCCACATTCATTGCATCTGGATATGGTAAATAACCCGGGAATACCACAATCATGATCTTTAGCAGTTAATATAGTCTTATTGGACTTTGAGCCACATAGAGGGCAGAAAACCTCTCGAAAGGCTATTTTAAAATCAAGGTTGACCATGAATTTATTTTACATAGTCCTTCAATTATATCAAGAAAAATAATTATATAAACTAAATGAAACCATATATGTAACTTAATATACAATTAAAACTTTATTCTCCTTGTTCGGTTACTGTTTTCTGTGGTAATCTAATCCTGAATCAATTCAGGAACTAATCGTTATGGGAAAACCAATAGTTGCTATAGTGGGTAGACCGAATGTAGGGAAATCCACGCTATTCAACAGGATCCTGGGGAAAAGGGCTGCTATCGTAGAAGACCATCCCGGGGTTACAAGAGACAGAAACTATGCCGGTGCAAGATGGGAGGATAAATCCTTTACCCTCATAGACACAGGGGGCTTTGAACCTGCTACAAAGAACAGGATGCTCACCCTCATGAGAAACCAGACAACGCTCGCCATCGAAGAGGCAGACTGCATAATCTTCCTTATGGACGGCCAGGAGGGTCTTATACCTTCTGACATCGAAGTGGCTGACAGGCTGAGACGATCAGGGAAGCCGGTCCTCTGTGCAGTGAATAAGATCGATGGCCCCAGGCACGAAAGGAATCTGCCTGAGTTCAGCAGGCTGGGTGTAGATAGGCTCTATCCGATTTCTGCACTTCATGGGTCGGGGTATTATGAGCTTATGGAAGGACTCTCTAAACTGATTCCTGAGTCAAAAGAGGAGGAGACCGCAGATTACCCGAAGATCGCAATAGTCGGCAGACCCAATGTCGGGAAGTCCTCGCTACTCAATGCACTCCTCGGGAAAGAGCGGACTATTGTTGACTCCATGCCAGGGACAACAAGGGATTCTATTGACAGTCTCTGCAATTACTACGGAAAGAAATTCCTCCTCATAGATACCGCAGGAATCAGAAGAAAAGGGAGGATAAGCCAGAGGATAGAACAGTACAGTTCCGTCAGGGCTATGAAGTCTATAGAGAGATGCGATATTGCACTTATCCTTTTAGATGCCGCTGAGGGGCCAACAGTACAGGATGTAAGAATTGCTGCCATCGTTCATGATGCAGGGAAGGGAGTTATAATCCTTCTTAACAAATGGGATCTCGTTAAAAAGGATAGGTCAACCCTGGAAGATTATAAAAAATTGGTGAAGGGGAGGATGCCTTTTATCGATTATGCACCAATTTTATCAATATCCGCCATTACAAAACAAAGGCTAACAAAGGTCTTCGATATAATTGAAAATATTATAGAAGAGAGGAAAAAGAGGGTCCAGACAGCAAAACTAAATACAGTTATGAAACAGATAATTGCATACCGCTCACCTAAATCTTACAGGGGAAGGGATATAAAGGTATATTATTCTACACAAGTCTCCACAGAGCCGCCAACCTTTACCATTTTTACCAATTATCCGGAAGGGATTAACGACCAGTACATCCGTTATGTAGAAAAAGGATTAAGAAAATCCTTCGGTTTTTACGGGACACCTCTAAGGATATTTGTCAGGGGGAGGAAGGATAAGTGATTTATTATCAGAAGACTTTATTTGTCACCACAACTTTTGCATAGATAATTTAAATACAGATTCTTATAATAGAGTGTTATGAATTTCCTGAGTAAGTTTCTGAAGGCCTTCGGGAGGGCTATATCAGGTTTTTATAAGGATGGCTGTGTTACACTTGCTGCCTCCATGTCCTATTTTTCAATCATCTCCCTTGTCCCCTTATTATTCCTTATAATTACAGCCTTCGGATATATCCTTGGCTATCATCACGGGATTTATAATTTTATTCTTTCTTATCTTAAAAACATCTTCCCCCATATGGATGATACACTTGCAGAGGAGTTACGAAAGATTATTTCTAACAAAAGGCTTGGGGGTGTAAGCCTTATCATTTTCGTATACCTTGCAAGCCAGGTCTTTTTTTCTCTTGAGTATTCAATAAATACCGTTTTTAAAACAAAAAAGAGAAGACACCTCCTTCTTACCACATTCTTCTCCCTCCTTATGATCACACTTGCAGGCATCTTCTTCTCCCTTTCCTTCTTTATTACCTCGACCGCAAGGCTCCTCAGGAATTACCCAATGGTCATGGCAGGGATAGATGTATCAAGGATTATCACCGATAGTTTTATTATAAAATTCCTCATCCCTTTCGTTCTTGTTTCACTCATCTTCACCTGGATATATAAATACCTTCCAAATTGTAAAATCCGTTTAAGGGATGCTGCCCTTGGCGGCATTATTACGGCCCTCCTCTGGGAGGCTTCAAAACATTTCTTTACATGGTATGTAACACATATTATGGATATAGGAAGGATCTACGGCTCCCTCGCTATATTTATAGTCTTCCTCCTCTGGATCTTTTATTCTTCCTCGGTCTTATTATTTGGGGCAGAATTTGTCTTTGCACTTGGAGATGGAGGGAAGAAGGGTGTCCGAATTTTTAAACAGCGGTGATTGAACAGGATGGAAGATCTCATAAAACTCATAGGCAAAGAGGTTATAGTCGAGGCCGATGGGATACTCTATAAAGGAGAACTTGTAGAGGTTTCCGAAACAGAGGCTTATCTCAGATTAGAAACAGGCTGGATAACCATACCTATGGAGAAGATAAGTAGTATAACGGCTGCTTAAGAGATTCCCATATCCCCGAGTTCGTACTGGAGAATACTTAAGGCTGTAATTCCTGCAGTTTCGGTCCTTAGTATCCTCGGTCCAAGTCCTACAGGGGTGAATCCCTTTTTAATAGCCATTCCGACCTCTTCTTCTGTAAACCCGCCTTCAGACCCTATAAGGAATGTAATTTCCTTTACCACGGTAAGTTCTCTCAGAAATTCCTTAATTCCTTTTTTGACCCTTCCTTCATAAAATATCATCTTTACCCCAGAGAATTCCCTGGAAAGGAATTCTTTATATCCTGTTATGCTCTCTATCAGAGGGATTTTTGATCTGCCTGACTGCTGTGCAGAGGAGGTTGCTATCTTTGACCATCTCTCCAGTCTCACAGGACTCTTTGTCCTTACCACAGCCCTCTGTGTAATAAGAGGAACTACCTTCTTTACCCCGAGCTCTGTCGCCTTCTGGATGATAATCTCCATCTTCTCTGCCTTTGGAATCCCCTGTGCAATGGTTATGTCTAACGGAGATTCTGTATTGATCTCAAAGGCTTTGGCGATCTGAACATCAATCTTATCCCTTCCTATAGAAACTATTTTACCCTTATATCCCTTTCCGAGGCCATCAAGTAAGGTGAGTTCGTCCCCCATGGATGATCTCAGGACATTGGTTAAATACCTGACATTTGTCCCGTCAATTATAGCCCTGTCCCTTAATATCTTTTCAGGTTCAAGAAAAAGTCTCTTCATATCTTTAAAATAACTGAATTCCCTTTCTAACTACTTGATAATTAAAATAATTCCCTTTCGTTTGCTAAAAACTCATCCCTGTTTAACGTATCAAATAATTACAAATAAAGACTTCGAATGTCAAGGGGAAAAAGAGGTTATCAACCTTGACAAGATACCAGATCTCTGATATATTTTCAATATAAACAGAAATTGAATTAAAAGGGAGGTGATATATTTTTTTAAAAAGATTTAGGGTAAGACCTTAATTTATAAATAGCCTTAATAAGGAGGACTGTTTATGGAAAAGAAGGATGGAGTTGGTAAACAGTTCCTTGAGGCACTTGAATTTCAAGGAATTAAAAGAAGAGATTTTTTAAAGTTTTGTGGTGCTACCGCAGCCTTTCTTGGTCTTTCAGATCTTTACATTCCTAAGATTGCCAGGGCAATAGAAAAGGCTTCAAAAAGACAACCTGTTGTCTGGCTTAATTTTGCATCTGATTCTGGCTGTACCGAATCCCTCATAAAAGCAACCTATCCAAATGCTGCAGAGATAGTCCTTGATATCCTTAGCGTCGACTACAACGAGACAATCATGGCCGCTGCTGGAAAGCAGGCAGAAGAGATCCTCGAGAAATCAAAAAAAGATGGCGGCTATATCCTCATAATAGAAGGCGGTATCCCTACTAAGAAAGGCCATGGCATGATTTCAGGCAAAGAGATGATTGATATCCTGAAGGACTTCTCAGGGCCTGCAGTCGCAATCCTCGCAGTTGGAAGCTGTGCAACATTCGGCGGTGTTCCTTCTGCAAAACCGAACCCGTCAGAGATTGTAGGTGTTACAGAGGCACTTAAAAGGGTTGGCGTAAATAAGCCTGTCATAAACCTTGACCTATGTCCTGTAAATGTGGAATACCTTATCGGTGTCGTTGTAAACTACCTCCTCCTCGGAAAACTACCAGAGCTTGACAGTTTCGGAAGGCCGAAGATGTTCTACGGCCAGTGCATACATGATAACTGTGAAAGGAGGGCCCATTTCGATGCAGGAAGGTTTGTTGAACAATTCGGCTCAAATGAAGAGGCCCTGGGTTACTGCCTCTATAAAATGGGATGCAAAGGCCCGATGACCTATTCTGCCTGTCCGAAGATCCTCTACAATGACAGGATAAGCTGGTGCATTAAGGCAGGTGCGCCATTCATAGGATGTGCAGAGCATGGATGGCCTGATAAATTTGCAGGCTTCTATGAAAGGCTCCCTGATGTGAAGATTCCGGGTATTGCCGGTGTAGAGGCCACTGCTGATAAGATCGGTGCGATTGCCGGTGTAGCAACTGCAGCAGGCATTGCAGTTCATGCCATAGCTACAGCAGCCTCAGGCAGGGCAAAAGGAGAAAAAAAGGGAGGTGAGGAATAAATGGCGCACATAACTATTGACCCCTTCACAAGGATTGAAGGACATCTGAAAATAGATGTCGAGGTTGAAGGCGGTAAAGTAAAAGATGCCTGGACATCAGGCACCCTCTTCAGGGGTTTCGAAATAATCCTGAAAGGCCGTGACCCGAGGGATGCCTGGCATATTACTCAGAGGATCTGCGGCGTCTGCCCCACCTCCCATGGTCATACATCCTCTATGAGTATGGACGATGCATTTAAGATAAAACCCCCTGACAACGGGAGGATAATCAGGAATATCGTTGAAGGATGCCAGTTCGTACACTCCCATATACTATGGTTCTATCACCTCAATGCCCTCGATTATGTTGATGTCGTCTCTGCACTTAAGGCTCAGCCAAAAGAGTCGTCTCTCAAGAGAGTTCAGGAGAAACTTAAGGCATTTGTTGAATCAGGTCAGCTCGGCCCCTTTGCGAATGCCTACTGGGGTCATCCTGCTTACAAACTTCCGCCTGATATCAATCTCCTCGCTGTTGCCCATTACCTTGAGGCCCTTGATATGCAGGCAAAGGCATCACACCTGAGTGCACTCTTCGGTGGCAGGATGCCTATGACTATGACAAGCCCGCCTGGTGGTGCGATCCATATTCCGACCGTTGACGACATGGCCAATTATTTTTTCAGGATTAAGGAACTCCAGAACTGGATAGATAATGTCTATATCCCTGATGTCCTTGCTGTTGCACCTTATTATCTTGATTATGCAGGCATAGGAAAAGGCCATGCAAACTTCCTTGCATGGGGAGTATTTGAGGATGCATCCTTTGATCCAAAGAAGAGGCTTCTGCCGAGAGGGGCGATATTTGCCGAGGACTTTCCAAAGGTACATAATGCAAAGCCAGAAGATGTGACAGAACATACTTCCCATAGCTGGTATAAAGGAACAAAGGCTTTAAACCCTGCTGTTGGAGAAACAGACCCTGAATACACAGGATACGACTCTAATAAGAAATATACATGGGCAAAGGCTCCGAGACTGAAGGATAAACCAATGGAGGCAGGAGCACTTTCAAGAATGCTTGTTGCATATGCTTCAGGTCAGCCCACAGCCAAAAAACTTATTGACAACACATTATCAGCGATCGGGCATACAGGGAAACCCCAGATACTTCTTGGTGTGATAGGAAGGATTGCAGCAAGGGCCCTTGAATGCAAGATGGTTGCAGATGCAATGTATCAGTGGGGTGTTGAGATTGTTGAAAACATTAAAAAGGGGAATACCGATGTCTATACACCCTATGAGATACCTGACAGGGCAAAGGGGATTGGGCTCTGGGAGGCACCGAGGGGGGCACTCGGTCACTGGATAGAGCTTGAGGGAAAGAGGATAAAGAACTACCAGTGCGTAGTACCCACAACATGGAATGTCTGCCCCAGGGATGAAAAGGGTGTAAGGGGCCCTATCGAGGAGGCACTTGTCGGAACACCTGTTCTTAATCCTGAGAAACCTCTTGAGGTATTGAGGGTTGTCCATTCCTTTGACCCATGTCTTGCATGCACAGTCCATGTGATACATCCGGAAACTAACAGAATAATGAAATTTAAGGTGTCATGAGGAGGATGCCATGGCAGAAGAGCTTAAATATGAATGGAACTTTGCATTCCGTCTTGACCACTGGGTAAGGGTTAGTGCGATAGCGATACTTGTATTCACCGGGTTCTATATCCACTGGCCCTTCTTTGGTGGTGGGCCTGATAGCTTTCTGATGGCATGGATGAGGTTCTTCCATTTTGTTTCTGCCTATGCACTTGTACTGGGTCTTATAGTCAGGGCCTACCTTGCATTCAACTCTGCCTTTGACAGGGACTGGAAGGACTTCGGGATATTCAGGAATCTAAGGGATCTCCCTGATATCATCGGTTACTATCTATTTATAAAAGGCACTCACAAGGACTACAGAAAATACAATCCACTTCAGGCCTTCGCTTATCTCTTTATCGGTCTCCTGATAATATTTACAGCATTCACAGGTGCTGCCATTTATAACGGTAAGGCATTCGGTGTCCTCAATACCGCAGAGAGCTTTATGTGGGTAAATACCCTTCTTGGTGGTGAATCCTATACAAGGATATGGCACTTCCTCTCGATGTGGGTCATCATCATCTTTGTGGGCGTCCATGTATATATGAGCATTTTACAGACAGCCGTAGGTAAAGACAGGACATTCACATCGATCCTTACAGGTTACAAGTTAAAGAAAAAGACCCCATGATAGATGGTGGAAAAAGAAAATAATCCCCCCATCCCCCCTTTACAAAAGGGAGGCAAGGGGGGATTTAAAAAAAGGGGGAAGGGGAGATCGCCTCCCCCAAAGGTTCTGATCCTCGGTGTCGGAAATCTCCTTCTCAGGGACGAGGGATTTGGTGTTCATTTAATAAAGTCGCTCGAAGGCATTTCATTCCCCGAGAATGTCCAATTGCTCGAGGCTGGCACTGTAAGCCACCAGCTAATTCCGTTATTTCATTCAATTGATTATCTTATCGTAATAGATGTTATTGAGGCTGGTGATGGGCCCGGTTCCATATTCAAGTTTTCTCCTGATGATGTGAAATTCCGATCAGAAAGAATGTTATCCCTTCATCAGATGGGCATTATTGATATCCTCCAGATGGCTGAATTGACGGGAGCAAAACCGAAGACTATAATAATAGGTATACAGCCGAAGGATATTTCTTCATGGTCTCTCGAACTAAGTGATGAGCTTAAAGCGGTTATTCCAAGGGTCAAGGATTTGATATTCGAGGAATTACGAAAAATTAAGGCGATTTAAAAACTATGCATGAACTTGCGATTGCAGAAAGTATCATCGATGCCCTGAAGGAACAGGTAAAGGGCAAAATTACCTCGATTAAACTCAGGATAGGGGAGATGTCAGGTGTTGTCCCCGAATCACTCAGGTTCTCCTTCCAGATAGCAAGTGAAGGAACAGCGGCTGAAGGAGCAACACTCGATATCGAGCATGTCCCTCTTACAGCAATGTGCAATAACTGTTCAGAGACCTTTCATATTCAAAATTACTGTTTTGAATGCAAGATGTGCGGCGGGAGTAATTTCAATGTTATAAGCGGAAGGGAACTCATGATTGAGGAGGTAGAGGTTGAAGATAATAATCCCCCCCTTTAGAAAAGGGGGGGAGGGGGGATTTGAGGCGGGATTTTCGGATGAAAGTTAAGCTCATAAAAAACATCCTCGAGGCGAATGACAGGATCTCAGAGGAAAACAGAAGGATATTCAATCAGAATAAGATATTCGTCATCAATATGATGAGTGCACCCGGTGCCGGCAAAACGACGCTCCTTGAAAAGACCATCTATGCCCTTAAAGATAAAATAAGGATCGGGGTAATCGAGGGTGATATAGCCACAACAAGGGATGCTGAAAAGATAGAGGCAACAGGCGTCCCGGTTATCCAGATAACTACTGACGGGGCATGCCATCTCGACGCAAATATGATAAGGAGCGTAATGGATGATCTGCCCCTTTCTGAAATTGACTTATTGATAATCGAGAATGTGGGTAACCTTGTATGCCCTGCCGAGTTTAAGATTGGCGAAGATGCAAAGGTAATGCTCCTTAGCGCTACAGAGGGTGACGACAAGCCCCTTAAATATCCCCTTATGTTCAGCGAATCATCGCTCCTTCTGATAAATAAAACAGACCTTATTCCTTACACAGATTTTGATATTTCCAAGGTCAAAAAGGATTCTCTGAGTCTCAATCCAGGACTTGATATAATCGAG
The DNA here is from genome assembly GCA_919902655.1 of Thermodesulfovibrionia bacterium. GTDB lineage: Bacteria > Nitrospirota > Thermodesulfovibrionia > JACRGW01 > JACRGW01 > CAKKRL01. Next base: position 15,120 of record CAKKRL010000062.1, read on the forward strand.
ATATCCGCAAAGACAGGTAAAGGTATGGAGCAGTGGTATGGATGGCTTAAGGAAAGACTCCCGATATAAGATTGCCGTTAAAGGTACTGTACAGGGCGTGGGTTTCAGGCCCTTTATCTATAACCTTGCGTCTTCATTAGATATTAAAGGCTTTGTAACAAATACATCATCTGGAGTTGAAATAGAGGCAGAAGGGGAAAACACCTCACTTTTTATAAATAAAATCGAGACATCCCCCCCTCCTCTTTCCCATATAACCTCGATCGATGTCACAGTCCTTCCCCCTGCAAACTATTCTGCATTCGAGATCAAGAAGAGTGTAGAAGATAAACATCACCTGACCTTTATCCCCCCTGATGTTTCCGTGTGTGTGAACTGCAGAAAAGAACTTTATGATAAAAATGACAGACATTATCACTATCCATTTACAAACTGCACGAACTGCGGTCCAAGATACAGCATAACCAGGACCATACCCTATGACAGAAAGAATACAACCATGTCCTCTTTCAGGATGTGCCCTGACTGCGAGTCCGAATATAATAACCCTTCTGACAGGCGCTTCCATGCACAGCCAAATGCATGCCCGAAGTGCGGACCGCAACTCGAATTAAAAATAAATAATGAAAAATTAATAATTTATAGAAATAATCCCCCCTCACCCCCCTTTACTATAATCCCCCCCTGCCCCCCTTTAGTAAAGGGGGGTGAGGGGGGATTTGATAAATCCCTTCTGAAACAAAATGAAGATTCTATTAAGGCAGTATTAGAGATATTGAAGCTGGGTTTTATCGTCGCTATAAAAGGCATCGGTGGATTTCTTATAGCCTGCGATGCAGAAAACGAAGAGGCTGTAAAAAGGTTGAGGGAGAGGAAGAAAAGAGGCAATAAACCCTTTGCTATCATGTGCCCCGATATAAGAACTGCTGAATATTTTGCAGAGGTCGATAATGTCTCAATGTCCCTCCTTCTATCACATGAGTCACCTGTCGTATTAATGAAGAAAAGAAATAACAGTGCCCTTGCAGATTCGATATCTCCGAACAATCCTTACTATGGGATAATGTTGCCTTATACTCCCCTTCACGACCTCCTGTCTTTTTATCCTGATGGGAAGACCCCAAACTTCAATGCCCTTGTGATGACAAGCGGGAATATCTCAGAAGAACCGATCATCAAGTACAATGAAGAGGCCCTTGAGAAACTTAAAGATATCTGTGATGCCTTTCTTCTCCACAACAGAGACATCTTCATGCGGTTGGATGACTCGGTGATAATGAATCCCCCCTCACCCCTCTTTGTTAAAGGGGGGCAGGAGGGGATTACTTTTATCAGACGTGCAAGAGGATATGTCCCAAACCCCATAAGTCTTCCCTTTAATGTGCCACCGCTCCTTGCCTGCGGTGCAGAGCTAAAAAGTACATTCACAATAGCAAAGGATAATTCAGCTATAGTAAGCCAGCACCTCGGTGACATGGACAATTATGAGACCCTCAGGTTCTTTGAGGAAACCTTATCCAATCTCAAGGCCGTCTTTAACATAGAGCCAGGATTCATCTTCTATGACATGCACCCTGACTATATCATCACAAGATGGGCTAAGGAGAAGGATATGAAGGGATTTCCTGTTCAGCACCATGAGGCACACATAGCAGCCTGTATTGCAGAAAACAGTATTGAAGGTGATGTAATCGGTATTGCACTTGACGGAACAGGATACGGCACTGATGGAAACATATGGGGAGGAGAAATATTTACAGGAAATCTCGATAACCTTAAGAGAGTAGCCCATCTGAGATATATACCCATTCCCGGAGGTGAGATGGCTATAAAAGAGCCATGGAGAATGGCTTTGAGTGCACTTTTATATTCGTCAGAGAATAACATGGACCATATAATCGAGAGATGGGGAAACCTCGGTGCAGAAAAAATCATTGAGATGATCAGAAAAAATATCAATTCCCCTTTCACATCGAGCTGTGGCAGACTCTTTGATGCAGCAGGCTCGATAATCGCTGGATTTGACAAGGCGACATTTGAGGCAGAGGCAGCAATAGGGCTGGAGGCACTTGCATTTAATTATCCTCTGGAGACGGGGGAATATTCTTATGATATAGTTCTGGAAGATGAAAATAATCCGGGGCATAAAAATTCTGTCATTCCCGAAGTTCTTAATCGGGAATCCAGACCCCCCTTAACATCCCCCCTTACTAAGGGGGGAATTAATGGGGGGGGTGAGCGGATGATTGTTATAGACTTCAAAAATACATTTAACGAACTATTGGAAGATATTAGAAAAGGTAAAGATAAAAGGACTCTTGCCTCCCTCTTTCATAATACAATTGCATCGGCCATTACAGAGGCTGTCCAGAAAATCTCACAATCCTCTAATATTAAAAATATCTGCCTGAGCGGAGGTGTCTTCCAGAATAAGATATTTACAGAGATGATAATCAATAAACTTTCTGATGCGGATTTAAATGTATTCACTCACAGGTTACTTCCTCCGAATGACGGTAGCATATCTTTAGGTCAGGCTGCGATCGGTGGCTGGAGGGTAAGATGTGCGTAGCGATCCCCTGTAAGGTTATAAACATGGATAGAAATAAGGCAATTGTTGATGCCGGTGGTGCACAAAGGGAGATAAATATCATGCTTATTGAAAATCTTTCTATTGGTGACTATGTCCTTGTCCATGCAGGATTTGCTATAGCAAAGGTTGAAAGAGAGACAGCCGAAGATACGCTTTCCCTATTGGAGTCGTATTTGGCTGAAGAACAGAGATAATTATTAAAGGAATAAATATTGCATTTTAAAATTAACATTTAGCATTGCAAATAGTTACATTTTAAATACTAAATTTAAAATGCTAATTTTACAATAAATTATGTTTAATAAAAATGGCCCCAATCCATCCCCTGATATAGCTGATTTGAGAGGCTGGGATCTCGATATACTTTTAAAAATATACACACCCGAATACACAAAACCTTTCAGAAACTGCTCTCTCTGCTCACTGGGACCATGCGGGTTTGCTAAAGACAACCATGGAAAATGCGGAATAGATAAAGAAGGTCTGA
>CAKKRL010000063.1 GCA_919902655.1 Thermodesulfovibrionia bacterium
TTTAACACAGAGAGGAATCCTTGACTACTGAATGAGAGAAATGATAATTTAGCCCAATGAAGGATATGCTTGGAAGGGGAGAGGTTGTTAATGCTAAGGAGGCATTAAATATCTTATTCGGCCATTTTAAGCCCTTTTCTTTAGGGTCTGAAGATGTTCCTGTTATTGATGCCCTTGCGAGAATATTAGCAGAGGATATAATCTCTGATATTAATCTCCCTGAATTTCCGCGTTCAACTGTTGATGGGTATGCTGTGAGGGCAGAGGACACCTTCGGTGCTACAGAGGCACTGCCCGCCTATCTGAATCTTAAAGGAGAGGTTTTGATGGGCGAGGAATCAAAGGTCAGACTGAACAAAGGTGAGACCGTGAAGATAGCAACAGGCGGAATGCTTCCTCCTGATTCAGATGCTGTCGTTATGTTTGAACATTCAAATGTGATAGATGAAAAACTTATTGAAGTAGCAAAGGCTGTAGCTCCGGGAGAAAATGTGATCCAGATCGGTGAGGATGTAGAAAAGGGAGAAAAAGTACTTTTAAGAGGCCACAGGATAAGACCCCAGGATATGGGTGCATTAACAGGACTCGGGATTACAGAGATACAGGCATACCAAAAACCCAAAGTAGCCATAATCTCTACAGGTGATGAGATAGTAGAGGCAGATAAGGTACCATTGTTAGGGCAGGTCAGGGATGTAAATACATATAATCTCTCAGGACTGGTGAGACTTAAGGGAGGCATTCCCATAAGAAAGGGGATATTCCCTGACCAATATGAAAAGATCTACTCGATAGTCCGCGAGTCACTGGATGAAACAGATATTGTGATTATAAGCGGTGGTAGTTCTGTTGGAACAAGGGATATGACTGAAAGGGTAATAAACGACCTCGGAAAGCCCGGGGTTCTTGTGCATGGTGTTTCACTCAAGCCGGGGAAACCGATGATAATCGGGGTTGTAAATAATAAACCTGTCTTTGGTCTTCCCGGTAACCCTGCTGCGGTGACTGTATGTTTTGATCTCTTTGTAGCACCTGTTATTAAAGCTATAAGTGGCGAGGTAGACCATTTGGTAAATCTCGGCATAACACATCACAGGACTGTTAAGGCGATAATCTCAA
>CAKKRL010000064.1 GCA_919902655.1 Thermodesulfovibrionia bacterium
TGCTAAAATTGCAGTTTCCAAAACAATAGGTTGTTTTGTAGCAGGATGACGAAAAAGATTTTTCTCAGCCCAGTATTCCCAAATATTTTTCATCTGGACTCCGCCATTCAGTTCCTTCATTGCTTTATAGTTAAATTTCGTTTTCCCTAATGGATCTTTCTTTGCCCATAGCATAGTCTCTGTAACAGCTCTAAAGCAAGAACCTTTGAAGTTTGGCGGAGCGTTCCTCTTGTGAAGGATAATATCATTAAGTATCTTGAACCCTAAGTCTTGCAGTACAACATTTATAATGCCAATACTATGGTAAGTCCCCGTAACCCAAATAGTAGAACCTTTTTTAAGTATACGCTGCGCTTCTTTGAGCCACGTATAATGAAATTCAAATTGATAATTGATGGATTTAGAATAAGCCCATGTTGCTTTTTGAGTATCAAATGTATCTGCATGTCCATCATTACGTTTTATAACCAATCCTGATTGGTTGCCAAAGTAAGGTGGGTCTGCAAAAATCATATCAATGCAACTATCAGGAGCCTTTTTTAGAATAGACAGAGAGTCGCCATGGAAAAGTTTTATCTTTTTATCAGGGTTGTGATAAAAAGGCACAAGCTTGCCTTGTTGATATTCTGCTGCCTGTTCAGCACAAAACATTTGCTCTATTTTACTAAAAACATCGATTGTTTTATACATTTATGTTTTGCCTTTTCTTAGGGCAGCAATTTCATCTAACTCGTTCATAAACGCATTGCGTGTATACTGCCGACTTAGATGTATAAAATCCTATCAGACCCTTCCCCCTCCGTCAAGGAATTTATGTCTCTCTATGAGTCATCAGCAAGATTTTCAAGTCTCCATAAAAGGGATCTGGTATTGAAACTGAGTTCATAAAGGGTTTTTCCGTCAGAGACGGAGAAATGATATATGATGCTTTCTCCGTCCCTTGTCTTCCAGGAATAGGTGATATCATTCACCGGAAGGAGCCTTCCAGACCATCTGAACCTGACAGGTCTTATCTTATAAGGTAGCCCGAAGGAGGCAAGGACGCTTATTATCTCTCCTATATACATCAGAGCCTCCTTATCACACCGATCACCTTGCCTATTATGCTTATCTCGTCAGGCTTATATCTTACAGGTCTAAGGTCTTTGTTTGCAGGGATAAGCGTGATCATTGCCTTGCCGATAGATACCTTCTTCACCGTAACTTCGTCACCGATGAGAACAACCGCAATATCTCCGCTCGAGACTATCTTCTGGGGTTTTACAACCACATAATCACTATCAAATATCCCTGCCTCTATCATGCTGTCACCTGTTATCCTCAGGCCAAAGGCATCGTGGACTTTGAACAGAGTTTTATCTACGAGGATGTGTTCCTCTATCTCTTCAATTGCAAGGATAGGCCTTCCTGCTCTGACCTTCCCTGCGACAGGAATCTCAAACCCTTCTGTCCTTCTAAGCCCTGTAACCTCAAGCCCTCTTGCCTTGAGCGGGTTTATCTTTATGAAACCCTTTTTCTCGAGTGCCCTCAGATGCCCCCTTGCACCAGGCCATGTAAAACCAAAATGCTCACCTATCTCCCTCATTGTGGGCGGGTAGCCATGGTCTCTTACATAGGCCTTGAGGAAATGGAGTATCTCCTTCTGCCTTTCGGTCAATTCCTCCATATGATTAACAAATGTATACTATTTGAATCGTTTTGTCAAGGGGGTATAATTATGATAAATGACCATCCGTTTCGGCACATGCTCATGGACAGACCCGACACTCCTCAAAAGTGGATTCTACCCTGAAGGTGTAAATTCCCCTGAGGAGAGGCTTAAGTACTATGCAGGGCATTTTGATACGGTCGAGGTGGATTCCACATATTATTCCATTCCTTCTGAAAAAGTAGCCGGGCTCTGGGCAGGAGAGAGGACACCTGAAGGATTTACCTTCCATATAAAGGCATACTCAGCACTCACAGGGCACCCTGTAGATACGAAGGGGATACCGCTTCCTGTAAGGGATATCTTGCCAAAAGATTCTTTCAGGGAAAGATGGGTAAGGATTAATGATGAAGAGGCATTGAAATTATGCTTCAGGATGTTCGGGAGTGCACTCAGGCCCATTAAGGATTCAGGGAATCTCGGGGTCATTGTCTTTCAATTTCCGCCATGGTTTCTTCCGAAGAAAAAGAACTACGATTATATCCTTAAATGCAAGGAATATCTCCCCGATGAGAAACTTGCCATTGAGTTCAGGCATATAAGCTGGCTTGTGGGAAGGACAAAGGACCAGACCATGAAATTCCTTAAAGATAATAATCTTATTTATATATCAGTTGATGAACCTCAATTTCCAACATCCCCTCCTCCGATAGCAGAGGTAACATCCGATATAGCCTATATAAGATTCCATGGAAGGAATAGAGAGAACTGGTTCAAAAGGGGGATACCGACTGTTGAGAGATATAATTATCTTTACAGTAAAGAGGAACTGAAGGAATGGGCAGGGAAGATGAAGAGGCTCGAAGGTCTTGCAAAGATAATCTATGCGATGTTCAATAACTGCCACGGAAATAAGGCGATAATAAATGCAATGGATCTGAGAGAGATGCTTAAGGAAACAGATTAAAGGGGATATTATTTTCTTGACGGTGTTTAAGGGATATGATTTAATTTAGTAAATAAAAGGAGAAAAAGGATGACTATTAAAAACTTGGTTTTATATGTATGTATTGCGATGTTTTGCTTTATTGGATGTTCTAAGCCGTCAGAGGAAGTAGTCGAAATTAGGAAGTTTTCCATAGACAGGATTATATTGCAGTCTATTGCAGAGCTTGATAGTGCAGATTCGGGAGATGGCCTTGGCTCTATCAAAATTAAAACAGCAGAACCTACGGTAGTAAGATTATTCGAGACAGGCGATATAGATATTGAAAATGCCCGTTTGATTTATCAGGCTAAGGTCAAGACCGAGGGGATAGAGGGTAAAGTATTCCTGGAAATGTGGGTTCATATTTCCAGTAAAGGTGAGTTCTTTTCCCGGGGTCTTCAGAACCAGTTGACAGGAACAATGAATTGGACAACGGTAGAGACACCTTTCTTCCTTAAGAAAGGAGAAAATCCAGACAATGTAAAACTCAATCTGGTTATCGAAGGGAAAGGCACTGCCTGGATTGACGATGTTCGTCTTTTGAGAGCTCCCTTGTAATATAGAAAGTTCATTCCCCTAAATAGGCCTTCCTTACACCAGGGTCATTAAGAAGGGCTTCTGCATTTTCTTTCATTACTATCCTGCCTGTTTCCATAACATATCCCCTGTGGGCGAGTTTCAGCGCTGCCTTTGCGTTCTGCTCAACAAGAAGGACAGTCACACCTTTTTCATTTATCTCCTTTATTATCTTGAATATCTTTCCTGCCACGATCGGTGCAAGCCCCAATGAAGGCTCGTCAAGGAGAAGAAGTTTAGGTCTTGCCATGAGTGCCCTCGCTATTGCCAGCATCTGCTGTTCTCCACCGCTAAGTGTCCCTCCTGATTGTTTTTCTCTCTCTTTCAACACAGGAAATGTCTCAAATATCCATGGAAGGATTTCTTGGATATCATTCTTCGGCCTTGTGAATGCCCCCATCTCGAGGTTCTCCTTGACCGTGAGCCTTGGGAGTATCCTTCTTCCTTCAGGTACCTGACTTATCCCTTTTTCAACGATCCTGTGAGGAGGTATATTATGGATTTCTTCTCCGTTAAAGATTATCCGTCCCTTCGTTGGCCTGTTTATCCCTGATATGGTCATAAGGGTAGTGCTTTTCCCTGCACCGTTTCCTCCGATGAGACAGACGATCTCCTTTTCTTTAACCTCTATATTTATTCCCTTAAGGGCTTCTATAGGACCGTAGGAGGTATAGATGTTTTCTAATTTAAGCATTAATAATGTATCTCCTTTCCAAGATAGGCCTCGATAACTTTCGGGTCTTTTTGAATCTCCGAGGGAAGGCCTTCGGCGATCTTAACGCCATGGTCGAGGACAATAATCCAGTCAGATATTTCCATCACAACCTTCATATCATGCTCTATAAGAACTATTGTAATTCCTTTCTCCCTTATCTTCAGAATAAGATCCATCATATCCTTTGTCTCATAGGGATTCATCCCTGCAGTTGGCTCATCGAGGAGAATTAATTTTGGTTCGAGGGCAAGTGCCCTTGCAAGCTCCAGCCTTCTCTGGTCTCCGTAGGGAAGGTTTCTTGCCCAGGTGAGGGCATGATGTGAAATCCCTATAGACCTTAGTATCCCGATACTCTTATTGAAAAGAGACCGTTCATCCTCAAAAAAGGAACTACTCCTTAATAAGGCATCAAGGATTCCTGTCTTTGAAAGGCTGTGGCTACCTATCATCACATTCTCGATGGCAGTCATCTCAGCGAAAAGCCTGATATTCTGGAATGTCCTTGCAATTCTCTTTTTAGCAATCTTGTTGGGTCTTAAGCCTGTAAGGTCCTCACCCCGGAACTTTACTTCCCCTTTTTCAGGAGTATATATTCCGCTTATACAATTAAAAAGGGTTGTCTTACCTGCTCCGTTAGGGCCTATTATACTCAGAATGGAACCTTCTTCCACTCTGAGATTAACATCTTCGAGAGCCCTCAGGCCACCGAATACCTTTGATAGACCCTTTATTTCTAAGAAGGACATCTATACACCAATTTCTGATTGGCGATTTTGGATTTTGGATTTTAATTTTTCAATCGACAATCCGCAATCTAAAATCCGCAATTTATCTCTTTATAGTCTCCATCTCCTGCATAAGCGTCTTCTCATCGTCGGGTCTTAATTCTGCTCTCCTCCTCGGCCCTCCGAGGATGCCTTCAGGTTTGAAGACCATTATTAAAATCAATCCTGCTCCAAGGGCGAGCATCCTGTAGTTTTCAAAACCTCTGAGGGCCTCAGGCAGAATTACAAGTATCATAGCGCCAAGAATTACACCTGCTATGCTACCCATGCCTCCGAGGATAACCATACAGAGGATTATGACGGATTCAAAGAATGTGAAGCTTTCAGGCGATACGAATCTCATCTTTGCTGCGAAAAAGACACCGCCTAATCCTGCCCACATTGCACCAAAAGAAAATGCAAAGAGTTTCATCCTAATTGTATCTATCCCCATGGCCTCTGCTGCCACCTCATCCTCCCTTATTGCTACCCATGCCCTCCCTACCTTTGAATTGTTTATCCGTTTGATAGCTAAGGTTGTTAAGATCACAAAGAAAAGGATAAGATAGTAATAGTGTATAGGCTCTCTGAAGGCGAAGGAACCGACTTCCGGAGGAGCGATATTAAGAATACCGTTTGGCCCTTTTGTGACGCTGTCCCAGTTATTCAGAACAAGACGGACCATCTCACCGAAACCGAGGGTCACTATAGCAAGGTAGTCACCCCTCAGCCTGAGGGCAGGAAATCCCAATAAGACTCCTGAGATAGCAACGAGTAAGATTCCGATAGGAAGTGAACCCCAGAATGATATACCTGCCTGGGTGGAAAGAATCGCATATGAATATGCACCTAAGGCATAGAAGGCAACAAAACCGAGATTTAATAAACCTGCAAGTCCTACCACAACATTAAGTCCCAGTGCAAGGATTATATATATGCCTGTCAGGGTTGTGACATCGATAAAATAATTGTTCATAAAGAGGGGCAGGACTAAAAGGAATAGGATGAAGAATAATGTTAGGATTCTCTTCTGTGTCTTTAATCTAAACCATTCATTGATCTTTTTGAAGGCAAGATCAATCCTCTCTTTTCTTATAAATCCCTTATTTATAGGAATCCATAAAATAAGGAGAACTGTGATAGATATTGAGAGGAGGATAGCGTCCCTGATCCCTGTAAAAGGGAAGGTAATAGCGCCGAACCATAAGGATAGAAGGAATATTCTGAGGAACTTCTTCATTACTTCGACCTTTCTCCGAACTGCTTTCCGAGAAGTCCTTCAGGTCTCAGGATAAGGATTATTATGAGGAGGCCGAAGGCAAAGACATCTTTATATTCACTTGATATGTAACCAGCGCCAAACGCCTCAAGAAGGCCAAGAAGAATCCCTCCGAGCATGGCCCCGGGGATGCTCCCTATACCTCCGATCACTGCCGCAGTGAATGCCTTTATCCCTGCCACATACCCTATGAAATAATTCACAAGACCATAGTACATTGCTACCATAACGCCTGCTGCTGCAGCCAGCCCGGAACCTATTATAAAGGTTATTGATATAACCCGATCGATATCAATACCAAGGAGAACAGCCATCTTTCTGTCCTGGGCAGTAGCCCTCATTGCCTTGCCGAGTCTTGTCTTCATGATGAAGAGGTGAAGTCCTGCCATCATCAGGATGGAGGCTATTATGATAAATATCTGGAGAAATGTAATTCTGGCATTAAGGATTGATAGACCTTCGGCCTTAAGTATAGGCGGGAAAACCTTATCAGTAGCACCCTGACTTAGCATCACAAAGTTCTGGAGAAAGATAGATACCCCGATTGCGCTTATCAATGGAGAAAGTCTTGGGGCATTTCTCAGTGGTTTGTAGGCGATCCTCTCTATGGTCATACCGTAGGCTGCGCAGAAGAGCATCGAAAGGACTAAAGTTATAGAAATAGAGAGGGGAAGGGATATAGCCGTAAGCCCAATGGATGTGAGAAAACCGAGGATTATAATTCCCAGATATGCCCCCAGCATATATACCTCTCCATGGGCGAAGTTTATGAGCTGGAGTATCCCATAGACCATGGTATATCCAAGAGCTATAAGGGCGTAGACAGCTCCGAGGGTAAGGCCGTTTATTATCTGTTGAAGGAGCATAAAAACTATTTAACCTTGTCATAGGTAATAAATTTCTTATCCTTTACTGTATAGATTGTATACCCTGCCTTTTTGATATCGCCGTTCTCATCATATTCAATGGTTCCAACTGCCCCTTCATATTTCATCTTGCGGATGGCATCAATAAGTTTCTTGCCGTCAGTTGTCTTTGATTCTGCTATTGCCTTAAGCAATATATTCGTTGCATCATACGCATAGGGTGCGTATGTCTCGATCTCTCCATATTTTGCAGTATATGACTTGACAAAATTTCTTCCAACCTCTGTTTCTGCTGTTGGCGTAAAGAATGCCATGTATGCGCCCTCTGCAGCAGGTCCTGCAACCTCAAGAAAGGTTGAGCCGTAAAGCCCGTCGCCGCCGATTACAGGCGCCTTAATGCCAAGCTCTTTTGCCTGCTTGATAATAAGTCCGCCCTCTGTGTGCATGCCGCCAAAGAAGATTACCTCTGGATTTGCAGACTTGATCTTTGTCAAAACAGGCTTAAAATCCTGATCCCCCTGTGTTACACCTTCGGATACTACAACCTCTATCTTATTGTTAGCAGACTTTTTAAATTCCTCTGCAAGGCCCTGGCCATAAGTTGTCTTGTCATTGAGAATAGCTATCTTTTTCTTCTTTAAGACATCTACAACAAACTTTGATAGTTCTGTTCCCTGCTGGTCGTCCCTGCCGCAGGTGCGGAATACATTATTGTAACCCTGTTTTGTAATCTCCGGGTTGGTTGATGCAGGAGTTATCATTGGTACAGATTTCTCATTGTAAATGCGCGACGCTGGCTTTGTGCAACTACTGTTTAAATGGCCAATTACACCAACTACGTCTAAGCTGACAAGTTTATTTGCAACTGCCACAGCCTCCTTTGGGTCGTGTCTGTCATCCTCTGATAGCAGAACTATCTTCTTACCGAGAACACCACCCTTTGCATTCCATTCAGAAACAGCAAGCTCAACACCGTTTTTCATGTCATTGCCTATCCGTGCCTGATCGCCTGTAAACGGCCCTGCAGTGCCAATCTTGATCACATCTTCCTTTTTTGCACAGCCTATATCAGTGAATAGTAAATAGTGAATAGTGAACAGCGAGAAAAGAATTAATAATATAGTCCGTTTCATATGGAGATACCTCCTAAATGTTGTTATCCCTGTCTCGTATAAGGTAGGGGCACGGCGTGCCGTGCCCCTACTATTTCTTCAATAAATCTTCTGACCATCTTGGTTATATCTCCGCTACCTGCTATAGCAGAGATTACTGCAACTGCATCAGCACCGGCTTCTATGACCTCATCGATATTGTTAAGGGTTATGCCTCCAATTGCGACGATAGGTATATTGACATTCTCTTTTACCTTTCTTATGATTTTTGTACCTATGGGGGGGTCTGTCTCTTTTGTTTCTGTGGGGAATATTGGTCCCAGTCCTATATAATCAGCACCACGGGATTGGGCATCAACTGCCTCATTCAGGCTATGTGTTGAAATACCGATTATCCTGTCAGGACCGAGCATCTTCCTTGCATCTTCTATGGGGAGATCTTTCTGCCCGAGATGGACTCCGTCTGCATTGGAGTCTTTTGCTGTGTCCACATAGTCATTGATGATAAGTAGAGCACCATATCTCTTTGTTATTTCTCTCAGTCTTAGAGCAACCTTTAGAATTTCATCTTTTGGCATCTCCTTTTCCCTGAGCTGGATGATCCCTGCTCCGCCTTTTATGGCCAGGTCGGTTATCTCTTCATGGTCTATTCCGAAGACCTTCCTGTCGGTAATCAGGTAAACCCCGTTAGAAAAAATAGGATTTCTAATGGGGTAAAGACCTGATATAGGAGGTTTCATTCCTTGATATTAAACCTTTCTAAAAAGTTTGTAGAAAAGTCTCCTCTTCTGAAGTCAGGATAAAGGAGAATCTTCTTGTGGAAAGGGATTGTCGTTTTTATTCCTTCTATTATGTACTCATCGAGTGCCCTCAGCATCCTGTTCAGGGCTTCATCCCTGTTATTACCGTGGGTTATCAGTTTTGCTATCATTGAGTCATAATGGGGTGAAACTGTATAGTTCTGGTATACGGCGGTGTCCACCCTTACACCAGGGCCTCCGGGCGCATTGTATGATGTTATTGTGCCGGGAGATGGCATGAAGTTTTCCGGGTCTTCTGCATTGATCCTGCATTCGATGCTGTGACCATGAATCCTGATGTCCGATTGCCTGTATGAAAGTGGAAGGCCTGATGCTATCTTTAGCTGTTCCTTTACGAGGTCTATCCCTGTAACCATCTCTGTTACCGGATGCTCTACCTGTATTCGCGTATTCATCTCCATAAAGTAGAAATCACCATTCCTGTCGAGGATGAATTCCACCGTGCCTGTATTCCTGTACCTGATAGCACGTGCTACCTTTACTGCCATTTCACCCAGCTTTCTCCTTAATTTATCATCAACAGCAGGAGAAGGAGATTCTTCTATAAGCTTCTGGTGCCTCCTCTGTATTGTACAGTCTCTTTCTCCGAGATAGATAACATATCCCCTGCTGTCTGCAAGTATCTGCACCTCAACATGTTTGGGTTCAGGGATGTATTTCTCAATATAAAGCTCACCATCACCAAAGGTAGCGATAGCCTCCCTCTGTGCCGTAATAAAGGCATTGGAGAATTCCGCCTCGTCTGTAACAACCCTTAATCCCCTTCCGCCTCCACCTGCGGATGCCTTTATTATGACAGGATATCTGATTTTTCTGGCTATTTTAATTGCCTGGTTTTCAGAGGTAACAGCACCATCACTTCCCGGAAGAATGGGTATGCCTGCCTTTAACATTGTCTGTTTCGCCTTTGCCTTGTCCCCGGCAAGTCTTATATTTTCAGGGGTAGGCCCGATGAAGGTAATACCGGATGTTGTACAGACCTCTGCGAAGTTTGCATTCTCAGATAGAAAGCCATAACCGGGATGGATGGCCTCGGAGTCGGTGATCTCTGCCGCACTCAGGATGGCCGGGATGTTCATATAACTGCTGCTGCTTTCTGCAGGGCCAACACAGATGGACTCATCAGCAAATCTCACATGGAGGGAATTTTCGTCAATATCAGAGTGTATCGCAACGGTCTTTATCCCCATCTCCTTGCATGCCCTGATGATCCTCAGGGCTATTTCACCGCGGTTGGCTATTAAGATTTTTTTGAACATAATTCCTTACACACCCCCAGCCCCTCTTTTTAGAGGGGACTTTCTAATTTCCCCTCTATATAAGAGGGGATCAAGGGGTGTGTTAATCAGGCTCTATTAAGAACAGCGGTTCTCCATATTCAACCGGATGTCCGTTTTCAGCGATTACCTTCGCAACCTTCCCATCAACTTCTGAGTCTATCTCATTCATCAGTTTCATCGCCTCTATAACACAGAGAACCTGACCCTTTTTAACCCTGTCCCCTTCTTCCACAAAAGGTTTAGCATCCGGAGATGGAGACCTGTAGAATGTACCTACTATCGGTGATGTAACCGTTACAAGCCTTTCCTTTTCAGGTATCTCCTCAATCCTCTTTATCGCCTCTTTTTTGGGAATCTCAGCGACCTCTTTTTCTATCTCTATTTCGGTATGGGTAAGACCCTTTCCCCGTTTGATCTTTATTCTGTTACCTGCCCTCTCTATCTCCAGTTCGCTTATATCTGTTCCCTGGAGAAGTGCTATCAGGTCTTTTAATTCTTTCAGGTTCATTGTCCCCTCCGAGAATTTATTTACTTAACCCTTTCGATATACTCCGAGGTTCTTGTATCTACCTTTATAACATCGCCTTCATTTATATGCAATGGCACCTTTATGGTTGCCCCTGTCTCTAATGTCGCAGGCTTGCTGCCTCCGGATGCCGTGTCTCCCCTGATGCCGGGTTCGGTCTTTGCTACCATTAACGCAACGAATATTGGAAGCTCTATCCCTATAGGGTTTCCTCTATGATAGAGGACCTTTATAACCATATTTTCTTTAAGGAAATTTTTGCTATCCCCGAGCTGATTCGCATTAAGAGATGACTGATCATATATCTTGGTGTCCATAAAGAAGTAGTCCTCACCTGTAGAATATAGATACTGTACCTCTTTTTCTTCTAAATCAGGCACATCAAGCTTTTCCCCGGCCCTGAAAGTGCGTTCTATTATACTGCCTGTTTTTAGGCTTTTAAGTTTGGTCCTTACAAAGGCGCCGCCCTTTCCTGGCTTTACATGCAGAAACTCGACGATCACATAGGGATTCCCTTCGAGTTCTATCTTTGAACCGTTTCTGAATTCACTCGTTGAGATCAATTAAAAACCTCCGTAAAAAATCATAGGTTGTCAAAAAGTTTCTTAAACCACCTTTACTTTACTGGATTTTTTATAGGTTGCTTTCTTCTCCAGTATTCTTAATTGTTTTTCTTCGCTTATGACATTATATCTGGAAGAACCTACTTCTCCACAGGATCCTTCGGAAAAGGATTTAATTCTTCTTTTAGCTATTTCAATGTATTCCTTAATACCTTGCATTTGCCGCCTAAATTATTATAAATTCGTAAACCTGCTCTATTCCATCCACATTTTCAAATATCTTTTCTAATGGCTTCAATTCAATATCTTTATATTCATCACCGTAATAAAAAAGTATATCCTGTGTTAAGTCCTCAAGGAGATTTATGGAAAATATGATATTCCTTGTATCCTCAATCGGAGATAAATTTTTACTTGTTCTATACGCCACATCATCTCTCTTAAAATCCTTCAACTTCCGTTTTACTGAATTTATAAAACTAACAAGTGAACCTAATTCTGTCTCAGTGAGAAGGGCTTTCGAATATAGAAAATCTACACTGTAAAGTATTTGATAAAGCTCTTCAGAGGTGACTTTATCATTGAAAAAATGGAGGGCATAGACAATCCACATATTGATGTTTAGAGGGGTTTTGTTGATGTTATCCAAAATAAAGCACACCTTAAAAAAACTGTCCAATGACCTTGGCAGGAATTGAACTATTTTTTCTTCATCAACAACCTTTTGTAAAAGATGGGAAAACCCTTCTTTTATATTTTCAATCTTCTGATGTTGAAAATCCAGGATATGATTTTTGATATTGATAGTAGACCAAATTTCTTCTAATGCCTTGTCACTCTTTAATTGGGTTTTCAGACTATCATTGCTAATTGCATATACTTCTCTGCTCCCCCATGCTGCAGCTACTTTTTCTACACCATTTTCTATTATCCACTCAGGTGATAATATTGCATATTTCGGTGTTGATTTTATGAGGTATAAAAATTTCAGGTTTTGTTTTGGTATTCGCTTTTTTTCGTTTCTCTTTTTAGTTCCAACCTTTGACCTTTTAAAGTCATAGTAACCCATCTCCTCATTTGCATATTGGAGTTCAAAAAATATATCTTCAGAATCAAGTCCTCTTACAACATAGTCAGGTTCTTGTGTTACACCACCTCCTCTCAAAAACCACAAAAATCTATCACCGCCATATTTTTCAATAGTTATACTTTTTTTGTTATAGGTCTTTCTCAATAAAGACTCAAGCCATCCCCTCACTTCTAATTCTGCAATGGCTTTCCTCTTCATATCCCTTCTATATTCAAGGTATGCCCTTGATTTTATATCACTTGATTGTGCATATACTGTCTTTGCATCAAGTTTCATACAAGTCCCAACTCAGGCTGGATTTGACCCAAATTTTCATCAATAATCTTTTCAAAGCCTCTATTTATTTCATAACCAATACCATTCCTTCCTAATACAGCAGCAGCCCTGAGGGTTGTTCCTGAACCAAGAAATGGATCAAGTATGGTTTCAGTCAGATAACTATATGCCTTAATCAACCTGTAAGGCAGTTCCAATGCATACGGCGCCTTATGATTTCTCCCATTACCACTTTTTTCAGGTTTCATCAACCAAACATCCGTATTTTTAAGAGATAACCAGAAATCTTTTGTAAGTTTAGACTTTTCTTTTATCTCTTTCGACAGATGTTTATATTTATCAATGCCCTTCGGATTTGGTTTTTCAAATTCCAGTATAAATTCATGCATGTTATTTATAAGGATTCCCCCTGGATATGGATATGTCCCAAAATGTGCCCTAACGCCATTGGTTTTATGCCAAATAATATCTCTTTTAAAGATAAACCCTATCTTTTCACAATTATCAATAGTTTTACCAGCAAGGTTGAGCATTTTAAAACTTATACCCACCTTTATTGGAAGGTTCATTATATTTATAAAAATCTTTCTGCCAGGCTGAATTACCCGAAATACCTCTCTCCATACCTTGTCTATCTCCTCAAACCATAAATCAAGGTCACTGATATTGCCAAGGTCTTTACCTGAATAATCTTTACTATATTCCTTTGCATTAAAATATGGTGGCGATGTAACCATCAGGTTAACTGAATCATCCTTGATATTGCTCATATCTCTACTATCAAAAAAATATACCGTTTGAATAGTATTATTTATATTATATTCTTTCTGAAAGACATAATCAGGTAAAGACTCTTTTACCTTTGGAATCTTTTGCGATTTTTTTGAACTATAGATTGTTTTCATACACCTTCTTTAAGTAGCACATCGGTTTCCATATTGTTGCTTTATATGTTCACAATTACCTGTTGCTTCAATTCTGTGCCCTTTGAAATGAGGATATGGTCTTTCCAAAGTAATCA
>CAKKRL010000065.1 GCA_919902655.1 Thermodesulfovibrionia bacterium
AAATCCCCATAACGGAGATGTCCAGGCCCGTCTTGCCCAGATTTATATCCAGCATAAGTCCTTTGATAACGCCTTAGAGGCTCTCGAGAGAATAATCATGCTTGATCCGGATAACCTCGATGTCCAGTTCAGGATGGCCCTGATCTTTGCTGAGAAAAAGGAGTACGTTAAGGCGGTTCAGAAGTTAAGGTTGATATCCGAATCAAGACCTGCAGATACAAGAGTAAAATATTACCTCGGGATTATCCTTGAGGAGGCGGGTAATATCGAGGCTGCAACTGAAGAATTTAAGAAGATTATGGAACTTGAACCTGATAATGTTAACAGTTTTATCCATCTCGGTTATATATACAGCAAACAGGGGAGGACTGATGATGCAATAAAGATCTTCGAAGAGGCTATAAGTTTTGAAAAATCAAAACCTGAGCTTTTTCTTTATCTCGGCCTTACATACCTGCAAAACAAGGATTATAAGAAAGCAGAAGGGGCATTCCTTAAAGGTATTGAGATAGATCAGAAGAACGATGACCTCCATTTTAACCTCGGGGCCACATATGAAAAGATGGCACGGTTTGATGATATGGTTTCTGAACTCAAAAGGGCGATAGAGATCAATCCGAATCATGCCGAGGCACTTAATTATCTCGGATATTCCTATGCGGAGAAGGGAATAAACCTTGATGAGGCGATAGATTTGATAAAAAGGGCTCTTGCGATAAAGCCGGACAACGGTTATTACCTCGATAGCCTCGGCTGGGCCTACTATCAAAAAGGGCTTTATAATGATGCCTTAAAAGAACTTAAGAGGGCTTCCGAGATCTCAAAGGATGATGCTACGGTCATTGAACACCTCGGAGATGCCTATATCAAGATGGGGATGAAAAGTGAGGCCCTTGAGGAATGGGAGAAGGCCTTGAAGATTGACCCAAAGAATGAAAAACTCAGTGAAAAGATAAAAGGCATAGGGGATACAGGGAAGGAAGACCCCCTTTCTCCTTCTTCATACAAGGTTAAGGAGGGCGATACCCTTGAAAGTATAGCGGCCCGCAAAGAGATCTATGGCGATTCTTCGAAATGGAATATTCTATATGATGCAAACCGATCACAGATAAGGGATCCGAAGGTCCTCTATCCAGGCCAGATCCTCCAGGTTCCGAGGAATAACTGAAAAGTAATTCCCCTCACCCTAACCCTCTTCTCTACGAGCCATGGCTGCAAGGGGAGAGGGGATTTAACTCCCCCTTTGTCCCCTCTTAATTTAAGAGGGGGTTGGGAGGCGTTATCCCCTCCATTCACGGGAGGGGATGGAGGGGAGGGTGCCATATTTATGCCGAAAAAAAGGATATCAATAAAAGCCCCTGCAAAGATAAACCTCGGCCTGAAGGTAAACGGTCTGAGAGATGATGGTTACCATGAGATAGAGACTACGATGCAGATGGTGGGGTTATTCGATGAGATTTCCTTTGAGATGAAGGATAGGGGGATTGAACTCCTTATTGAGGGAGAGGATATTTCTAAAGGGAGAGAGAATATTGTCTATAAGGCCTGCGAGTTACTGCGGAAGAAGGCAGGTGGAAAGGGTGTAAGGATAAAACTCAGGAAGAATATTCCTCTGTCAGCAGGCCTTGGAGGGGGGAGCAGTGACGGTGCTGCAACCCTTGTTGGGCTGAATAGACTATGGGGACTCGGCCTTGATAGAGAAGAACTTATGCATCTGGGTTGCAGGCTCGGTTCGGATGTGCCATTCTTTCTTTTTGGACCTTCAGCTCTGGCAAGGGGGAGAGGGGATATTCTTACACGTGTAAGACCGCTAAATAAATGGATACTGCTTGTAAATCCTTCATTCCCTGTGGCTACCTCATGGGTATACAACAGCTATGACAGATCAGGGGAAAAGGCTCCGAACACTAAGATATTGACAAAAAGAAAAGATAGTATTAAACTTCCACGGCTTAATAAGAGGTTTGGTGGCTATAGTAACGACCTTGAAAAGGTGACCGGCAGTAAATATCCTGTTATAGAGAGGATTAAGAAAGAGCTCATAAATTCAGGGGCAGAGGCATCCCTTATGTCAGGTAGCGGCCCTACAGTCTTCGGAATATTCTCAGAAAAGAGGTCAGCTGAAAAGGCCTCGGAGGGGTTTAAGGGTTATAAGGCCTTCGTTGTGAAGACCCTTAAGGAATCACCCTATTAATTAAAATAATTTATAAGAAATAAGTCCTAACTACTAAACAAAGTTCAGGATTTAGAAATTAGAAATTGTATCTTCGGAGGTCGTCCAATGGTAGGACAGGAGCCTTTGGAGCTCTCAATCGGGGTTCGAGTCCCTGCCTCCGAGCCATGTCAGTTCGGAGCTTAGAGTTCAGAGTTCGGCGATTTAAAATATTTCGCTGAACGTCGGACTCATACCGGATAACCGTAGTTAATGGGGGATGTATGCCAAGCGGGATGAAAATATTTTCAGGCAATGCCAATAAGAAACTGGCGGATGAAATATGCGATTTTCTCAAACAGCCACTCGGTGATGCAATGGTTGGAACATTCAGTGACGGCGAGATAATGGTTCAGATAAATGAGAATGTGAGAGGCATGGATGTCTTCGTGCTCCAGCCTACAAGTGCCCCTGTTAATCACAACCTTATGGAACTTCTTATAATGATAGATGCCCTGAAAAGGGCATCAGCAAGTAGAATTACAGCTGTGATCCCTTATTATGGTTATGCAAGGCAGGACAGAAAGGTCCAGCCGAGGGTACCTATAACAGCAAAACTTGTGGCAGACCTGATTTCTGCTGCAGGTGCTGACAGGTTGCTGACCATAGACCTCCACGCAGCACAGATCCAGGGTTTTTTCGATATACCTGTTGACCATCTTTATGCGACACCTGTCCTTCTCGATTACCTCAGGAATAAAGAGGCCGCAAGGCTCGTGGTGGTTTCGCCTGATGCAGGAGGCGTTGAAAGGGCAAGGGCATTTGCAAAGAGACTCAATACATCAATTGCTATTGTTGATAAAAGAAGGGTCGAGGCGAATGTGGCAGAGCTGATGAATATCGTCGGGGATGTGAAGAGGAAAGAGGCGCTTCTCCTTGATGATATGATAGATACAGCAGGGACTATAACCCAGGCTGTCGCTGCCCTCAGGAATAAAGGTGCCACAAAGGTCTTTGCAGCGTGCACACATGCAGTTCTTTCAGGCCCTGCGATAAAAAGGATTAATGAATCTGGACTGGATGAGGTAATTGTAACGAATACAATATCACTTGACCATAAGAAGGAGGAATGCAAGAAGCTCACGGTCCTTTCCGTTGCGTCCCTTTTAGGGGAGGCGATTAAGAGGATACACGAGGAGAGTTCGGTGAGTTCACTGTTTGTTTGAAATCAATTAAAAGGGAGGAAATAAATGGAAAAGGTAAATCTAAAGGCAGAATTGAGGGAGATGGCAGGGAAGGGGATTGCAAGGAAACTCAGGAGTACAGGAAAAATCCCGGCCATCGTATATAAGGGTGGTAAATCTACACCGCTTATGGTTGATCGGAAGGAGATCGTAAAGATACTCTCATCAGAGGCCGGGGAACAGGCCCTTATTAACCTCCAGATAGGAGATGGCTCAGAAAAGATAGCGATTATAAGGGACTACCAGCTCGATCCTATAAACGGAGAAATGCTCCACGCAGACTTCTTTGAAATATCACTCAAGGAAAAGATAAGGATGACCGTCCCTGTGGTTGTAGTAGGGAAAGAACCTGTAGGTGTGAAACAAAAAGGAGGAATCCTGCAGCATATTACGAGAGATGTGGAAATAGAAGGACTTCCAACCATAATCCCTGAGAGGGTAGAGGTAGATGCATCAGCCCTTGATGTAGGGGACTCAATACATGTGAGGGATATTTCAGTCAAAGAAGGTCTCAGGGTTTTAGCTGATGGAGAGATGGTTATCGTGTCTGTTATTCCGCCTATCTCTGAAGGAAAACTCGAGGAAATCCTTACGGCTGCAACCGTACCCGGTGAAATGAAAGAGCCTGAGCTTGTAAAGAAGCCTAAGGAAGCAGTCGAAGAGAAGGTCGAGGAAAAGGCTGAAAAGAAGACTGAGAAATAGTCTGATACTTTTAGAGAGTCGTTATTGAAGGTGATCGTTGGTCTTGGTAATCCTGGACGTAAGTATTCAAAGACCAGGCATAACCTCGGATTTATGGTCATTGATAATCTTTCCTCCGCATACGGGATAAAAGTGAACAGGAAGGGTTTCGATGCTATCTGGGGTGAGGGGATGATAGAACGGGAGAAGGTGATTCTCGTAAAACCACAGACCTTCATGAATTTGAGCGGCAGAGCAGTAAAGGGTATTTTTAAGAGCCGTAATTTTGAGACCTCTGATCTCCTGGTAATCTCTGATGACATGGATCTCGGTATAGGCAGGATCAGGGTGAGACAGAGGGGTGGTTCAGCAGGCCATAAAGGTGTGAAGTCTATCATAGATGCCCTCGGGACTGACAATTTTGCAAGGATAAGAATAGGGATAGGAAAATCCGGGGACAGGGAAGTAGCAGAGGAATATGTCCTAAGTCCGTTCAGCAAATCCGAATCTCCTATTGCTAAAGAGGCAGTACAAACGGCTGCTGAGGCATCAGTCATTATAATAAAAGACGGAGTTGCTGAAGCTATGAATAAGTATAATGCCAGAAATCCTAATCCCCCCTCCCCCCCCTTAATAAAGGGGGGTAAGGGGGATTAAAATAAATTGTCTTTAACCTGCGGAATAGTAGGTCTTCCCAATGTAGGTAAATCCACCATCTTCAATGCACTCACAAGTTCCGGGGTGATGGTTGCGAAATACCCATTCTCAACAATAGATCCCAACCTTGGTATAGTCGAAGTCCCTGACGAGAGATTGAAAAGGCTGGGAGAAATGTTTCATCCGAAGAAACTTACCCCGGCAACGATAGAATTTATAGATATTGCAGGACTTGTAAAAGGGGCGAGTCATGGAGAGGGACTGGGAAACAGGTTTTTAAGTCATATAAGAGAGGTCGACGCTATCATCCATATTGTGAGGTGCTTCAGGGAGTCTGATGTTGCCCATATCCCGGGGGAGATAGAGCCTGTAAGGGATATAGAGATGGTGAATACAGAGTTAATCCTTGCGGATCTCGAAACAGTTGAGAAGAGAGCCGATAAGGCAGAGAGGGAAGCTAAGGCAGGGGATAAGAAGGCACAGCAGGAGTTAAATTTCATAAAAAGGCTCAAGGACTATCTTAGCAAAGGCCAGGCCGCAAGGTCATTAATGCTATCGGATGAAGAGAGGGAATGGGTAAGGGGCTACTTTCTGCTTACCATAAAGCCTGTCCTTTATGTGGCTAACGGGGAGGATAGTGATCTTAAAAGAGCATGCCCGTTGGTCGAAGGGGTCTTTAAATTTGCTGAAAAAGAGGGGACAAAGGCTATTCTTATAAGCGGAAAGACAGAATCTGAAATATCGGGCCTGCCAAAAGAAGAACAGAGAGATTTTATGTTAGATCTGGGAATAGAGGATACGAGCTTAAACCGTTTAATCAGGGCAAGCTATGAGGTCCTTGGTCTTATCACCTTTTTCACGGTTGTCGGGGAAGAGGTGAGGGCATGGAGCATACCTGAGGGGACTACTGCCCCGGAGGCAGCGGGGAAAGTACATTCCGATATGGAAAAAGGTTTCATAAAGGCAGAAATAATGAAATACGAAGACCTTATTGTATCAGGTTCTCCCCATGAGGTTAAGAACAGAGGTCTTTTGAGAGTGGAAGGGAAGGATTACATTATCAGGGATGGGGATATAGCCTTTTTCAGATTTCACCATTCATGACTCCTGAATGTTTAAGCTTGATTCATAACCTTGTCTTTTCTCGCTGAATCTGTTATAAACCCCTGTAAATATGGGGATTGTCTTTTTCATATATAATCTCCTCTTCTCTCTTCTTTTGATAATCTTCCTTCCTTATCTTTATCTTAAGGGACAGAACAGGAAGGACGGATTTGTCTGGCTGAAAGAGAGGTTTGGTCTAATATCAGGAGAAAAGATTAAATCTATCCATGGCAGACCTATCTGGATTCATGCGGTTTCTGTTGGGGAGGTGATGGCCGCTCTGCCTCTTATCAGGGCGATTAAGGAAAGATACCCGGGGAAAAGCCTCGTCCTTTCTACAGTAACTGATACTGGGAATCTCATAGCAAGGGAGAGGGCTAAGGATGCAGATACAATTATCTACCTCCCTTTTGACATAAGCCTCTTTGTTAATAACGTACTGAAGAGAGTCAGACCGGAGGTCTTTATATTAATTGAAACAGAGATCTGGCCGAATCTCCTCAGGAGCCTTTATAAGGCGGGCATTCCTTCCCTTGTTATTAATGGCAGAATATCCCAGGAATCTTTCAGAGGCTATAGCCTTGGCAGGCTTTTTATGAGGTATATACTTAAATATATCTCTAAATTCGGCATGCAGACACATTCAGACGCAGAAAGGATGATTGCAATCGGGGCAGAACCTTTGAAGATTGAGATAATCGGGAATATAAAATTCGATTACACACCTATACAACCATCAATGGATATTAAGAAGGTAAGGGACTTATACTGCACAGGTGATAGGCATCTTTTTGTGGCTGGCAGTACCCATGAAGGGGAAGAGGAGATAATTCTCGACATCTTTAAAGAACTTAAAAAGGATTTTAAAGATCTTCTCCTCCTTATCGCCCCAAGGCATATAGACAGGGTTAAAAGGATAGAGGGTTTGATGAGAGAAAGGGATATTATCTGCAGGAGAAGGACAGAACTGAGCGAGAATGTCCCTGATGAGGTCTCTGTTATTGTCCTTGATACTATAGGAGAGCTTGCACACATATATTCTATCGCAACAGTTGTTTTTGTTGGAGGAAGTCTTGTTCCTTCAGGTGGCCATAATATCCTCGAACCTGCAGTCTATTCAAAACCGATTCTTTTTGGCCCATACATGGATAACTTTGAAGATATAAAAAGAATATTTCTGGAAAAAGGGGCTGCACGGCAGGTGACAGATGGATCCCATCTAAGAAGGGAATTGGAGCATCTTCTAATGAATGGGGATGAATCAAGATTGATGGGAGAAAAGGCGAGGAATGTTGTAGATGAAAATAAAGGAGCAGTAAAAAGGTCGCTTATGATGATCGAAGAGTTCCTTGTATAATTTGATATGTCAAACATAAGACGGTATTTTGAAAGAGTAATGAGGGAAGAAGATGGAGGAATAGTCTCATTTATTTTATATATCCTTTCTGTCTTATATGGCCTTATACAAAGGACAAGGGCATTTCTTTATGAGAGAGGCATGTTAAGGGTTGAAAGGGTTGGATCAAGGGTGATAAGTGTAGGGAATATAACAACAGGGGGGACAGGAAAAACCCCTGCTGTTATGTCCATAGCTGAGGCAGCTAAACGGTTCACGGTTCACGGTTCACGGTTTAAGGTAGCAATCCTCACAAGGGGTTACAGGGGCAAGGCAAAAGGAATTAACCCTGTTTCTGACGGTTCAAAGATATTATTGGGTTGCAGGGATGCAGGTGATGAACCCTATTTGATGGCAAAGAAATTAAGCGGTATCCCTGTAATTAAGGGAAATGACCGCTGCTTATCAGCAAAGTTCGCTGAGGAGAGGTTTGGCTCGGATCTCTTTATCCTCGATGATGGATTCCAGCATCTCAAACTCCATAGAGACATAAATATTCTGCTTGTTGATGCAACGGACCCATTCGGGAACGGCCATATACTTCCGAGGGGAATACTGAGGGAACCGCTTGAATCTATGAGAAGGGCTGATATTGTTGTACTTACAAAGACAGATTTATCAAAGAGAAATACCGAAATTATGAATAAGATAAAGAGGTATAATACTACTGCACCCATATTCGTCGGTAATTACAGATCCCTTGGTTTGGTTGACATGAAAGGGAATATCATAGAAGTTAATAGACTCAAGGGGAAATCATTACTTATTTTTTCAGGTCTTGCGAATCATTCCTCATTCAGATTCATCCTTGAAAGAGAAGGTGCAAAGGTCTCAGGGGAGTTGATCTATCCGGACCATTTCGACTATTCTAAAAAAGACATAGATGAGATTGTAAAAAAGGCAGGAGATATGGGTACAGATATGATAGTAACCACAGAAAAGGATATTGTAAAAATCCCTTACTCAGATCTCGAGACTCAGATCTGGGCATTGAGCATAGAATTTATCATAGAGGATGGAGAGCGGTGGGAATCACTTCTTTTCTCAAAGAAACAATCAGGCGGAGGAAATAATTGAGGAGATTTTCAACCCTGATCGAATATATCTTTTACATCTCTTTGGCATATATCCTGAGGATGATACCTCTTCTGTTATCCCTAAGGATTGGTGAAACACTTGGGATGATCCTTTTTATCGTAGACAAAAAACACAGGGAGATAGCCCTTACAAACATCAGGAGGGCATTCCGGAATGAAAAGACAGAAGAAGAGATTATCAGAATTGCAAAGGGGTGCTACCGCAATCTCGGAAGGTCATTTGTGGAGTTTTCGAGAATGATGACTGATAATCGTGAATATATCGAAAAAAATATCGAGATCGAAGGGTTTGAAAACTATCTAAGCGCCAAAGAAAAAGGGAGAGGGGTTCTTTATCTCACAGGGCATTGCGGCAACTGGGAGCTCATGGCCCTTTCCCAGTCCCTCAAGGGGTACCCGTTCAGTATAGTGGTGCGGCCTATAGACAACCCCTATCTTAACAGGAAGGTGGAGGAAATCAGGACAAGATATGGAAACAGGATTATAGAGAAAAAAAAGGCGATGAGAGAGATATTGAGATGCCTCCACGAAGATGGCACTATTGGTGTGCTCCTCGATCAGAACGTAACCAGTAAGGAGGGGGTATTTGTTGATTTCTTCGGTGAGCCTGCCTGCACTAACAGAGGTATGGCACAGATTGCAATAAAGACAGAGACGCCGGTGCTATCTGCGTTTATCCATTATCTTGGAGGAGGAAGACATCGGATAATTGTTGGTGAAGAGATTGAACTCAAAAGAAGCGGAAACCCTGAAATGGATATGATTTCAAATACCGCAAAATTTACAAAGGTGATCGAAGATCATATAAGACAGTACCCTGAAGAGTGGCTCTGGCTACACAGGAGATGGAAGACAAGGCCGGATAAATCCCCCCATCCCCCCTTTACTAAAGGGGGGTGAGGGGGGATTACAAAAGGGGATATTCTGAACATTCACTACAAGAAAGAAAATGGTATATTTTCAGGAAAAAGAAATTAAAAAAATTCTTATAAAGTCTGTGAACTGGATAGGCGATGCTATACTCACAACCCCTGCCGTATCATCTTTGCGAAAGAATTTTCCCGGAGCAAAGATCTCCATCCTTGCAAAACCATGGGTAAGTGAAATCTTTAAGGGCAATCCTGACATTGATGAGGTTATCATTTACGAGAAGACGAATCTCGGAAAAAGACTCAGGCTTATTCGTGAACTCAGAGAAAGGAGATTTGATATGGCGGTGCTTTTCCAGAATGCCTTTGAGGCTGCCATTATAGCCCTTCTCTCAGGGATTCCGATAAGACTTGGATACTCAACTGACGGAAGAGGATTCCTTCTGAAACCTTCTGTTCCTATAAAGCCTGAAACAATGAAAAGACATCATCTTGAGTATTATCTCTATCTCCTGAGGGGAGCAGGATTAAACGTTGAAAGAGAACCACCTACCCTGAACCTTAATGAAAAAGAAAAGACATGGGCTATAGATATACTTAAGAAAAAAGGATGGGATGAAAATATGCCACTTGCCGGAATAAATCCTGGCGCTACATATGGAAGGGCAAAGAGATGGTATCCTGAGAGGTTTGCTTTACTTGCAGACAGATTAATGAATGAGGGGATTATTGTGATAATATTCAGCGGGCCCGGTGAAAAGGATATTGTGGAAGAAGTAAAAAACAGAATGACTACAAAGCCTATCATTTCAGAAGGGACATCGGTGAGGGAACTTGCATCACTTATCGGGAAATGCTCAGTATTTATAAGCAATGACACAGGCCCCATGCATATGGCATCTGCATTAAAGGTTCCTGTTACAGCTATCTTCGGTTCCACAGACCCTGATGCAACAGGACCTGTAGGTGAGGGACACAGGATTATATATAAAGGGGTTGAATGCAGTCCCTGTTTCCTGAGGGAATGCACAAAGGATTTCAGATGTATGGATTTGATAACGGTTGATGAGGTGTTTCATATTGCTAAAGATGTCCTGAGAAGATGAATGCAAGTCAGACAGTAAGACAGGAGATGACTGACCTTCTGACTAAGGATAGATTTACTACAAGAGAGCTATCCCAGGCCCTGAAGATAAGGGAGAGAGATGTATTGGACCATCTCGATCATATCGTAAGATCTGTATCAAAGAAATGCCGTTTTTGTATAGAGCCGTCTGTGTGCAGGAAGTGCGGTTTCGTATTCAGGGATAGGAAGAGACTGAGAAGTCCTGGCAGGTGTCCGGTCTGCAAAAATGAGGCGATTACAGAACCGAGGTTCTGGATCGAAAACAGGAAAAAGCAATTACTTTGAGTCTATCAGGTTGATCAGTTTGTCTGCTGTGACATATCCGGGGATGACTCTGCCGTCAGGTAATATTATTGTGGGAGTTCCGGAGATACCCAGCTCTGAGCCGAGTTTTATATTCTCGTCTATTTCCTTTGCCTCGCATTTTGGTTTCGGTAACTGTTTCCCTTCATAGGCGTCCTCAAGGAGTTTTAGGGATTTCTCGCAGAGTATGGTTTTAGATTTTTCGTATGCTGCCGGGTGAAGCTTTACCAGAGGAAAGAGTTTCATATAAAAGGCAATGTCTTTTCTCTTTTCTACGATCTTCTTCATCTCCTGATGAAGTTTGTTGCAGTACGGTCAGTCGGTGTCTGTAAATACGATTACCTTCTTTGTGGCCTTTTTATTGCCGAGAACAATCGCATCCTTTAGAGGGATTTTACTCTGTGGGATGATATTGGTTGGCGGGGGAGGGAGTCTCTCAGCGGTTTTATCGGTGGATGTTTTGATCTCAATAATCGGGCCACCCAATACATATTTTTTTGAGAAATCTACATAAATAATTCCTTTTTTCCCTTCCTTTTCAAGTAATATCTCCCAGAGACCTTTTAGCGGACTTATCTGTATATTCTGGATTTTAGCATCGGGGATCTTAAGTGATTTGAGGATGTCTGATGCCTCTGATGAGTTTAGTTTATGACACTTCGCACAGTCTTCATCACAGCCCGATGTGCTGTATGCCCTGTCAGTAAGTATCATGGTGAGAGAGACGATTGAGATCATGGAGATTAAAAGGACAATTTTTTTCATTTCGTGCATAGTAACAGGAGCGTTTTGTAAAATCAAGTAAAATATTATCTAAATTCCATAGTCTTTTATTTTTGTAAGAAGGGTCTTGTAGCTAACCTTGAGTATCTCGGCTGCCTTTGTCTTATTCCCTCCAACCTGTGCGAGGACCTTTTTTATGAGTCTTGATTCTGCTATCCTCTGGGCTGCGTTTGAAACTTCCTCCAGCCCTCCTTCCATAGGAATATCATGGAGGAGTCCCTCTGTAGTTTCCAATGTGGCGAGGCCGATATGCTCAGGAAGGATGGTCTTACCGTTACACAGTATAACCGCCCTCTCAATACAATTTTCGAGCTCCCTCACATTACCCTTCCATGTATGATTTATGAGTATCTCAAGGGTCTCAGGGGCTATCTCCTTTGTTTCGGTCTTCATTTCTTCGCAGTAGTAATTTATAAAGTGATTTACGAGAAGATGGATATCCTCTTTCCTTTCCTTGAGCGGTGGGATTGTTATGGGGAATACACTCACACGATAATAGAGGTCTTCCCTGAAACGTTTTTCCAAGACTGCCTTTTCAAGGTCCCTGTTGCTTGCGGCTACCACCCTTACATCAATATGGATTGGTCTTGTACCTCCAACCCTTTCTATAGCATCACCCTGTAATATCCTGAGCAGTTTTGCCTGGAGTGAAAGGTCCATCTCCCCTATCTCATCGAGGAATATCGTACCCTTGTCTGCCAGCTCAAACTTGCCGATCCTTCTGTAATCCGCACCTGTAAAGGCACCCTTTTCGTGACCGAAGAGTTCGGATTCGAGGAGTTCCCTCGGTATGGCAGCACAGTTGATAGCAACGAAGGGGCTATCCTTTCTCTGACTCAGGTGGTGAAGGGCCCTTGCAAAGAGTTCTTTACCTGTGCCTGACTCTCCAAGGAGGAGGACTGTTGTCTTGGCAGGTGCAACCTTCTGGATATTTCTGCTCACATCTTCCAGGGCCTGGCTCTTTCCGATAATCTTCGGGAAACCGAGTTCCCTTCCGAACTCCTCTTTAAGAAGGATATTCTCTGTAATTATTTTCTGGTTTTCGAGTGCCCTTTTTATCAATACAAGGAGGTGGTCCGTATCAAATGGTTTTGTAAGAAATTCGTAGGCCCCCTCTTTCATGGCAGCGACTGCTGTTTCTATAGATCCAAAGGCTGTCATGAGTATCACGGGGATGAGAGGGTTCTTTTCTTTCACTGCCCTGAGGACATCAAGTCCGTCTTTACCCGGAAGTTTAAGGTCTGTGATGACCAGATCTACTCTTTCATCATTGACAAGACGGATACCATCTGAACCGTCCCTGGCTATGAGGGTTTTGTAACCCTCTGCTCCGATTGTCTGTCCGAGCATGTTCGCCATGGATTCCTTATCTTCGATTATTAATACGGTTGACTTAAAGGTCGAATTCTTAGACATTTAGAGTTTCTCCCTGTGATGATTTACCGGAAGGCCTATCCTGAATGTTGTACCTTTTCCTTTTTTACTTTCAACCTCTACCTTCCCGCCATGATAGAGAATGATCTTCTGGACAAGGGAAAGCCCGAGACCTGTACCGTTCTTCTTTGTTGTAAAGAAGGGATGGAATATTTTCTTTAATTTATCTTCCGGAATTCCTGTCCCTGTATCAGAGATTTCAATCTCTGCCTCCTGCCTCTGGGTTTCAGTCTGAGGTTTGATATTCAAAACTATTTTCAGTTCTCCCCCTTCAGGCATGGCATCGATGGCATTCTGGAAAAGGTTTATAAACACCTGTTTAAGTAAAACATCATCTGCATCAATAGCAGGAATCTTCCCCGATATTAGATTATATTTTACACTATTTAATTGTATTGATGACAGGGAGTCCTCAATAAGTGGTTTTAGCTCTACCTTAGAGAGATTAAGGTCTGTTGGTTTTGTAAAGTTGAGCAATTCATTGATTACCCTGTTCATCCCGTCTATCTCTTTTTCTATTGCATCTGCAATTGGTTTTCTTTCGTCTCCATTATCGAGCTTCTTTGAAAGGAGTTTTGAAAAACCGGCAATAGCACCCATAGGGTTTCTCAGCTCATGGGCGATACCGGCAGACATCTCTCCGAGCAGGGCAAATCTCTCCTTCAGTTCCATCTGTGCCTGCAAGTGCTTTATCTCTGTGAGGTCGGAAAAAACAAGGATGAGGCCGATAAGCCTTCCATTATTATCTTTCAAGAGAGATGTGTTGAGGCCAAGCCATATCTTTTCACCGTAGGATTTTTCGACCGTTGTCTCCATCCTGGCAATTCCCTCTCCCCTTTCAAGGGATTCCATCTGGATCATTGTTATAGGGTTATCTTTTCCAAAGACGTCTTCACAGATATTTCCTATAGCATCCTCAGACCTTTTTGATAGTATAATTTCTGCGGCAGGATTGAAGGTCATGATCTTTCCTTCCCTGTCAAAGGTTATCACCCCACTTGCAACAGACCTCAGGATATTTTCGTTATAACTCTCGATACTATCTGCCCTATCTTCTGCAATGGACCTGAGCCTCTGCAATTCCTGTTCTTTATCCTTGAGTTCCCTCACGAGGTCATGAAAGGTATCCACGACAAACCCCAGATCATTCTTTTTCTCTGTCTGGCCGGCTTCATTCCTCGTTATAAGAGCCTTCCTGTGTTTGACGAGAATTGATCTTGTAATTAAATAGACAAGAAGTAAAATAAAGATGGATAGAAGGACGAAAAGGATCTCTACGGATTTAAATACCATTCTATCAAATCCTTTCCCAGGAAAAGGCTCAATATTGCCCCCAAGGCAAGAAAGGGCCCGAAGGGGATCTTATGTTTCCTCCCTTTCCCCTTAAAGATCATGAGGAAGATGCCGACAATAGATCCTGAAAGGGCACCGAGGAAGATGGTAAGCAGCACCTCTTTCCAGCCGAGGAAAGAGCCAATCATCGCTATAAGCTTTATGTCTCCTCCGCCCATTCCGCCACGACTTACCACTGCTGTAAGATAAAAAAATCCTCCTCCGAGGATAGCACCTGTCAGAGAATCCTTAAGGCCTACTGGTAAAAGGGTAGAGGCGAGCAGGATGCCGAGGATCGTACCGGGTATGGTAATCCTGTCCGGGATAATCTGAGAATCAAGGTCTATAAAGGTCACAACGATAAGGGATGAGATGAAGACCGCATATATAAGAAACTGAACTCCGGGCCCAAAGGCAAAATAGAGAAAGAGATACAGGAGACCATTCAAGGCCTCTACAACAGGGTATCTGAACGAAATCTTTGAACCGCATTTCCTGCATCTCCCTTTAAGCAGGATATAACTGATAATAGGGATGTTGTCATAAAATGCGATCTGTTCCCTGCAGTCGGGGCACCTTGAATCAGGTAGGACAAGCGACTCGCCCCTGGGGACCCTGTAGATACATACATTTAAAAAACTGCCCACTACTGCACCGAAGATAAAGACAACAAGGTAAGTTAACATTTAACCGGGATATTCACTCCCTGCGCTCCTCTACCTCTCCTGAAGATATCAGCCTTGCATCCCTCTGGAGTTTATCCAGGTCTTCTTTAAGTCTGGAGATCTCTTCCAATGCCTCTGTTATCTCGCTGTCTTTGAGTATATTCCTCTCTTTTTTTGCTGTTAGTGTATAAATCCTCTCGCCGACTTTCTGATAAAGTGTCTTAAGTCTTTTCTCTAACTTTCCGCTTTCAAGGAGGATTTTTGCAAGGCTTGCCTCAATCCTTGCCCTTTCCGCAACGATGGAGGCACCCTTCTTTATGCTCTCTAAGCCTTCTTCTGCGTTCTTTCTTATCCTGTCCCAGAGGATCATAATATGCTACCTTTAGTTTTAAACAGATTATAACTTATCACAAAAAAAGACGATTTGCAAACTACCTTCAATTAAGTACAAGGCCGAGTCTTCCCTTCCATTTCCTTTCAAGTGCCTCTTTAAGGGCAGGATGGCCATTGAGGGAACTATTATCTTTTGAAATAGAAAATGCCTCTTTCCTTGCGGCCTCAAGTATTCGGCTGTCCCTTATGATATTTGCCACTTTAAAATCCGGAAGGCCTGACTGCTTTGTACCAAAAAACTCACCCGGCCCCCTTATAGCGAGATCCTCTTCAGCAATACGGAAACCGTCATTTGTTTTAACCAACGCCTGAATCCTTCTCCTTGCCTCCTCGGAGAGCCTGTATGATGCCATAAGGAGACAGTAAGACTGTGATGCACCCCTTCCGACCCGCCCCCGTAACTGGTGGAGCTGGGCGAGGCCGAACCTCTCGGCATGTTCGATGACCATTACTGTTGCATTAGGGACATCGACTCCGACCTCGATTACCGTAGTTGAGACGAGTATATCTATATTACCTTTCTTGAAAGAATCCATTATCTCTTCCCTTTCAACAGGCCTTATCCTTCCATGGATAAGGGCAACCCTTCTGTGGGGAAAGATCTTTTTGATCTTTTCGGACATCTCTGCAGCGGCCTTGAGGTCTATCTTCTCTGATTCTTCTATCAAAGGATATACGACATAGGCCTGCCTTCCTTTCTTTAACTCCTCCTCAACTTTAAGGTAGACCTTTGACCTCATCGGTTCATTAAAAAGCCTGGTCTCTACAGGTCTCCTCTCAGGAGGAAGCTCATCAATAATCGAGATATCGAGGTCTCCATAGAGGGTGAGGGCAAGTGTCCTCGGTATTGGCGTGGCTGTCATGAAGATAATGTCCGGGTTTATTCCTTTTTTCCTGAGAGTCGCCCTCTGAACTACTCCGAAACGGTGCTGTTCGTCTATTATGGCGAGGCCCAGGGCCTTGAATCTTACATCCTCTTGGATCAGGGCATGTGTGCCGATAACGAGGTTTATCCTACCTTCTTCAATTTGCCTTAGAGTATCTTTCCTTTCCTTTTCTTTAAGGCTTTTTGTAAGGAGAGATACCTTGAGTCCGAACTCCTCAAGTGTCCTGTGGATGTTTATATAGTGCTGTTCAGCAAGGATTTCAGTGGGGGCCATAAGGGCTGACTGGTATCCATTCTCTATAGCTATGAGTATAGCCTGAATTGCAACTATTGTCTTCCCGCAACCCACATCTCCCTGAATCAGTCTGTTCATGGGGTAAGGGAGTCCCATATCTCTCTTTATCTCCTCGAATACCCTCTCCTGGGCATTGGTGAGCCTGAAGGGGAGACGTTCCCTGAGGCGATCTAACAGGAGAGAATCCGTTCTGAATGGTATACCCTTTTCTATAGACCCTTTTCCCTTTCTCAGTGCAAGCCCAAGCTCGAGGAGGAAGAGTTCATCAAAGATTAACCTCTGATAGGCAGGCCCTTTCCACTGCTGGAGTGATTCTGAGTCTGTGTGGTCCGGGAAATGTGCCTCTCTTATCGCTTCCGGAAGGGGAGGCATGCTGTATCTATTAAGGATATATTCAGGAAGGAACTCGGGGAGATTCTGTGAGTAATTATCGATTATTCCTTTTATAATAGAACGGAGATGTCTCTGTGAGAGGCCCTCAGTTGCCCTGTATATCGGGACTATGCGGCCGGTATGGATGGTGTCTCTGTCATTGTCTTCTATGATCTCGTACTCGGGATTTTCGATCTCCCAGCCAAAACTGTATCGGCTTCTCATAACAGGTCCGGTAAGGATAGTTTTCTGCCCTATCCTGAAGACCTTCTGCATAAAGGGCTGATTGAACCATTTTCCTGTGATTACCCCTGTGCCGTCATGGACAATGAGCTCAAAGATCTTCATCCCCTTTTTTGGGGTAACCCTTATTCCTGAGTCAATGATCTCGCCTGATATTGTCTCATTACCGCCTTCAGTAAGTTCCGAGATCCTCTTAAAGCTCCTTCTGTCCTCATATCTTTTAGGCAGGTAGTAGAGGGCATCTTCCAGGGTTTCTATCCCGAGCCTGCTAAAGAGTTCTGCCCTCTTTGGACCTATACCCCTGACATACCTGATTGGTATATCAAGCCTCTCCATCCTTTAACCCGAGTTTTTCCCTTGCACCCTTTAGGATCTTCTGGGCGGTCTTTTCACCAATCCCCTGAATGGCTGTGATGGCCTCTATATTCAGAGATGCTACATCTTCAATTGTCTTGTAACCGGCATCTTCAAGAATGCCTGCTATCTTACTGCCAACCCCTGGAAGTTCTGTTAAAGGCATCTTCTTGGCCTGCTCAGTGCTGATGGCTGCCTCAATCTCCCTTTCTGTTTCAGCAGACTTTTCCTTTTCGTATTGCTCTGCGCTTATGATGTCTATGTCCCAGCCTGTAAGTTTAGCAGCAAGTCTCACGTTCTGTCCCTTTTTACCGATCGCCAAGGAAAGCTGCTGATCAGAAACTACAACAAGGGCAGACTTTGCCTCTTTATTAATCCCCACCTTCTCCACAGTGGCTGGGCTTAGGGCTTTTGCAATAAGTATCCTCGGGTCATCTGTCCAGGGGATAATGTCTATTTTTTCTCCTTTCAGCTCCCTTACAACTGCCTGCACCCTTGAACCTTTCAACCCTACACAGGCACCGACCGGATCTACTTCGGAGTCTTTCGAAAAGACACCTATCTTTGCCCTGTCACCTGCTTCTCTTACCACCCCTTTGATCGATATAATACCTTCGTAAATTTCAGGCACTTCCATTTCAAAGAGTCTCTCAACAAAGCTTGGATGCGTCCTCGAAAGTATTATCTGAGGGCCTTTGCTGGAATTCTTTACCTCGAGGATATAGGCCCTGACCCTGTCTCCCCTCCTGAATCCCTCTTTTGGGACCTGTTCCTTCTGAGGGATTATCCCCTCAGTCTTTCCGAGGTCAACGATGTAGATCCCCCTCTCCTGTCTGATAATAACGCCATGGACCATCTGTCCTTCCTTCTTTTTAAACTCATTGTAGATTATCTCCCTCTCAGCCTCTTTCACCTTCTGGAGGATGACCTGTTTGGCCGTCTGCGCTGCTATCCTGCCAAGTTCCTTGAAATTGAGATTAATCTCTATCTCGTCTCCGATACCTTTATCAGGGTCAATTAATTTTGCCTCTTCTAAGGAGATCTCATCATAGCGGTTTGTTACCGCTTCTACGAGCTTTTTAATAGCGACTACATCAGTTTTTCCTGTCTTTGGGTCGATATGTATTCTCATATTCAGAGGGCCGTACTTCTTCCTTGCAGCCGAAAGAAGGGCCGATTCAACGGTTTCGATAAGGACCTCCTTCGATATCCCTCTTTCCTTACTTATCTGTTCAAGGAGCAGAATAAGCTCGTGGTTCATTAAAATTCCTCCTTACAGGTCATAATCCTTAAATCTCAACTTTTAAATTTGCCTTTGAAATCTGAGCAAAGGGAATCCTGGACTCTTCCCCGTTTTCAAGTGTCAACGTTATAGTATCATCCTCAACATTATTGATCCTTCCTATGAAGAACCTCCTGTTCATGACAGAAGAGAAGGTAGATATGTTTGCAAGTTTCCCTATGTTTTTTCTGTAGTCCTCAATCCTCCTGAGGGGCCTGTCAAGCCCCGGAGAAGAAACCTCGAGGATGTATGATTCAGGAATAATATCCTCTACAACTATCTCTGCCTCGATCTCACGGCTTAACCTTGCGCAATCGTCTATGGTTACACCGCCTTCTTTATCTATAAAAACCCTTAACATAGAACGGCCTCCCTTCCTTCGGTGATACTGAATCTCAACAAGCTCTATTCCCGATGCCCCGGCAACAGGAAGAATCAGGTTGCGAAGGGTTGAAATAATATCTTCTCTATTCAAATCTCTTGTTTCCATGTTACCCTGAACCCATTGTAATTGTCGCCCTTGCATAATCCAGAATCCAGGGTACAACTTTGCTAAAACAAAAGAGTGGGCTTTACCCACTCTTTTCAAAAGACAACAGGGTAATATTATTTAACATAACAGGAAGGGAAAATCAAGGAATAAAAAAAGGCCCCGTTCTTTGCGGGACCCTTTTTTATAATCGTTTTTGAATTACCCTTACTTCTTCTCAGGTGCTGCTGGCGGAGCCTCTGCCGGCTTTTCAGGAGCTGCTGGGGCGGCCGGTGGTGGTGTCGGTGCAGGAGCCTCCTTAGCAGGAGGTGCCTTTGGTTTCTCCTGTGCAGGGCATCCAATAGTCATTGAAAGGGTTGCTACAAAGATAAATGATATTAGTAAAGCCAATATCTTTCTCAATTTAAATTCACCTCCTTTCTACTTTTCTGTTGTTTGGTCTGTTAGCTTAAAGTTTAATTACATTGCTTGCCTGCGGGCCTTTGGGCCCTTCCACAATATCAAACTCAACAAGCTGGCCTTCCTTGAGTGATTTGAATCCATCATCCTGAACAGCCGAAAAATGTACGAAGACATCACTACCATCTTCACGCTCGATAAATCCAAAACCCTTGCTATCATTGAACCACTTAACCTTGCCGCTACTCCTCATTTAGTAATTCACCTCCTAATCAATCAGAAATCCTTAAATCCATTGGGAATATTAAATAACACAATGACAGAAATGTGTCAAGTGTTTTTTTCTATGAAATCCTGGGTTCTGTTTCTTTACCCCGCACCCTGCTAAAGTGGAGTGCGGGGTTTACAACAAATGCAGTTTATTGTAGAATAAACATTAAAATGGTTAAGATCATAAACAGGTATATCTTCAAGGAACTCTCCATCTCTTTCTCAATCGGGCTATTGATATTCACCTTTACCCTCCTGATGGATAAGATCAGAAGACTCACAGAGCTGGTTATAAATAAAGGAGTCCCGCTCTCTTCCATCCTCGAGCTTATTCTCTATATCCTGCCGTCTTTTTTTGCTGTAACTATCCCCATGGCTGTACTTCTTTCAGTGCTGGTCACCTTCAGCAGGCTTTCAGCAGACAATGAGATAACGGCCATCAGGGCGAGCGGTATGAGTCTTTATGGAATCCTGGCGCCGGTTATCACATTATCCTTAATAGGTGTTATTCTTACAACCTATATAATGATCTCGCTTCTTCCTCTCGGGAATCAGGCATTCAAAACACTTCTTTTCAATATAGTGAGGACCAGGGCATCTGTCGGTATTGAGGCAGGTGTTTTTAATGACACCTTCGAAGGTCTTGTAATCTATGTTAAAGAAATGTCCCATTCAAGAGAACTCCAGGAGGTATTTATCTCTGATGTAAGAAATCCTAACGAGCCATATACCATAGTTGCAAAGAAAGGGGCATTTATCTCTGATCAGTCGAATTTGAGGGTTGTTCTAAAGCTCTGGGATGGGAGTATCCACAGTCAGAGCAAGGATGCCGTTTCATACAACAGGGCACAGTTCAATTCTTATGATCTTCAGCTTGATATTGATAAAAATCTTGCAGGGGAAATCAAGGTCCCAAAGGGCAGCCGTGAGATGACCCTTTCAGAGCTCTGGGAGAAGATAGATGGCTATAAGAGGGAAGGGAAAAATTATTATATCTGGCTTGTGGATTTCCATAAGAAATTCTCCATACCTTTTGCATGTCTTACCTTCGGGATTATCGGGCCACCCCTTGGCCTTCTTACAAAGAAGAGCGGCAGGCTGGGTGGATTTGCAATAAGCATAGGGGTTATTCTTGTATACTACATATTCATAAGTACCGGAGAGAACTTGTCCAGCGAAGGCAAGATACATCCCTTCTTCGCCATGTGGACTCCGAATATTATATTTATTATAATCGGTTTATTCCTCTTTGACAGGGCTTCAAAGTCGACAGGGTCAAGGACCATGAAGATGATTTATAATTATTATGATTCTATCTTTAGCAAGTTTAATAAAAGGTTTAAACGGGAGACTTAGGGTATTATGAACCAATCCACAGAAAGATCCAAATCTCCCGATGGATGGGAATGGTATTCTGTCTCGCCCATTCTTACACGTTACATCCTTAAAGAGTTCTTAAAGCTCTTCGGGATTGCCCTTCTCGGGCTTCTCAGTATTTCGCTCCTTGTTGAGTTTTTCGAGAAGATAGACGACTTTATTGAACATCATGCCACTGCAGACATAATCATAGAGTATTTTATTTTCTTTATTCCGAAGGTCATTTTCTACGGGATTCCCATGGCTATCCTCCTTTCAACACTCCTTACACTCGGGATACTTGCAAGAAACAGTGAACTTGTAGCCATGAAGTCTGCAGGGGTAAGCCTCTATTCTGTTGCGATGCCTATACTATCTGTAGCCTTTCTTGTGAGCATCCTTTCATTTTTCTTCAATGAAACCCTTTTTTCTCCAGCTAATCAGAGACTGAGCTATATCAAGGATGTCAAGATCAAAAAGAAACCCCAGAATGCATTTTTCCAGCAGAATAAGGTCTGGATGAGGGGGAAAGATAATACTATTATAAACATTGACCTTCTAAATCCCGAAGGAGAAAACCTCTATGGTGTTACCATATATAAATTTGATAAAAGATTTAACCTTACCGAAAGGGTGGATGCGAAGGAATTACGATGGAACGGGGAACAATGGATATTCATTAATGGAAAGGTAAGGTCCTTTCCACTTACTGGTGCTGTAAACGAGAGAGATTTTGATGCTATCTATTATGATTTTCCTGAAAGGCCTGAGAATCTTCAGAAGGTGGAAAAGAAATCGGAAGAGATGAATATCGTCGAGCTTTACAACTATATACAAAGACTAAAAACAGCAGGATTTAACATCGTGAAACATATGGTTGACATGCATTCAAAGATCTCCTTTGCCTTTGTGAGTTTTGTAATGGCACTCTTCGGAATCCCATTCTCTTTCAGAGGGGGAAGAAGTGAAGGAATTGTTATAGGCATTGTAGCAAGCATTGTAATAGCCTTTTTTTACTGGATCATATTTTCATTAGGGATTTCCTTTGGAAAGACAGGCATGTTTCCTCCAGTCTTTGCCGCATGGGTAGGGAACCTTCTCTTCGGTGCGGCAGGTCTGTATATGTTCCTCAATGTTAAACAGTAAGGACGGTGGCGATCTGTTTTTGTCAGCGTAAGCATATATTATCAAAATGGGCGAGTAGCTCAGCGGGAGAGCATCGCGTTCGCAACGCGGGGGTCGTGGGTTCAAATCCCATCTCGTCCACCATTTAAAGATGAGCCCCTCACCTCCCTACGAGTGATTGACAATCCTCTCCCCTAAGGGTGAGGATTAAGGTGAGGGGGAGTTTTAGATGAAGTGAAAGATGGGGAAGAAAAAAAACCTTCAGGTAATATGTTTCGGTGCAATCAATCTTGACCTCATCTTCGAGATTAATGAAGAGGTGGCCTCGAGATTGAATATCCGTTCGGGATATGAATATTTTAAGGATGTAGAGGAATTAGACAGGATTCTTGATATTCTACAGAACGAAGGGACATTAAAACATAAAGAGGGAGGTGGCTCTGCGGCGAATACTGCAGTAGCCCTGTCCCGGCTCGGAATAAAGGCAGGGTTCATCGGTAAGGGCGGGAACGATAGAGAAAGTGATTTCCTCCTTGATAGCCTCGAGGGGGTTGATAAGAGAGGGATTAGAAGGGATGGGAGAAGCGGTATGGCCCTTTCTCTTCTTATTAAAGGAGAGAGATCGATTATCGTTTTCCCCAATGCCAATGATACCATAAGGATTGAGGATATTGACAGAGACTATGCAGAGTCATGTGATATAATTCATCTTACATCTTTTGCAGGAGATTCTTCTTTTAATGCCCAGAAGTCCCTTGTCTCATCGCTCAGTTCAAAGATTAAAGTAAGTTTCGATCCCGGAATCTTTTATTCAAAACGAGGGATAGAGGCACTGACACCTATACTCATGAGGACAGAGATATTCTTTCCTGAAAAGAAAGAGATTGAGATGCTTACTAATAAACCATGGAAAGAGGGCGCAAAAAGAATCCTGAATCTCGGCCCAAAGGTTATCGCCTGTACCATGGGAGAGGAGGGTTCTCATATATTTACACAGAATGAGGATTTCCATATAGATGCCCCAAGGGTTACGGTTGTGGATACCACAGGGGCAGGGGATGTCTATGCAGCAGGATTTCTCTCTTCCTATCTGAATGGAAGGTCTTTGAAAGAATCAGCAATCAACGCAACGAATTTAGCTTCAAGGAGTGTAACGGGATTTGGAAGGGAGAATTATCCAGAGAAATTAGAAAGGGTGTGAGAGAGTTATTTATTGTTATGAATCGTTTAAAAATATCATTGATATTGATATATCTTATCCTTGCGTTTGTATCCTGCGGCGACAATAAGAGCCCTGCTAAAAGGTCCGGCGATACCCTTATTGACACTTATCAGAATGTAGATAAATTCGGCAATAAAATAAATTTACAACAACTACAGGAATCTATAAGGGCATTCTATGCTGCAAATGAAAGGTATCCTGCTGATATCGGAGAACTTGAAAACTTTTCAGGAATTGAACTGGATAATGACAGATACCACTATGACCCATCAACAGGAGTTATTAAATACAGGAACGATGATAGCAAGTAGTAAGGTGAAAATCAGGGATTAGAATAACAATGAAATTTGGCATATGGACTACAGGAAGGGATGAGGCAGCCCTTGAACTCCTGAAGGCGATCTACAGTGCTACGAAGGGTGGTACAGTTAAGGGGGGCATCTCTTATATATTCTGTAACCGTGAAAGAGGGGAGGGCGTCTGGAGTGATGCGATCATCAATTGGTGCAAAGAAACCTCCATTCCGATAGTGGGCTTTTCTTCATCAAAATATAAACCTGATCTCAAGAAAATAGATTATGAAGAATGGAGGAGGAGATTTCATGAAGAGGCGAGGGAATTGCTTTCAGGATTATATGAGGATGTGAGGGTGCTTGTAGGTTATATGTTGATACTTGATGCCGATTCCTGCAGAGATAAACCCACCATCAACCTTCATCCTGCAAGGCCCGGAGGGCCTAAAGGGACATGGCAGGAGGTTATATGGAATCTCATAGAGAAAAATGCAGAGGAGAGCGGCGTGATGATACATTTAGTTACGCCACAGCTTGATGAAGGCCCGTCGATAAGTTACTGCACTTACACGATAAAGGGGGGGAGTCTGGATAATCTATGGAAAGAACATAAGTTAAGGCTGAGGGTTTTGCAATTATCCGAGATAATCAGGCTTGAAGGGGAGGACTATCAACTGTTCAGTGAAATAAGGGAGCTTGGGCTTAAAAGGGAATTCCCGCTTTTAATTTACACATTAAAGACATTATCTGAAGGGAATGTGAGGGTAGATAAAGGTAAGGTGACGGACAGGGAAGGACAGATATTAAAGCAAGGTTACGACCTTACAGAAGAGATAGGTAAGGTTATATCATGAAAAGGAAAAGGATTATAGCCTTTGACCTTGAAGGCCCTCTTTCACCAATGGACCATGCAATGGAGGTAATGGGTATTGTGCCGGAGGGGGAAAAGGTCTTTGCTGTCTTAAGTAGATATGATGACCTTTTAACAATTGAAGGCAGGGCAGGGTATGAGCCAGGAGATACACTCGTCCTTATCTTCCCCTTTCTCTTACTCCATCGGATTAAACCAGAAGACCTGATCGAGGTATCGAAAAGGGCAGGCCTTGTGAAAGGTTCTAAGGAACTGGTCTCTGAACTTAAAAAGGATGGCTGGGACATATATATAATTTCAACATCCTATTGCCAGCATGCCCGGAGCATAGGGGATAGGCTGGGCGTAGAAAAAGGCGATATCTTTTGCACAGACCTCACAAAGATTGACTTTGATAAAAAGCTTGATCGGGAAACAGAATCCCTTCTCAAAGAGACAGAAAATTATATCCTTTCAAATCTCTACTCAAATAAGCTCGATTCCGGAGAGAAAGACCTTTCGATCAAACCCTATCTTGACAGATTCTTCTGGCATGAACTGAAAAGTACCTCTATAGGCCATTTCATGAATGATATAAAAGTTATGGGTGGTACGAAAAAGAGAGAAGCACTTGAAGGGATAGCCGAAAGGGACGGGATTACTCTAAAAGATATAGTTGCTGTTGGAGATAGTATTACCGACTTCCCCATGCTAAAGGCAGTAAATGAAGCAGGAGGTCTTGCTATAGTCTTCAACGGGAATGAGTTCTCCCTGCCCTATGGGACAGTATCAGTAGCAAGTACAGATCTAAGAGATATTCGTCTGCTTGTGGATAAATGGGTGGAGAATGGGAGGGAAGGGGTGAGGCAGGTCTTTAATCCCCCCTCCCCCTCTTTACTAAAGGGGGGCAAGGGGGGATTTATCGGTGAGGGCCCTTATTATCACTGGCTTGAGGGACTGAAGAAAGAAGAAATGGATGAGATAAAGGATGCGGTGGAGGGAAAGTAGCGTAAAAT
>CAKKRL010000066.1 GCA_919902655.1 Thermodesulfovibrionia bacterium
CATTCCTTGCAATATTTAAATCTCTGCTCGATAAACCATATAAGAGCCTCTCAATCGTAAGCATAATCTTCTCCTTTTCAATTATTCTGGTCTTTGTGATTTGCAGGGTGATACCTTTTGACCCTGCAAGGATTGCATGGGATTCCAGACAGATTCTATATATCTTCCTTTACTCCTTCTTTTTGAGCATACCATTCTTTTTTTCCGGCCTGATCATTTCTATAGCGATAAGCCATGCACCCAGAGTGGTTAACAAAACATATTTCTCTGACATGATCGGGGCCGGTCTTGGTGCCCTTTCTGTCTCAATACTCTTCTCATATCTCGAAGGTTCTGGTGTAATAGTGCTTGCCTCATTAATTGCCGGCTTAGGTTCGCTATTTTTCAGCCTTAAAGAAAAAACTTATATACCTTTAAAAATAATCTGGATTTTTTTAATTCTTCATTTACTTATAGTTAAACCACAAAATATAATAAATTACATTAACATTACCATTTCACCTTATAAGGACCTTAAAGTCGCCCTGCTCCCTCCGGAATCGAGGTTATTAAAGACTTCATGGAATGCTTTCTCAAGAGTTGATGCAGTTTCAAGCCCTGCAGTAAGGTATGCACCTGGGTTATCCCTTGAATACAGAGGTACGCTACCTTCACAGATAGGGTTAACAGTTGATGGCTCAGGGCTTAATGCTATTACAGAATACAGAAATAATCCCCCTTCTCCCCCTTTAAAATCCCCCTCTATTCCCCCTTTATTAAAGGGGGAAGAAGGGGGATTAACGGATGATTTAGGTTTTATCCAGTATCTTCCTTCATTTCTGCCCTATTATTTAAAACTCAAGACTCACGACTCAGAACTGAGGACTCAAGTTCTTATCATCGAACCAGGAGGGGGATTGCCTGTCCTTATGACGCTCAAAGGATTCCCCTCACCTCAATCCTCTCCCAAAGGGGGAGAGGGTGGTGAGGGGGTATTTATTGATATAGTCGAGAGGAACCCTTTAATTGTTAAGTTTGTAAGGGATGATTTTGGAAAATTTTCAGGGGATATATATAAAGATAATAGAGTAAAGGTATGGATAGAAGAGGGAAGGACGTTCTTAAAAAAGGTAAAGAAGAAATACGATATCATCGATCTGTCTAAAACGGGGACGATCTCTCCTACCTCGACAGGCATTTAC
This sequence comes from Thermodesulfovibrionia bacterium, assembly GCA_919902655.1. Taxonomy (GTDB): domain Bacteria; phylum Nitrospirota; class Thermodesulfovibrionia; order JACRGW01; family JACRGW01; genus CAKKRL01. The sequence goes on from CAKKRL010000066.1 coordinate 1,182, forward strand.
GGCCTGCTCGAGGACTATACCTTCACAGTAGATGCCTTTGAGGAATATATCCAGAGTCTAAGAGAAGACGGTTTCATCTCCATTACGAGGTATCTCTTACCACCACCAAGAGAAGAAGTGAGGATCGCATCGCTGATAATGGATGCATTCAGGAGAACAGGGGTTCATGATCCCTCTGACAGGATAGCCGCCATAAGGACATGGGGGACTATAACTATCCTCATAAAGAAGTCACCCTTTAATGCAGTTGAATTAGATAGGATAAGAGAATTCTCTCAATCGAGGAGATTCGATATTGTTTATCTTAAGGGTCTCAGGCCTGACGAGACGAATATATATAATATCTTTAAGGAAGATATCTACTTCAGGGTCTTTGGAGAACTCCTTGATCCACAGAAAAGAGCAGGTTTCTATGAAGACTATCTCTTCGACCTCACGCCGACCACAGATGACAGGCCCTTCTTCTTCCAATTTTTCAAAATAAGGAAGTTTATGCCCACTTATCATAGCATGAAAGACAAATGGCAACCCTTTATTGAAGGAGGGTATATAGTCCCGGTTATATTGATCGAATCCTTGGTCCTTTCTTTTCTTTTAATCCTATTGCCATTATCCTGGATGAAAAGGGAAAAAGTAGAGGGGAGAAGGGGGCAGAGATTAAAGATAATCCTCTACTTCATTTCAATAGGTCTGGGGTTTATGTTCATAGAGATAGTTATGATCCAGAAATTCATCCTCTTCCTCGGAAAACCTGTCTATTCGGTCTCGCTGGTTCTCTTTTCTATACTCCTCTCAACTGCTGCTGGGAGCTATTTCTCGAAAAGGGGAGAGACTGTAGATGTTGGAGTACTGAGGAAACGGATAAAGATTGCAATAACCTCTATTTTCTTTATCCTTATTACATATTATTTCCTTCTCGATAAGTTGCTTCTCTACTCTCTCGGCAATGACTTCGTTATTCGTATTTTCATAACCTTCTCTCTCCTTTTCCCTCTCGGATTTTTTATGGGGTTCCCGTTTCCCTTAGGGATAAGAGCAGCAGACCTCTGTGACAAAAGATTAATCCCCTGGGCCTGGGCAGCCAATGGGTGTGCATCGGTTGTAGCCACATCCCTTTCGATTATGCTGGCCATCACCTTTGGTTTTTCTTCCGTGCTTTTAATGGCAGGGGGGATATATCTTTTAGGCGCCATAACTTTATTTGTAACAGTCGAATAAATTGGACTTTCTGATAATACCTGATATAGTTAGATAATCAGAAAGGATGATTCAGGATTATAATTCAGAAAGGAGGAATGGATGGGAAAGTTTATTGCTGTTTTTGTGTTTGTTTTGGGGCTGGTTTTATCTGCAAATCCCTCCTATGGTGAAGAGGCGACCTCAAAAGAGAAATCTCAGAGGTGGGGGATAGGGTTTCACGCAGGTTATTTCGGGATGCCGGATTTTGTTCTCGATCGATTCTTTGCAGAACATCCATCTGTAAGTGGCGCTACTATGGGGATAGATATAAAGTATTATGGGGATAATGGCCAGGACAGGTCATTTAACTGGCTTTTTTCCCTTGATTATGGAAAATTTTCAGGGGACGGATACTGGAAGGTGGAAGAAGGAGATGCCCTCGAATACGGCGAAATAGAAGGGTCCCTTATATCACTTACAGCTACAGCTATCTGGAATATCTTCCCTACCAAAATGCTGAACCCTTATCTCGGTATCGGTCTGGGAGTTGGATACCTTGATGGCGTTGGAAGAACCAGGGATGAAGAGGAGGAAGTATCACAGTTTGTCCCTGTCGTTCATATCCCGATAGGGCTGAATCTAAAGGCATCCGAGAAATTTCATTTAAATGTGGAAGGAGGTTTCAGGGACGGAATTTATATGGTAGGAGGGATAAGGATTCTATTTTAAATGAGAGCGTTAACAGCTATTCTTTCTCT
>CAKKRL010000067.1 GCA_919902655.1 Thermodesulfovibrionia bacterium
GAGAGGATCGATAAGGTACTTGAGATCTCCGATAGGGCGGCAAATCTCGTAAGACAGATATTGCTTGTAGGCAGGAAGATACTGCCTGAACAGAGACCTGTAGATATCAATAAACTCATAGAGGACTCAATAAGTATGTTCAGAAGGATACTGGAGGAGAATATCGAGATAAAGGTATTCCCCCAGGCCAACCTCCCGATAGTTGAGGCAGACCCATCGCAGATAACTCAGGTCTTGATGAACCTTGTGGTCAATGCGAGAGATTCCATGCCTGATGGCGGGACGATTACGATAAAGACGGAAGGCCTTTATATTGATGAGGATTATTGCAGGAACTATTCATGGGCAAAGTCAGGTAATCATGTAACTATATCAGTAATGGATACAGGCGAAGGGATACCTGATAAGATAAGGGACAGGATATTTGAGCCGTTCTTCACGACAAAGGAGGTTGGTAAGGGTACAGGTCTCGGGCTTGCAGTGACATATTCAATAATCAAAAACCATGGAGGATGGATAAATTTCTACAGTGAGGTCGGCAAAGGCACAGAGTTCAGGGCATACCTGCCAGTCGCTGATATAAATACCGTACTCGTCGAGGAAGATTTATTGCTGGATAAACCGCTGCCAAGGGGTACGGAGACAATTTTCTTAATAGATGACGAACAGATAATACTTAACCTGGGTGAATCCATACTTCACGGTCTTGGATATAAGGTTATTACAGCGTCGGATGGAGAAGAGGCAGTAAAAATATACAGAGAAAGGGGTAATGAGATTGCCCTGGTCATCCTCGATAAGGTAATGCCCGTGATGAGTGGTATTGAGGCATACAGGAACCTGAAAGAAATAAATCCTGCCGTTAAAGTAATTCTTTCAAGCGGCTATGTAATTGATAATATGCAGGACCTAAGGAAATCAGGCTTTGCTAACTTTCTGAATAAACCTTACAGGATGGCCGATGTTGCGAAGGTTGTAAGAAAAACTATCGATACCGATTAGCTTCTTATTTTATATAAACATATCACTCTTCTATAAAATCCTACAAAAATGTAGTCCCTACAATATTGTAGCAACCTCCTAACTATACATTCTCATTAAGAAATAAACCAATTTATCTTTAAAGTGTCCTACAATTTTGTAGCATAGCATTTTCTAACTTTATTAAAAATCAATAAGTTACCTTGTGGCACATTTTTTGAATAATGTAAATAGGTGATCTTGAATGGATTCGCTAAAGGATAAAGTAGAAGAGATCGAGAAGGAGGAGATAATCAGGGCCCTTAAAGAATGCGATTGGGTTATGGCCAGGGCCGCAAAAAGACTTGGGATAACCGAGAGGATGATAGGATATAAGATCAAAAAATACGGAATAAGAAAGGAGGGGATGGAAGAGAATAGTCAGGAGTTGGTGGTCAGGGACGAGGAGTCAGAAGGAGAGTAAAGAATCAAGGATGCAGTCCATTACCTGTCCGTAGGATCCTGCGGATAAATATTAAGAAGGAGGAGAGCATGAAAACTTTCAGGGTTTTGGGAGTAAGCATGGTTTTATTAGTGTTGTTTGCCGGCATTGCCTATGCAACGCCATCGACAACATACTGGACCCCTGCGACTACGGACATCCAGCCATTCGGGGTGCTTCACTTAGGGGTGGACAACTATTTTACAGTATTCAGAAAGGCGGATAATGGTGGAGGTTCGTTCCCTACAGATTTAGGATTAACAATTGGTGTATTACCTTTTGAGAAGATCCAGATGGAGATAGGAGTTGACCTCTTAGAGGCCTCAGATTATCCCCTTTATTTCAATGCAAAGCTGGGAACGCCTGAGAATTCGATCTTCAATGGTTCGCCTGCCATTAATGTCGGGATCTTTAATGTAGGGACGAAAACTGATGTCACAAACCAGAACATAGTCCATTTTATGGCAGGTAAGACCATCCCTGTTATCGGACGACTTTTCGCCGGCTATTATATCGGAAATAAGAATGTACTGGTAGATAAAAATGGCGACAAAGAAAATACGGGCTTTATGGTCGGATTAGATCATGGGTTCATACCTGCGAAAGATAAATCAGGGAATGAGTACAACAAACTTGTCCTTGCAGCAGATTATGCCTCAGGCAAAAACGCCATAGGTGGAGGTGGAGTGGGTCTTTATTATTTCTTCACAAAGGATATAAGCCTTCTTACCGGTCCTGTATGGTTTAACGAAGAGGCCATCAATGGCAAGTGGAAGTGGACTATCCAGCTTGATATTAATCTTCCAGTATTTAGTAAGTAAAGAAAATAAGGAGGTTTTAAATGAAACGTTTACTAATTTTATTAGTATTATTCAGTTTATTGTTACCAGGGATTGTACTCGCTGAGGAACAGGCAAAACCTGCCCCCCCTGTCCCTGCAGTGGCTGAATCTGCACCACCTGCACCTGCTCTAAAGATAGACACAGGGGATACGGCATGGATGATTGTTGCAACTGCCCTGGTAATGCTTATGACAATCCCGGGTCTTGCCCTCTTTTATGGAGGCCTGGCAAAACGTAAGGACACCCTGAACACCATAGCTATGTCCTTTGTAACATATTGCATTGTGAGCATCCTATGGATATTCTATGGATACTCTTTTGCCTTTAATGGAGATATCAGCGGACTAATAGGTGATTCTGCAAAAATATTCCTTTCAGGCGTCGGGGTCAATAGCATTACTGATCTTGCAAAGACGATCCCGGAGTACATATATATCGTTTACCAGCTAACCTTTGCTGCGATCACCGTTGCCCTTGCAAGCGGTGCATATATCGAGAGGATGAAGTTCTCTGCCTGGATACTATTTTCGATCCTCTGGATGACCCTTGTGTATGTCCCAGTGGCGCACTGGGTATGGGGAGGTGGGTTCCTGTCGAAAATGGGTGCACTGGATTTTGCAGGAGGAACGGTAGTCCATATCAATGCAGGTATTGCAGCCTTAGTAGGGGCATTGGTTATGGGCAGGAGGAAAGAGAAGACCCTTATACCAAATAACCTGACCCTCACCGTCCTCGGTGCAGGGCTACTCTGGTTCGGGTGGTTCGGTTTCAACGCAGGCTCTGCTGTTGCAGCGAACGGTCTTGCAGGGGCTGCCTTCATTAATACAAATACTGCAACGGCTGTTGCAGCCCTCTCATGGATGTTTACTGAGTGGATGGTTGCTAAGAAGCCCACAGTGCTGGGTCTCGCATCTGGTGCTGTTGCAGGCCTGGTTGCTATCACTCCGGCGGCTGGGTTTGTGAATATCACAGGTGCCATTATCATAGGTATCCTGGCAGGCATTATTCCTTATTTTGCCGTGGCAAGTCTTAAACCAGCGCTCGGCTATGATGACAGCCTTGATGCCTTTGGTATTCATGGGATAGCCGGAACCCTCGGAGCAATTCTGACAGGGGTATTTGCAGACCCCTCAATAAACGAAGCTGGAAAGGGACTTCTCTACGGAAATCCAGGCCAGTTATGGATACAGATCAAAGCTGTTGGGGCGGTCTTAATATACGATGTGGTCGTTACGCTCATAATCTTTATGGTCATTAAGGCATTTGT
>CAKKRL010000068.1 GCA_919902655.1 Thermodesulfovibrionia bacterium
ATGTCACCCCTATGGGTTCCGTCGTGGTTAGCGATGGGAGCGAGGGCTATGGCGAACAATTTGGTTTGTATTCGAAAGACGGTCGCCTGATTAAAACATTCCATCCGTACCAGTACGGTTTTGATCTTGCTCTGTTCGATAGCAGAGGGGGAAGGATCTCAGTCTACCTCAAACCGGATGATCCGAAAAAGGAGTTTCCCAAGCTGTTATTGATAAACGAGGCAGACGGTAGTATCCTTGTCGACCAACAAATTGATATCGATAGTGCCTCCACGATCCAACTGGGTGTCAAGTACATCATTCTTCATTATACCGGCAGCCGTAATGGCCGGTTCATATCCGAGTTGGCAGTGTTTTCGGCCGGCGGCCAAAAGATTCGTACGATCGAGTCATATGCCTTTCATTTTGTTTTGGATGAGGAAAAAGAGAGGATAGTAATTTGCGCACGAGACTCGGTCAAACGGGTTAACCTCCAAACGGGAACGATAGACTGGGAGAAATCATATACTAACCTCTACAGCGGCAATCGCATTGCGAGACCTAATGATATACCTGCTGGTTTTGACCTTTATCCTTTAGCTTTGCGCCGCCTCAGTTCCAAGGGTGTGATCACATTGTTAATGGCACAATCGTCATTTAACGTCAGCGATCCAAGATATAAAGGGGAGTTGCTTCTGTTAGCGGAAGATACAGGTGAATTGATTGATCGCAAAATTCTTGCTGATAGGAATTGTTCGCTCCAGATGGAGGCCAGCGATAACCGTATCCATCTTGTTAGTGATGGCGGTTTGGATACGTATGAGGTCAAGTGAATGTTAGTTTTTCTCATGCGGTGGCGGATCATGCGTGAGACTGATTTGCTGCGAGAGTTTAGATATAGCATCCTGCGTAACGCACTTCGCTTGTGCGAAACGTTAAGTAGAGGGAGGTAAAAATGGAAAAGGGGTTTGGAGAGTTTAAGGACATATTCGAGGCCCTTGAGGCAGCTATCTCAAGAGAGGTGGAGGCATATAATTATTACTCAAAGGCTGCTGAGCATGCAGGGAACATAGCTTTAAGAGAGATGTTCCTGAGTCTTGCAGCAAGGGAAAAGGAGCATGAATGGGAATTAAAGGAAAGACTAAGCCATCTTAAAGTACAGATGGAGATCGACAGGGCAATGACAGGGGGATGCTGGTAATGGCAGAGATCAGTAAAGATGTTATGACGGACATTTATTACTGGCTCAAACTCACAAGAACTATTGAGGACAGGGTTACGATCCTCTACCGTCAGGGTAAGATACAGGGTGGCGCCTGGACAAGTCATGGGATGGAGGCGATTTCTGTCGGATATGCCTTTGCCCTTGATAAAGACGATATTATATGTCCTTATTTCAGAGACATGGGTGCATTCCTTGTCAGGGGGGTTACACCAAAGAGGATATTTGCACAGTACCTCGGTAGAAAGACAGGTGTTACCGGAGGTAAAGAGGGAAATGTCCATGTAGGGGATTTAAGTTTAGGGATAATAGGATTCCCGAGCCATCTTACTGATAATTACCCGGTAGCTACAGGTGTTGCCCTGTCTTTTAAAATGAGAGGAGAAAAGAGGGTAGTTGCTGCCTGTACAGGTGATGGAGGGACGAGCAGGGGAGATTTTCATGAGGCGATGAACTTTGCATCTGTAAGAAAGCTACCTGTGGTCTTCTTCTGTAATAATAATCAGTATGCCTATTCTACCCCGCTGAGATTTCAGATGGCGATAAAGGATGTTTCACAGAGGGCGATTGCCTACGGAATACCGGGTGAGACAATCGATGGAAATGATATACTGTCAGTCTATTCAGCAGCGAAGAGGGCATACCAGAGGGCAAGGGATGGGGAAGGGCCGAGTTTTATCGAATGTAAAACAATGAGGATGCACGGGCATTCAGAATTTGATGCGGCTAAGTATGTTCCTAAGGAACTACTGGAGGAGTGGAAAAAGAAAGACCCTGTTATAAATTATGAAAAATACCTGACAGAAAAAAAGATAGTAACCTCAGAGAAACTTGCTGAGATAGATAAAAGGATAAAGAGCGAGATTGAGGAGGCTGTAGAGTTCGCGGAGAAAAGCCCCTACCCTGAAGGGAAGGATGCCCTTGAGGGGGTGTATAAAGTATGAGTCATCCGGCTTTCAGAAAGATTTGATCAGTCTGTTTATGTGACATGAAAGAGATTAGTTATATTGAGGCAATAAGCGAGGCACTGATGGAAGAAATGGAGAGGGATAAGAATGTCTTTATCCTCGGAGAGGATGTCGGGGTTTATGGAGGTGCCTTCAGGGTGACAGAGGGCTTCTACGAGAAGTTCGGGGAGTGGAGGGTCCTTGATACCCCTCTTTCGGAATCAGGTTTTACAGGTGCTGCCATAGGGGCTGCATTAATGGGAATGAGACCTGTTGTTGAGATGCAGTTCGCAGATTTTATATCCTGTGCCTTTGACCAGATAGTGAATGTGGCTGCTAAAAATTATTATCGCTGGGGTGGTGCTACACCTATTGTTATCCGTGCACCTTTTGGAGGAAATGTACATGGTGGCTCCTTCCATTCCCAGTGTCCTGAGGCCTGGTTCTTCCACTGCCCGGGGCTGAAGATCGTAGCCCCCTCTATGCCCTATGATGCAAAGGGACTTCTTAAGGCTGCTATAAGGGACGATAACCCTGTGATATATTTAGAACACAAATATCTGTACAGAAGGATCAAGGAAAATATCCCTGAGGATGATTTCATTGTGCCGATTGGCAAGGCAGACATAAAGAGAGAAGGCAGGGATATTACAATAATTACATATGGTGCTATGGTACATACAGCACTTGAGGCTGCAAAGCTTCTTGAGGAAAAAGGAATTGACATGGAGGTTCTGGATTTAAGGACATTGCTGCCTCTTGACAAAGAGGCGATCTTTAGTTCTGTGAAAAAGACAAACAAGGCAATGATTCTCCATGAGGCGACAAAGACAGGAGGGATAGGGGCGGAGGTCGCATCAATTATAAGCGAGGAGATGTTCGATTATCTCGATGGGCCTATTATTAGAATTACAGCCCCTGATACACCTGTTCCTTACAGTCCACCGATGGAGGAGTTTTATATTCCGAAGGTCTCCGATGTAATTAAGGCAGCGGAAAAGCTTGCGGCCTATTAACAATAATTTGTCATGCTGAATTTATTTCAGCATTCAATGAGACCCTGAAACGAGTTCAGGGTGACAGGAAGGAAGATTTTAGTGCAATGGAAGTAAATATCATCATGCCTCAGATGGGCGAGAGCGTTGCTGAGGGAACAATCCTTCAATGGCTTGTGAACGAAGGTGAGAGGATTGAGAAGGATAAACCTGTAGTCGAGATCAGCACAGACAAGGTTGATACGGAAGTTCCATCGCCTGTAACTGGTGTTATGAGTAAGATCCTTCATAAAGAAAATGAAACCATTCCTGTAGGTACGGTAATTGGCATTATTCAAGTTCAAGCAGCAGAGGCTGAAGAGATTGCAGCCCCGAAGGAAATTATATCACCGAAGGTTGAGGTTCAGACACCGAAGGTTGAAGTCTCGGAGAGAGAAAGGGTCTCACCGCTTGTAAGAACACTTGCAAAGCAGTACGGGATCGATTTAAAGAAGGTTAAGGGCACAGGCGAGGGTGGAAGGATAACAAAGAAGGATATTATGGATTATGTCGGTGAGAAGCCTGTTGAAGAAGAGGTGAAGGAGAGGGAGGAGGTAATTCCTTTAAGTCCGAAGAGAAAGATCATTGCAGAGAGGATGTCTTTAAGCAAGAAGACCATTCCCCATGTAACTACCAACTTTGAGATTGATTTGACCGGGATTGTGAAATACAGGGAGAACAGGAAGGAGGGTTTCCTGAAGGAAAGAGGCTTTAACCTGACATATCTCCCTTTTATTATGAAGGCAGTGATCACCGCACTGAAGGAATTCCCAATACTGAACTCCACATGGACAGAAGAAGGTATCAGGATAAAGAGGTATGTAAACCTCGGGATCGCTGCATCTATTGAAGACGGCCTGATCGTTCCTGTGATAAAGGATGCAGACAAAAAGGATTTCCTCAGGCTTGCAGAAGAGGTGCAGGACCTCGCTAAGAGGGCAAGGGATAAGAAACTCAGCCCTGATGAGGTTCAGGAAGGTACTTTTACTATAACAAATTATGGTGTGGGCGGGAGCCTTTTTGGCAATCCGATTATTGTTCCCAACCAGTCAGCAATCCTCGGAATAGGGTCAATACAGAAAAGGCCGGTTATTATAGATGATGCCATTGCTATCAGATCAATAGTCTATCTAAGTCTCTCCTTTGACCATAGAATACTTGATGGAGCCCAGGCCGACAAGTTTATGAGAAGAATTAAAGAGTTACTTGAGACCTGGGACTACTGGTCTTAAAATACTGTAACCCTTCCTTGACAAAGCCCTACTCTCTATTATAATTTATCACATGATCCAGAGCATGACCGGATACGGCAGGGGCGAAAGGGGAAGTTTTGTAGCAGAAATAAGGAGTTTTAATCACAGGTTCCTTGATGTATCCATAAGGATTCCGAGGTCACTTTCTTCATTAGAACTGAGGATAAAAAAGGGGATCCAGGGTAAATTTTCAAGAGGCAGGTTAGAGGTTTCCATAACGAGTAACGGAAGACAGGAAACAAGATATTTAGTTATAGATAAGGAACTTGCAAATCAGTATTATAATCTACTGGAAAGTTTAAAGAAGGAATATGGTCTTAAAGGGGAGGTTGATCTCAATTTAATGGCTTCTATGAAGGAGTTTATTACACTTACAGAACCTGAGGAAGACATCGAGGCATCATGGAAGGACATAGAGGGTGCCCTTGAGGACTCTATGAAAGAACTTCTGAGGATGAGGAAAGAGGAAGGGGATTACCTCAGGGAAGATATACTTAAAAGGATTGGGACGGCAGGACAGCATATTGAAATGATAGAAAAAAGATGTCCCTCAATAGTCAGGAACTACAGGGATAGACTTCTTGAGAACATCAAATCTGTTGCACATGAGATAGAACTTGACGAGAAGAGAATCCATTTTGAGGTTGCCCTTTTTGCCGAGAGATGTGATGTTACAGAGGAACTTGTAAGGTTAAGGAGCCATATCAGTCAGTTAAGAAATATGCTGAATGAAGGAGGTGCCATAGGCAAGAAACTCGACTTCCTTATCCAGGAGATTGGGAGAGAGGTAAATACAATAAGTTCAAAGGCAGGGGATGCAGATATTTCCTTGAATGTTGTTGAGATCAAGGCAGAACTTGAAAGAATCAGGGAGCAGATACAGAATATTGAATAGTCCGTGTTTCGCCCTATGTCCTATGGCTCGTGAGCCACGGCTCATAGAGGTCGGGTCTTCGACAGAGAGGAGTTTGGATAATGACCTTTAGATTGATTAATATAGGATTCGGAAATGCCGTCTTAAGCAACAGGGTTGTAGCGATAGTAACCCCTGACTCCTCTCCGATGAAGAGGTTGAAGGATGAGGCAAAAGAAAGGGGAAAGCTCATCGATGCTACCCAGGGCAGAAAGACCAGGTCTATTATCATAACAGACAGCGACCATGTAATCCTTTCTGCTATCCAGGCAGAGACACTCACTCAGAGGTTTTCAGAGAGTAAGGGATGAAAAATGAGAGATGGCGAATAAGAAAGGGCAGTCTCTTCGTTGTTTCGGCACCATCAGGGGCAGGAAAGACTACCCTGTGCTACGAAGTAAGCAAGTTGATTCCAGATCTGAAGTATTCTATATCCTGTACAACGAGGATGCCGAGGTCAGGCGAGGTTAACCACAGGGATTATACATTTGTTACAACAGATAAGTTCAAGGAGATGATTGAGAGGGGGGAGTTTGCGGAGTGGGCAGAGGTACACGGAAACTTCTACGGGACTCCGATAAAGGAACTAAATGAGCTAAGGAATCAAAATGATGTCATTCTCGATATCGATACTCAGGGGGCAATGCAGATGAAGAGACGATACGGTGAAGGAGTCTATATATTTATTCTGCCACCATCCCTTGAGGTGCTGGAAGAGAGGATCAGGAAGAGGATGGCAAATTCAGAGCTTGAAATAAAGAGCAGGCTGAAGAAGGCAAGGGAAGAGATGGCCGGATATAAAGAATACGAATATGTTATAATCAATAATGTTTTCTCAGAGGCTCGCTCGGAGTTGGAATCTATAATACTCTCTGAAAGGTGTCGGAGGGAAAGGATAGATTCCGGGTGGGTAGAGAGATTGATCTCAAGTGCTTAAAGAAAGTGAATAGTGAATAGGTATTACCTTCTTTACTATTCACTAACGACTGTTCACTAACGACCAAGAGAAAGGAGGTTTAAATGGATATTTTATCGTTACCTATAGAAATGAGGGATAGTGATATAGATAACCGATTTCGTCTTGTTATCATGGCATCTCAGAGAGCAAAACAGCTTTCCGGTGGTGCTAAGCCTGTTATTGCCACGAAGTATACTAAAGATACAACGATTGCTCTGGAAGAGGCGATCTCGGAGAAGCTCGAATATATAACAGGGGATGAGGCCGTAAAGGCAAAGGAAATGGCAAAACGGCTTGAGGTGAAGAAGGCTGCCGTCCTTGCAGGCAAGGAAGGGGCAGAAGAAGAACTCTCCGAGCTTGAGAAGGACCTGAAGGTCTATCTTTTGGAAAAGGCTGAGGCCGAAAGAAGGAAAGAAGATATCTTCGGAGAGAAGGGGGAATAAGCTACAGAAATTGCAAATTTAGCATCTCAAATTTAAAATGCTAATTTTAGAATGATAACAAAAGCTCATCTCTGTGGCTTTTATATATGAACCTTAAAGGTAAAAAGATTCTCTTAGGCATCACGGGTAGTATTGCATCATATAAATCCGTGGAACTTACAAGGAGGCTTATTGATCTTGGAGCCGAAGTTACAATCGTAATGACAAAGGCTGCCCAGTCTTTCATTACCCCTCTTACCTTTGAGACCGTATCAGGGAAAAGGGTCTTTACAGATATTAATCAGGAGCCGCTTAGCCATATAGCCCTTCTTGAAAGTGCGGATCTCTTTATGATTGCACCTGCCACAGCTAATATCATCGGGAAGATGGCATCAGGTGTTGCAGACGACCTCATGAGTACACTTCTTGTTGCATCTCCAGTACCGGTTCTGATAGTCCCTGCCATGAACAGCAATATGTATGAGAATCCTGTTGTTCAGAGAAACAGGGATATCCTTGAAGAGAGAGGGATTGAGATAATGGAACCAGAGACAGGTAAGCTTGCCTGTGGTTATGAGGGTACAGGCAGGTTTCCTGATTTAAAGATAATAATAGACAAGGTTACAGAGATGATTCAGAAAGGGGAGGACCTTAAGGGAGAGAATATTCTTGTTACGGCAGGCCCTACAAGGGAGCCTCTGGACCCTTTAAGGTTTTTTTCGAACAGGTCATCAGGGAAAATGGGATATTCGCTGGCCAAAGTAGCCCGAAGAAGGGGCGCTGAGGTAACCCTGATAAGCGGTCCTACTGCTCTCAAAATCCCCTTCGGTATTAATCGTATAGATGTAGAGAGGGCTGAGGAGATGATGAAGGAATGTTTGCCTGCTTTCGAAAAATCAACAATAGGGATTATGTCTGCCGCAGTTTCAGACTGGAGTACTGATATGTCGCCTCATAAGATCAAGAAGGATGGTAAGGAGAGGGTTTTAAGACTCAGGGAGAATCCAGATATACTTCAAGAGATGGGCCGAAGAAAAGGTGACAGGATCCTTGTTGGGTTTGCGGCAGAGACCGAAAATGTTATAGAGAATGGGAAGAAAAAACTAATTGAGAAGAATCTTGATATGGTAGTTGTCAACGACCTCAGAGAAGAAGGTGCTGGATTCGAGGTTGATACAAATAAGGTAACGGTTATAGATCGAAAGGGGAATATTACGGAGTTTCCTTTAATATCTAAGATAGAAGTTGCCAATAGAATTATAGATAAAGTACTTGAACTTAAAAGGATGGCTTCATCATAAGTATCTATCCTGTAGATACCCCTCAATTAGTATATCCTTCCCTGATCTCTTAACCTTTATGTCCCTTAGCATCAAGGCGTCGGACAATCTATGAGGCGACTTTCCGCCGACAGCCCCCTTCGAATTATGACCGCCTATTATTTTAGGTGATAAGAATATCAAGACCTTATCGACTATTCCTGAACTCAGGGCTTTAGCGTTGGTCTCCGAACCTCCTTCAATCATAAGGCTTGTAATACCAAGGCTGCCGAGCTTTTTCATAAGAAGGGGAAGGTCTATATAGCCCCCTTTCGAATTTAGAGAGATGATCACTGCCCCCTTCTTCTTAAGGGCAATAATCTTGTCCTCCGGTGAATCAAGGGTTGTTACAATGTATGTCATTGCATTAGACGGTTCAGAATTTAAAACTCTTGCGGTCAAGGGGATCTCAAGCTGGCTGTCAAGAATTACCCTGTGAGGGTCTCTGCCTTTAATTAATCGCACATTCAGCATGGGATCATCTTTGAGTACTGTACCGATTCCGACCATCACGGCATCAACTTCAGACCTCAGGCGGTGAACCATCTTCCTCGACTGTTCACCCGTAATCCATTTAGATTCACCTGAAGCGGTTGCTATCTTACCGTCAAGACTGGAGGCTATCTTGAGGATCACGAATGGCTGGCCAGTAGTTATATATTTTATATAAGCCTCATTGAGTCTTCTTGATTCTTCCTCAAGAATCCCTGTTGCTATTTCTATTCCTGCATTCTTCAAAACCCTTATCCCTTTGCCTGAAACCTTTGGATTGGGGTCTATCATACCGAGAACCACCTTTTTGATTCCGGACTGGATAATGGCATCTGTGCATGGAGGGGTCTTCTTATCACGATGACAGCATGGTTCGAGATTCACATAGATGGCTGAACCGCGTGCCCTCTCTCCTGCTTCTCTGAGTGCGAGTATCTCGGCATGCGGTGTCCCTGCCTTTCTGTGGTAACCTTTACCGATGACCCTGTTCTTATTGACGATTATCGCCCCGACCATCGGGTTAGGACTGGTTTGGCCTCTTCCTTTTGCAGCGAGCCTTAATACTGACTTCATATAATCCAAGTCGGTCATGTCAATTATGCTCACTACTAATTAAAGGTAAAAATAAATTTAAGAATCCCCCTTCCATCCCCCTTTTCCAAAGTGGGATTTTCAATTACCCTCTTTAGTAAAGAGGGGTTAGGGCCTATGGCTCGTTGAGCCAACGGATCATAGAGGAGATTTTATAAATGTGATTTTAGCATACATCGTGGTAAAAAAATACCACAGGATATAGTGAATGTAAAGGGGAGGGGATTGAGATGTAGGGAAAACACAGTTGACACAGAGTAGAATATCAGAATAATATCATCTATGGCCCGCTTAGAATATAGAATATCAATAGGGCAGAACCCCCGCAGTCCTGTCATTGTCCTCGTCCATGGTCTCGGGATGACAGAGGGAGTCTGGACTGATACATATAAGGGAAAGCTCCTCGGAGGCCTTCTTCCATTCCGCTATGTATTAACTGATCTCCATAATATCCCTTCACCGATCAACCTCGGTTTTCATGATTCTGAACCGAAGAGGAGGATTAGAGGAATAACACTCTCGACGCCCCTCGAGAATCTTTCTGTTCCACCGGAGCCCTTATGGCAGTACCTCCAGGGTAAGGGTTTTGACCTTATCGCATGGAGCCAGAGGAGGCCAAGCGGGCCACTTGAAGAAGGAGTTAAGGAACTTGATTATATATTGAGGGTTGCAAAGAGGAGATTTCCGAAGAAAAAAATTGTCCTGTTAGGACACAGCAGGGGAGGTCTTATCGCAAGGGTATATCTCGATAAATATTATGACTACAGTGGAGATATTGCAGGTTTTATAACCCTTTCATCCCCCCATCATGGCAGCCGCCTCGCTTCATTCGGTAAGGTCTTGAGTCCTATCCTTAAGGCCCTTGCCATGCTATTACCTGAAGAGATAGGAGAATTAAAAAGTGAATCGCTGAAAAGGGCGGAACACCTTATTAAAAGGATAAAAGATATCTCACGAGGGGAGGCCTTCTCAGAACTTTCTCCGAACTCAATATTTCTGAGAAATCTCAGAGATGAAAAGATAGAAGATATCTATTATTCTACATTTGGCGGGACCAATCCCACGTTCACAAGAATCTACCTCCTTGAGTATGATAAGAGTTCTTATATAAAAAGGGAAAAAGGTTTTGAATGGAAGATTACAGCAAAGGAACTATTTTCTATTCCGGATATCCTTTCGAGATTTACACCGCCTGGTTTTATACCTGATGAGTTAAGGACTGGAAAAGGGGACGGACTTGTATCTGCAAAGAGCGCCCATCTTGACTGGTCCGATGAAAGATATGACCTGCCTGTCAATCACGCATCAATCCTCGTAGATACAGAGATGAAGAAGAGGGTATCGGGTATTCTTAAAACCTTTGTTGTATAACCGTATTTTTTGACTTGACAAAGCATCAACTTCCTGTATCCTTAATGATAACAATTTTAAACAACCCCTGTGTTTTCAGGGAAAAAGGAGGATGCTATGAAAGATATATTGATGCATGCAAATAAGATAGCTGATAAATCTGTTTCAGTTATCGGTGAAGAGAGAGAGAGGTATACAAGACTCTTAGATAAGGCGGTTGAGGTTTTCAATAAACAGCTTGAAGATATAGAGAGAAGATGTTCTGACAGGAAGGAAAATCCTGAAGACCTTCTGAATAGTGTCGTTGATACAGTTAACAGCGTAATCGAAATAATTGAAAAATATGAGATAGCTGTTGACTATGACAAGGATATATTAAGAGAGGCTCGGGTCAAATTCCTTGAAAAGACGAATCCGATACTGTCAAACAGCTACTGCATAAACCGCGCAAGGACATGGCCACAGGGTTATCAGGGTGATTATAAAACCTTGGAAGTCATATACAGGAATTCACCTATGTCAGAAGGGATAGGATATTATCTTGACAGATATGCCCT
The DNA here is from genome assembly GCA_919902655.1 of Thermodesulfovibrionia bacterium. Classification (GTDB taxonomy): domain Bacteria; phylum Nitrospirota; class Thermodesulfovibrionia; order JACRGW01; family JACRGW01; genus CAKKRL01. The sequence goes on from CAKKRL010000068.1 coordinate 11,038, forward strand.
TTCTTCGACACTTGCTGTTGCTGTCAGGGAAAGGATTGTAAAGCTGCAGGAGATCCTGAGAGAGGAACTTATCGCGAGAGAGAGTCCTAAGGTTCTTGATATAGCCTGCGGTTCCTGTCGTGAGATTCATGGATTGGTCACTGAGATTAGAAGATCAGAAGCAAGATTCACCTGCATCGATCTGGACTCAGATGCCCTGAATTTTGCAATGGACCGGCTGTCATATACAGACATATCACCTGAACAGATACAGTTCTTTAAATACAATGCCCTCAGGATGTTTGACCATGAATTGAACATGGAAGAGTTCGGAATGCAGGATATTATTTACAGTGTGGGTTATTTCGATTATCTTCCTGACGACTTCCTTGTAAAGATATTGAATGCCCTTTATATGCTGCTTAAACCCGGAGGGAGACTCATAGCTGCATTTAAGGATACAGAACGTTATAGATACCAGGATTTTCACTGGATTGTCAACTGGGATGGGTTCCTCCAGCGTTACGAAGATGATTTCGACAGACTGTTTAATCAGGCAGAGATTCCTCAAAGTGTATTATTAAAGACAAGAGAAAAGACAGGAGTAATAATCTTTTATATTGCAACAAAGTAATCCACATCTACTCCAATCCTTGCAGGACGGCAGTCCCGGCTGTCTAACATAGTTAAATCTTTTTAACAGGCGAGACGCCTGTCCTACTTAATTGAGGTATGAGACCCTTTGTTTTACTCAGGGTGACAAAAAGGCATGGAAGATTCACTTCTCAAAAAAGTGGCAATTGTTACAGGCGGGACGAGAGGAATTGGCCGTTCCATAGTGATTGCACTTGCAAATGAGGAAGTAGATATAGCGTTCACATATGTAAAGAATAAGTCCCTTGCGGATTCTCTTGTTGAAGAGGTCTCAAAGATAGGAAGAAGGGCAGTTCCGATACAGATGGATGTCCGCGACTACGAAGGCTCAAAAACCCTTGTAGAAAAGGTTAAAGAGGAATTCGGAAGACTGGATATACTCGTAAATAACGCAGGAATAACCAGGGACAGATCTCTGATGATGATGAGCAGAGAAGACTGGACAGAGGTGATAGATACAGACCTTACAGGTGTCTTCAACACAACCCGTGCCTGTATTATTACCTTTCTCAAACAGAAGAGTGGAAATATAGTAAATATATCATCCATCGGAGGGATACACCCGATTCCGGGACAGGTAAACTATTCAGCAGCAAAGGCAGGTGTAATAGGTTTTACAAAATCACTCGCAGGAGAAGTTGCACCCTACAATATCAGAGTAAATGCAGTTGCCCCGGGTTTTATTGAAACGGATATGACAGGGACCCTCAGCGGGAAATACAAGGAGAGACTTCTTGAAGTTATACCGTCTGGAAGGTTCGGAATGCCTGATGAAGTGGCGAGAGTAGTGATATTCCTAGTCAGCGATAAATCGCAATATATAACAGGGCAGGTGATACAAATAGATGGAGGACTTGGAATGTAATGGGAAGAGATGTTGTTATCACCGGCGTAGGTATTCTTTCCCCTGTCGGTATAGGTAAGGACGAATTCTGGGATGGGTTAATTCAAGGTAAGAGTGGTTTTAAAAAAATAACACTCTTTGATATATCTAATTTTAATGTACATATTGGCGGGGAGGTAGACTTTGATCCTGTTGGATTCTTGGGGAAAAAAGGCCTGCAGGACCTTGATCGAAGTACAAAACTGATAAATTCAGCCGTTAAACTCGCTATTGATGACAGCAAACTTGCCATTACAGATGAAAACACCTATTCTACAGGAATTTCTATTGGTACTACCTTTGGAAGCCTCCACAGCATCTCACAGTTTGATCGTGTGGGGCTTATCGAAGGCCCCAGGTTTGTAAATCCCTCACATTTTCAAAATACAGTAATAAATTCTCCTGCAAGTCAGATATCAATTCGTTTCAAAATAAAGGGTTTTAGCACAACCATATCCACAGGGTTCTGTTCAGGCCTTGAT
>CAKKRL010000069.1 GCA_919902655.1 Thermodesulfovibrionia bacterium
TTTTACATACAGCCATATACCGAAAGGTGTTATATTTTCAACGCTTACTGAAATGTATTTGCCATGCTTTGATGATTTTAGGTATTTTGGGTATTTTGGGACACATCCCATATTTTGCATCCTTTTCCTTCTTTGGTCTTTTAAGAAATATGGGATGTGTCCCCGATTTCTACCCTGCGTGCTGGGGCTGGGTTCACATCCGCCTTTGCAGGTAATCTTCTTTTCCTGTGATGCAAACATCGAGGTCTCTCAGGAGGCCATCTTCTATCCCATATATCCAGCCATGCACAGTGATATCCTGTTTCCTTGCCCAGGCATCCTGGACGATAGTTGTACTGCAAACATTATATACCTGCCGAACAACATTCAGTTCACACAGGCGGTTTATAAAAGAGTTCCTATCGTTGTACTCTTTTAACTCCTTCTGATGGTATGAATGGATATCCTTTATGTGTCTAAGCCAGTTATCAATTAAACCATGCGAGATCTCTTCCAGAGATGCAATCACACCACCACATCCGTAATGACCGCAGACTATGATATGTTTTACTCTTAAGACGTCAACTGCGTATTGAATAACAGATAAGCAATTCATATCACTATGAATAACAAGGTTTGCCACATTACGGTGTACAAATAAGTCTCCAGGTAATAATCCTAATATTTCATTTGCCGGCACCCTGCTATCTGAACAACCAATACAGAGGTAATCAGGGCTTTGTTGCCTGGCTAAGGTTGTAAAAAAATCCGGATATTTCTCTTTGATAGAAGAGGCCCATCTTCTATTATTTCCGAATAATTCTGGCAACTTTTCCATAGTTATAATGCCTTCAATTAAATTTATTCTATTAAGTGTGACATTTTAAATTTTGTGACAAGAGGTGTCAAGTTTTTTATTCATTCATTATAAATTGTGTTAAAATACTTTTATGAAAGAGGCGATGCTCTATGAAAGGCTTGAGAAGGGAGATGTGAGATGTATTCTCTGCGGACACAGGTGTCTTATAAAGGACGGGAAAAGGGGGATATGTGGTGTAAGGGAGAGTAAGGGAGGGACGCTTTATACACTCGTATACGGCAAAGTCATTGCGAGACATATAGACCCTATAGAGAAAAAGCCCCTCTTTCATTTTCATCCTGGATCCACGTCTTATTCGATAGCCACAGTCGGATGTAATCTCCGTTGTACTCACTGTCAGAATTATGAGATTTCACAGTATCCTAAAGAGCGGTATGATATCGTGATACCCGGAGAAGATACGACCCCTGAGGAGATGGTGGGGCTTGCAAAAAGTACAGGATGCCTCAGTATATCCTATACATATACAGAGCCTACCATATTCTTTGAGTTTGCCTATGATACAGCAAGGCTGGCAAAGGAGAAAGGGATAAAAAATGTATTTGTCTCGAACGGATACACAAGCCCTGACGCAACAAAGATGATTGCACCCTATCTCGATGCGAATAATATAGACCTCAAGAGCTTCAGGGATGAGCATTACAGAAAGGTCTGCGGTGGAAAGCTACAGCCTGTCCTTGATACAATAAGGCTTATGAAGGAGTCAGGGGTATGGGTTGAGGTCACGACACTTATTATCCCTACTTATAATGATTCTGAAGAGGAGTTGAGAAATATAGCTGAGTTCATAAAATCTGTAAGCATTGACATACCATGGCATGTAACACAATTTTATCCGACATATAAACTCCTTGACCAGCCCAGGACTCCGATAGGGACGCTAAGGAGGGCGAGGGAGATCGGTCTCGAGGCCGGCCTCAGATATGTCTATGAAGGGAATGTCCCCGGGGAAGGAGGTGAGAGTACTTACTGTTATAACTGCGGGAAGATTCTTATTGACAGGTATGACTATATAATAAAGGGAAATTACATAAAGGATTCTAAATGTCCTGACTGCGGCTCGGTGATAGGTGGTGTCGGGCTTTAGCAGGTCGTAGACTCGACTCATAGAGAAGAATTTGAATATCAAAAGGGGGTCTTATGTCAAAACTTCCGGGGCAGTATCGTTTAATCAAAAAGAGACATAATAAATTTTCTGATGCTGTAAATAATCTCGGCAGAGCAGTAAGGGCCTCAGGGCCTGTAGATGAAAAGACATCGCATCTTATCCAGCTTGCTGCCTCTGCAGCTATAAGGTCGGAGGGGTCAGTCCATTCCCATACCAGGAGGGCAATAGAATCTGGTGCAACACCGGATGAGGTCCGCCACGCCATCATTCTGCTTACGAGCACTATTGGCTTTCCCACCGTATCTGCTGCGTTGAGCTGGGTGGACGATGTAATAGAATCAAAGAAGAAAAAATAAAGACTATTATGGAGAAAATACACGAAACTTCTCTTCCTGCCACTGCAGAAAAACCCCAGGACAGGGACATCGAAGGACTGATAGAGGAGAGGATAGAAAGGGTAAAAAACTATATGGGTGAATTCCCGGAGATGAAGGGTTTCAGCCTGTACGATATTATTATCTCCGACGTGGAGAAGGCTATGATCTCATCAGTATTGAGAGAGACAAAAGGAAACCAGCTCAAGGCATCGAAGATACTTGGTATAAACAGAAATACCCTCAGAAAGAAGATAAAGGATCTTAAGATTTGAATAAATCTTCTCTAAAACCATTCTTACAACTTATTGATGTTGGTTTCACCGCTCCTGGGCTTAATGGCAACACTTTCCCTATTATCAAAAATGTAAGCCTGCAGGTTGGTAAAGGTGAAGGTGTATCTATTATAGGGAGAAACGGGTCCGGGAAGACAACACTCTCAAGACTGCTATGCGGTTTGCTTGATGCCTCGGCAGGTGACATATTAATTGAAGGCAGAAGGATCGAAGAACTCAAGAAGAGAGGCGAACTCCAGAAAACCATAGGTTACCTCTTTTCTGATCCTGAGAACCAGATTGTCTATCCTGTTGTTGAAGATGATGTTGCCTTCGGCCCCACAAACTTAGGATTTCCTCCTATCGAGGTTAAAAAAAGGGTGGCTGAGTCCCTGAAAACAGTGGGGCTTGAAGGATATGAGAAGAAGGAAGTTTCCATCCTTTCCTCCTGAGAGATGAAGAAGGTTGCATTAGCAGGTATCCTTGCAATGGGGCCCCTGGCGATTGTCCTTGATGAACCCTTCCTGATGCTCGACCCAAGGGGTGTAGTTGAAATGGCGGGTATCCTGAAGAGATTAAGGAATACAGGTATCACCCTTGTTTCCACAATGTCATCACTTGAAGAGGCAGGATATTCGGACAGGGTTTTTATTTTAAATAAAGGGGAAGTTATCCTTGATGGGGAATTAAAAGATATCCTTTCAGAAAGAGGAATAATCGAGGAAGCAGGATTGAACCTTCCAAGAATTACCCAGTTAATCTGTCTCCTGAGGGAAAAGGGATTAAATATTCCTGTCGATATCCTTGACATTGAAGATATATCAGAGTTTATTCTGGGTCAGTCGAAGACCCGACCTCTAGGGGGGTATCAGAAAGAAAATAATTTTTTATAAAGAAAAATTCCTTGACTTTTTTTGTTTTATCCTGTAGATTTTCCCTAAATTGCAAGATTGTCGAAGACACACCTCTATGAGTCGTGGCTCACGAGCCATAGGCCATAGGGCGGATGGTTAGCTCAAATAACTGCTGAAGAGACATAAGCTTAAAAGGGCTAAGCAGATAAGATGTATAAAGACAAAGAAGGGATAGAGTTAATGAGACCGTTCCGCAGGAACCTTCGGACAAAAGGCTTTATTTTCTGTCTTGCTATCTTTTTTACTCTCGCATTAAATAAGTTCTCCCTTTCTGATACAAATATTCCTTCCCACCAAACAGTCGAAGACCCGACCCATAGGACAGAACAGAAAATAATAACAGATAAAGATATACAACTCCATGATCACCATCCCCAGAAATTAGAGGTGATTTCAGCAGAGGAGCAGAAGAAGATTCCTGTAGCAATTGATGAATTTCCTGAAAAGTCCGAACAAACACTTTCCATGTCTCCCCGAACAGATACCTCTATCCAGGTCGAAGACCCGACCCATAGGGAGGACTCCGAACATATTGCCTATGACATGCCGATTACCGTAAACAAAGCGGTTGAAAAAAATATGGGCTATTTTAAGAATTCTCTCAGCGAAAAGTTCGGTACCTGGCTTAACAGGTCAGGGAGATACCTCTCTTTGATGAGGGATATCTTTCAGGAAAAGGGCCTTCCCCAGGACCTTGTTTACCTTGCCTTGATAGAGAGCGGTTTTAACCCATATGCCTATTCATGGGCAAAGGCGGTTGGTCCCTGGCAATTTATTAGTTCCACAGCAAAAAGATACGGGCTTAAGGTAAACTGGTGGGTGGATGAGAGGAGGGACCCTGTAAAATCTACTGTAGCAGCAGCTGAATATCTTAATGACCTCTATGATCTCTTCGGCTCTTGGAATCTTGCCATGGCTGCCTACAATGCAGGCGAGAGGAAGGTACTTAACGGGCTGAGGAGGACAAAGAGTGGAGATTTCTGGGACCTGAGAAATACCAAATATATAAAACGTGAAACAAAAGAATATGTGCCACGGTATATGGCAGCCACGATCATTGCAAAAAATCCTGAAATGCACGGGTTTGTTGTGGATTACCACGAACCTTTAAAATATGATGAAGTCACTGTACCAAGTCCCCTGGACCTCAGGGTAATTGCAGAAAGTGCAGGGACAACCATGGATGAGATAAAGGAGCTTAACCCTGAACTCAGGAGGTGGTGCACCCCGCCGGACCAGCCGACTTATAGGATAAGGATACCTGAAGGTGCCAGGGAAACATTCCTGTCAAATTTAGAAACTGTTCCTGAGAACGAGAGATTTACCGGAAAGTTATATAAGTTCAGGAATGGGGATACACTCGATAAGGTCGCAAAGAGCTTAGGTGTTTCTAAAAAGATTATCATAGAGGCTAATTCTCTTGGGAAGAAATATAAGTTAATACCGGGAGACACCCTGCTGATACCTTCGGGGGGAATAACCATATCTAATGCTAAGTCTGAGAAAAAAGAGATTGCAGAAAGTAATACAGACCAGCAAAAGAGGATAGTCTATAAGGTGAAGAAGGGGGATAGCCTCCATAAGATCGCCCAGAGACACAATACAAGCCCTGAAAAGATAAAGGAATGGAATAGACTAAAAAACAATAAACTCAAACCGGGTGATAAACTTTATATCTTCACTTCTTTAGATTCTCCAGTTTTCTTTTAGCCTCCGAATGCCATGGAGATGAAGGAAAGTTATCCACTACCTTTTGGTAATTCCTGACAGCCTCTTCAGTTTTTCCTTCTGTTTCATAAATCCGGCCTATCTCGATATAGGCGAGATCTTTAATTTCGGTGTCGAGGGATGCTGTCTTTTCAAAATTCCTTAATGCCTCTGCTGTGTTTCCCTTTGATTTATGAATGTAACCGAGTTTCTGGTAAACAAGGGGAAGGATGAACTTATTATTAGGGTATTTTTCGATCAGCGTCCTGTATGTTTTTTCTGCCTCTTCAATATTCTTTAGTTGAAGATAACAATTCCCTGCGCTATAGAGGGCGAAAGGCGCTATTTTCGTTCTCGGATATTCTGAGACCACCTCCTTGTATAAATCAAGAGCCTTCTTATATCTTTCTTCCGGAGAGATCTGGGACCCAGTATAGGGCTTATCCACATCATAATATCTTGTGGCCTCATACTCTAAGGCAAGTGCCTTTTTGTTATAGTAAAAATTCATGGAAAATATTCCGGCGGATGTTAAGATAAGGACTGAAAGGATTACTGAAATAAATAAGAAAGGCCTTCTGTTTTTGTGTATATATTCTATCCCTCTTTCATATAGGCTTAATAACTCCCCGGGTCTTTCTATCCCCTTTTTCCTGGAAACCCTTTTTCTTATTTTGGCCATTGGTTACTGTGTGCCCTGGGTTTTTTGGGACATTCCTGCTATCGTCTTTGAGTTCTTAAATATTGTATTCACCCATTCCTTTGGTATCCCTGCGGCGAGGAGTATCTTTTCTGCTTCCTCATCTGTAATAAGGTCCTGGGGGCCATGGGCATCGGTATTTAGGACAAGTCCTGTGCCGAGCTTCATTGCAACAGAGGCGACATGGCCATTGGACAGGCAGTGTCCCTTTCTCGATGTTATCTCGAGATAGACCCCTCTTTCATGTGCCATGGCAGCATCTTCATGTGATATTAGACCGGGATGGGCAAGGATGTCTACACCGGCCTTTATGGACGCCCTGTTTGTCCCCGGTGCTACAGGCTCAACCAGAGTCTCTCCATGGGCTACCACAATCCTTGCACCGAGGTTCCTTGCCTCCTTTGTCAGATCAGATATTGTCTCAGGAGGGACATGGGTTATCTCCACACCGGGGATCGCCTTTATCCCGCCGAATCGGTTAAGCTCATCACAGGCCTTGATGATCCTGGGGATTATAAAGTCGATGTTGGATATATCCACATGGTCTGTGATGGCTATCGCCTCATAGCCCTTTGTGAGTGCCCTCCGTACAAGTTCAGAAGGCAGGAGTTCACCGTCACTGAATATCGAATGTGTATGCAGGTCTATCATGGATTAATTTTTTATATTAAAGGGAGAGGAAAGTCAAATAAAAAATGCAGAATTAAATCAAAATCTCTCCTTGAAACAAAAGGGATATTCTGATAAAGTTATGACTGATTAGTTGATCAATGATAAATCCCCATTAAATCCCCCTTTACTAAAGGCCATGGCTCGTAGAGGGGATTTAATGGGGATTAAAAACATGCATAAGAAAAAGGAGACGATCTATGTTTAACTGGTTTAAACGGAGGATGCCGGGAGGGAAGATAGCGATTCTCCCATTTGCCGGGACAATCTTCATGAGAGCTGCCGAGCCTTATATAAATATTGTCAGGGTGCTGGAGAAGGCAAAAGGGATCAAGGGTGTAATCCTCAGGATGGAGAGCCACGGGGGAGGGGCTGCAGCATCGGAGATGCTTTATCACGCCCTTAAGAGACTATCGAAGGCAAAGCCGCTTTACTGCTATGCCATATTCGCTGCGTCCGGAGGGTACATGGCATGTTGCGGTGCGAAGAGGATATTCGCACCTGCAAGCGGAATAGTGGGAAGTATCGGTGTTATCTCCATGAAGCCTGTATTTAAGGAGATAATGGGCAGGATGGGAATTGGTTTTGAGATCACGAAGAAAGGAGTTCATAAGGATATGTCCTTCTTTCACAGGGAATCTACAGAAGAAGAAAGGCTAAAGATGGATGCGCTCCACGAGGACATATACCAGAGGTTTGTAGAGATTGTGTCTGAGGGCAGGGGGATGAGCAGGGAAAAGATCCTTCCTTTGGCTACAGGAGAACTATTTTCTGCTAAGAAAGGTCTCGAACTCGGTCTTATTGACAGGATGTGTGATTTTGAGGATGCCCTCGATTCTATGTCAGAAGAGACAGGGGTGAGTAAAGAAAAGGTCATATGGGTAAAACCGAGAAGGCCTCTGCTCAGCAGGTTTATGGGGCAGGCAGCAGCGGCTCTCACTGATGAGGTATTCGGCAAATTCTATGAAATGAGATGATATTGTGGGAGAGGAGAAGAAAGATTATTTAAGATGGCTTGGTGTCCTTAGTACTGTCGGGATAAATATAGTAGCAGCCACAGTGATAGGATTTTTAATCGGCTACTGGCTTGATTCCCTTTTAGGAACAAAACCATGGCTTATGATTGTTTTTCTTATACTCGGCATCATTGCAGGTTTCAGAAATCTTTTTCATATCCTCTCCAGGGTGACGAAGGATAAAGATGATCAATGATGATTGATAGATTCCTAAAAAGGGTGGAGATCAGAGGGGCATTAATAATACTTGCTTTAGGATTTTTAATGATCTTTATCTGGGATGTGATGGTAGCTGTAAGTTTCGTCTTCGGCGGGGTTTTGGGACTTGTTAACATAAGATGGATCACAAAAACTGTAAGGGGTATAACTGAATCCCGGAACCCTTCAAGGGCGAAAGGGGCAGTACTTTTCTTCTATCTTTTAAAACTTGGTATTATAGGCCTTGTTTTGATAATAACTTTAAAGACAGGAAATGTTAGTCCGCCTGCCCTTCTGTCAGGGTTTACGATTATCATTTTAATAATACTTTTTGAAGGAATCATTTCTGCAAGGAAGATTTAACAGAGATTAAGGAGGAGACAGATGGACTGGATAACAGACCCTCAGGCATGGATTGCCTTTGTAACCCTGACGGCCCTTGAGATTGTACTCGGGATTGATAATATCATTTTTATTTCAGTGCTGGTAGGACGGTTGCCGCAGAAGATGCGGAAAAGGGCAAGGGTTATCGGTCTCGGACTGGCCATGATCGCCCGGATGGCATTGCTTCTCACTATTACCTGGGTTATGAAACTTAATGCGCCTCTCTTTACTGTTTTTACAGAAGAGATATCAGGACGTGATATCATCCTTATTGGAGGGGGTCTGTTCCTCCTATGGAAAAGCACCTTCGAGATCCACAACAGCCTCGAAGGGGAGGAGAAGAAATCACAGAAGGCGGCCGCGGACTTTACCGCTGTGCTTGTTCAGATTGCACTTATGGATGTTATCTTTTCTCTTGATTCGGTTATTACTGCTGTAGGTCTTGCAAGTGATGTTGCTGTTATGATGCTTGCTATAGTAATCGCTGTAATAGTAATGATGTTCTCTTCACGGGCAATCGGCGAGTTCGTGGACAGGCACCCGACCATAAAGATCCTTGCCTTTAGTTTCCTTGTAGTCATCGGCGTAGCTCTGATTGTTGAGGGGTTTGATCTGCATATCCCGAAAGGTTATATATATTTTTCAATGGCCTTCTCCGTAACGGTGGAGATGTTGAACATAAAGGTAAGAAAGAGGGCTATCCCTGTGAGATTATATAGATCGATCGAGGAGGAATCTGAATAAAAGGTTCTCTGACAGCTGTCCGGGCTGTCCCTTACATCCTTTCAGGTGCGGAGACACCCAGTATCTTCAGGGCATTCCTTATTACCATCCCTACAGCCTTAATAAGAAAGAGTCTCGCATGGGTTTGTTCAGGGTTGTCAGTGATTATCCTGTATTTATAATAATAGCTGTGGAGTTTTGATGCGAGACCATGAAGATAATAGGTTATCCTGTGGGGTTCAAGGGTCACGGCGCTCCCTTCAATTATTTCTGGATAGTTTCCGAGGTCCCTGATTAAATCTAATTCTTCTGGAAGGTTTAGCAGACTTGTATCTACCGATTCGGAAAGACTAACCCCCCTCTCCGATGCCTCTCTGAAAAGACTTGCTATCCTTGCATGGGCGTACTGGACATAATAGACGGGGTTTTCGCTCGACTGCCTCTTTGCGAGCTCGAGGTCGAACTCGAGGTGGCTGTCATGACGTCTTGTGAGGAATATGTATCTTGCCGCATCAACCCCTACTTCATCTATCACTTCTTTTAATGTGACGAATTCACCTGCCCTCGTAGACATGGCAACAGGCTTTCCTTCTCTAACAAGCGAAACGAGCTGAACGAGCAAGACATTCAGTGATTCAGGGTTATAACCCAGGGCCTGAATTACGGCCTTCATCCTCGGGACATAACCATGGTGGTCTGCCCCCCATATGTCTATAATCCTTTCAAAACCCCGCTTAAACTTATCATCATGATAGGCTATATCAGAGGCAAAATAGGTGTACCTTTCTGTCTTTCGCCTTACAACCCTGTCTTTGTCATCGCCGAAACGTGTTGTCTCTATCCAGAGGGCGCTGTCCCTTTCATAGAGAAATCCGCTCTTTTCGAGTCCCGAGAGCGCTGAGTCCACCTTGCCATCCTCATAAAGACTGTTTTCCGAAAACCACCTGTCGTATCTTACCCCGAATCTTTCAAGGTCATCTCTTATGCTGTTTAAGATATATTCCTTGGAATACTCTGTGAAACAGGGGATAACCTTTTCCTCTGGGTTTTTTTTCAGGTCAAGTATATCCTTTGCCCTGAGGTTTTTTATTATTTCATCTAACCTTTTATTGGTTACCATTTCCTTGGCAATATCCTTTATATATTCCCCCTGATAATGATTCTCAGGGAAGGGGATGTCGTAATTGTGAAGCTGGAGTAACCTGACCCATACAGACCTGCCGAGGATTTCCATCTGGGTTCCTATGTCGTTTATATAATACTCCCTCTGGACGTCATAACCGGCAGTCGCAAGGAGGTTTGACAGGGCATCGCCGAGGGCAGCGCCCCTTCCATGACCTATATGGAGAGGGCCTGTAGGGTTGGCGCTTACGAACTCTACCTGGATCTTAATGCCCTTACCGAGGTCTGACCTTCCGTATGAATCACCCTTTCCGAGGATGTCCCTCAGAACCGCGTACCAGTGTTCCTTCCTGAAGGTGAAGTTTATAAAACCCGGGCCTGCGATCTCTATCTTCTCGAAACCCTCACTCCTTTTAACCAGTCCATTCAAGATAATCCTCGCTATCTCGAGAGGGGGCAGTTTCTCCTTAGATGCAAGGCTCAGGGCAATAGATGAAGAGATATCGCCATGGGATTTTTCCTTAGGGACATCTACAGGTATTGAAGGAAGGCTTTCAACCCTGAGAATTCCCTCGGCCCTGGCTTCTTCGAGGACCTCTTTTATAAGGGTTGTGACACTATGTTTCATTTTTGTCTCATCAGGTAAGTTATGTTAGTATAAGTAAAGTAAAAAAAATGTCAATATCCTGACAATGGAAATCCTTGACAATAAACCCCTTTTTTTATAATATACTGCCATTCAGAAACTGAATCAAGGTCAGCCAAGAGGCATGTATGGGAATTAAGAAGGATAGTCTTTTAGCTTCTATAGATATTGGATCCAATACCCTCAGACTGCTCATAGCAGAGGTTAGCGGAAGCGGTGAAATAAGGGAACTTTATTCTGAGAGCAGGATAACCCGGCTCGGAGAGGGTATTTCAATAGGGAAGGATCTTGATCCAAAGGCAATTGAAAGGACAGTAAATGCCCTGAAGATATTTAAGGAATCGGCCGACAGGTATCCCCTGCAAGGGCTAAGTGCAGTTGCTACAAGCGCAGTGAGGGAGGCTTCAAATAAGAAGGACTTTCTTACTATGGTAAAAAAGGAGGCAGGGCTTGTTGTGGATGTCATTGCAGGCAGGGAAGAGGCGAAACTGACCCTGACAGGCGTCCTTGCCGGCATAAGGAAGTTACCTGCCCACAGCATCGTTATGGATATTGGCGGCGGGAGCACAGAGTTTATCTTTTCGGAGGGCAATAAACCTAAGGCTTTAGTGAGTATGAACTTCGGTGTTGTGCCGCTTACAGAGACCTTTATAAAGAATGACCCTGTTGAGAAGAAGGATCTGAGAGATCTAAGGTCTGCTGTTAAAAGATGGATAGAGGTGTCCGGGGAACGTATAGACAAAGCAGTTTATAATAAAGGTAAAAGATATAGGAAGAAGGGAAATTTCTTGCCTGAAGGGACGAGGCTTATAGGGACAGCAGGGACGATCACGACCCTCGCTGCTATAGACCAGGGCCTTGAGAGATACAGTTTTTCGAGAATAAACAATTATGTGCTTAAGAGGAGTTCTGTTGAGAAGATTTTTTCATGGCTTAAGGATATGACCCTTGAAGAGAGAAGGAATATACCTGCCCTCGAACCCGGAAGGGAAGATCTTATCCTTCCGGGTTCCCTTATACTCCTTGAGGCTATGAATCATTTCGGATTCAGGGAGGTCATTGTCAGTGATTATGGTCTCAGGGAGGGAATCATCTTAAACCTCCAGAGAAGACTCTCAAAGAATTGATGAACCCCGCGGAGATACCTTTTAAAAAGGGGAATGACCCCAGAGGGATAGAGTTAGAACTCCTGCGGAGGAACAGGGAGCTTACCGCCCTTAATGCAATATCCGAAGACTTTATAAAGTCAAAGGACCTGGATAAGGTCCTTGATGCAGTGCTCGACCATATCCTTACAATGCTGGATGTTGAGATTGGCTGGATTTCTGTCTTCGATGAGGAAATAGGAGGATTTGTCCTCAAAAAGTCCAAAGGTATATTTGTTGATATCCTGAAGGAACAGGTGGAAGGCCTCTGGTCTGTTCTTACATCGAATGACCCCTTCTTCCTTATTGACCTCTCGACAAACCCCGATCCACATTTCAATTCCCTTAGGGGAGAGGGTGTGATTTTGTATATAGGGGTTCCCTTGAGACTCGAAGAGACGATCCTCGGTGTTATGAACCTAGCCTGCAGAAAACATAGAAAGATCGGATATGAAGACCTGAGACTGCTTTCCCTTATCGGAAACCATCTTACTATGGTTCTAGAAAAGATCAGGCTTTATGAGGAGGCAAACAGGCTGGCCGTTACAGATGGGCTTACAGGGATCTATAACAGCCGTCATTTCTATAGGGTACTCGAGGTCGAAATCGCCAGGACGGACAGATACGGAGTTCCATTCTCATTGATCATCTTCGACATAGATAATTTCAAGAAATGTAACGATACCTATGGCCATCAGGCCGGGGACGATATACTCCAGGGCGTTGCATACATTATCTCGTCGTTTGCGAGGAAGGTGGATATAGTTGCCCGTTATGGAGGAGAGGAGTTTGTGATCCTCCTGCCGAATACCGAGAAGGGGGAGGCTATGATATTCGCTGAAAGGATCAGAAAAGCAGTAGAAGAGAAGCTTTTGAGTAGTCCCTTTATAAAAAATGGGTATAATGTGACTGTGAGTGGTGGGGTCGCCACATATCCGGCAGACGGGAAAGATTCCACATCTATAATGTATGCTGTGGACCAGTCACTTTATATAGCGAAAGGGAAAGGGAAAAACAGGGTATGGGCCTATGAGAGGTAAAAAGAGTTCAGGGTTCGGAGTTCAGAGTTCGGAGATAGAGATTAAAAAGGTCTTCGGGAGGCCTGACGGGCTTAAGGATGTCCCTTTCAGGTTCTGTACCGGCTGCGGGCATGGCGTTATTCACAGGCTTATTTCAGAAACTGTAGATTCATTCGGAATAAGGGAGAGGACAATAGGGATTGCACCTGTAGGATGCGCTGTCTTTGCATACGACTATTTTAATTTTGATATCCTTGAGGTTGCCCATGGGAGGCCGCCTGCTGCTGCAACAGGGCTGAAAAGGGTTCTGCCAGACAGGATAATATTCAGTTATCAGGGGGATGGAGACCTTGCTGCAATCGGTACCGCAGAGATTATCCATGCTGCAAACAGAGGTGAGGATATAACCGTTATCTTTGTAAATAACGCCACATATGGTATGACAGGTGGCCAGATGGCTCCTACCACAATACTCGGACAGAAGACTACTACAACTCCGAGGGGGAGAGATTCTAAAATTGAAGGATATCCCTTAAAGGTTTCAGAGCTACTATCCTCGCTTGAAGGTCCGGTATATATAGAGAGGGTATCTGTGGATTCTCCGAAGAACATACTGTCATCAAAGAGGGCTATAATGAAGGCATTTAAAAACCAGATAGACGGAAAGGGTTTCTCTTTTGTTGAGGTCCTCTCTTCATGCCCGACTGACTGGGGGATGGACCCGGTTGAGTCCTCAGCCTGGATCAGGGATGAAATGATTAAGGTATTTCCTTTAGGTGTTTTCAAAGATGTATCTTGACATCATGATTGCCGGTTCGGGGGGGCAGGGGGTTCTTCTGATAGGAAAGCTATTTGCCTGGGCAGGGTTACTTGAAGGGATGCATGTCACATGGTTTCCCTCCTACGGTGCTGAGATGAGGGGGGGCACTGCCAACTGTACAGTAATCATATCAGACGAGACCATAGGCTCACCCATTGTCCAGAGCCCGGGTGCATTCATGATAATGAACAACGTCTCCTTTGAAAGATTCGAGAAGAGGGCTAAACCGCAGGGCATTATCATCCTTAATTCATCCCTTATAAAAGGGGGAGGTAAGAGGAAGGACTTAGAGATAGTGGGTATCCCTGCGAATGAAATAGCAGAAAAAGTAGGGGATGTACGGACAGCCAATATGGTGATGGCAGGTGCACTCGCAAACAGGAAGAGTGAGATCACATTAACCTCTCTGAAAGAGGCCATGAAAAGGGTCATCCCGGAGAGGAGGGCTTCCCTTATAGCCCTGAACGAAAAGGCTTTAGAGGCAGGATATTCTTATAAACCCTGAGACTGTTTTTGCCATTCTGGGCGTAGCGGAGAGTCTCATTCTTTATTCCAGTTTTATCTTGATGGCATTCAGGAATGCCTTATCAAGGGGATTGAATTCGTATTTCAGTTCTTCATCCTTTTTTGCTACCCTTGTGATTGAGGCAAGCACGAGATCCACATGGTAACCTTCCTTATCAAAATTCATCAGGGCATCCTTTATCTGGCGGTTTTCTGATATTACCTCATTAATGGTATAGGCGAGATCGAGGAGAAGCTCTCTTAATCTGTCTTTAGGCCCCATCGTGATTTAATACTAACCGATGAGGAGTTCTTTGTCAATAAAAATTGAGAAATATG